>JAGCWE010000046.1 GCA_017962005.1 Paludibacteraceae bacterium | reverse complement strand
TGCCTGCTCAGGTGAATGACATCCGTGCGGGCCACCGGCTGGTGAAGGTGGACGGTTTCCGCTGTGACAGGCAGTCAACCAAGGATGTGAGCAACCGTCTGCGCGGTGAGGCGGGAACCACGGTCAAACTGGTTCTTGCCCGCGAAGGCGAGAAAAAGCTGATTGAAAAGCAGGTGGTACGACAGGAGATTCATCTTCCCGCAGTAACATACTATAACCGTTATCAGGACAGCATCGGCTACGTGCTGTTCTCGGAGTTCACTTCGGGCAGCGCGGCGGCACTGTACGAGGCGGTCGAGCAGATGCGCAAGGAGCATCCGCTGAGCGGGCTGGTCATCGACCTTCGCGGCAACGGCGGCGGACTGATAGACGAAGCCATACGCCTGGTGAGCCTGTTTGTGGATAAAGGCACAGAGGTGGTGACGACCAAAGGCAAGACGAATACCGCCAACCGCTCGTACACGACCTCTTCGACACCCGTGTATGCGGACATGCCGGTGGTCTTTCTGGTTAACGGCGGCACGGCATCGGCTGCGGAGATTGTGTCCGGCAGCCTTCAGGAACTCGGCAGGGCGAAACTGATTGGCGTGCGCACATTCGGCAAGGGGCTGGTGCAGTCCATCCGCCCCATTGTCTATGGCGGCAATCTGAAAGTGACGACAGCGCACTACTATCTTCCTTCGGGGCGGTGCATACAAGCCATCAACTATGCGGCGCAGCAGCGCGGAGAGAAACTGGAGCGCGACACCGCCGGCGGCATACAGCCGGACATCGTGCTGACCGACTCGCAGAAAGTGGATATATGCTACACGCTGGCGAAAGAACACCATTTCTTCGATTATGCCAACCGCTACCGCCAGACGCACAACGGGATTACACGTCCCGATGTGTTCGAGGTGACGGACGAGGAACTGGAGGACTTCATGAACTATCTGGACAGCAAGGGCTTCGTTTACGAGACGGAGACATCGCGCTACCTGGACGACCTGATTGAGATGGCGCAGAAAGAGGACATTGATTCCGTTTCACTGCAAACGATGGACAGTCTGCGCGTGCGGTTGCGCCCCTCATTCCGCGAAGCCATACTGCGGCACAAAGACGAGGTCAAACAGTTGCTCGGCGCGGACATCGTGGAGCGGTACTATTTCCAGCGCGGTCGTGTGGAGTTTCTGCTCCGTGAGGACAAGGCGTTGAAGAAAGCGTTAGAGAGTCTATGACGCGAGGAAAAGGGACATTGTATGTGCTGACAGCAGTGTCGTGCCTGTTGTGCGCTTGTGCGAGCCGCGGTGCCGGCCCGCAGGGCGGCCCGACCGACTCCATTCCTCCCCGCGTGTTGTCCTCCATTCCCGCAGACGGTGCGACCAATGTGCGAAAGCAGGAAATACAGATACGCTTTGACGAATACGTCACATTGGACAGGGCAAGCGAGCAGGTGCTGGTTTCGCCTCCGAGTCCGTCGCAGCCGATAGTCAAAGCAGTCGGCAAGAAAGTCTCTGTCACGCTGAATGACTCGCTGCTGCCCAATACGACCTACACCATCTATTTCGGTCAGGCGATACGGGACAACAACGAGAAGAACGCGCTGCAGAACTACACACTGTCGTTTTCCACGGGTGACGAGATTGACTCGCTCAATCTGTCCGGGTCGGTTGTTTTCGCCCAGACGCTGAAACCCGCGTCGGGAGTGTTAGTGGGCATCCATCCTTCCGGTTCGGAGGACAGCGTGGTGTATAAGAAGCCGTTTCTGCGTGTCGCCCGCACGGACTCAACAGGGCGTTTTGACATACGCCATATAGCCGCCGGCTCGTACCGCGTGTACGCCTTGTCGGACAGCAACCGCACATACACATATGAGCCGAACGAGCCCATCGCCTTCACGGACGAGCCTGTCACCGTTCCCTATTCGGGACTGGAACTGCGTCTGTTCAACGGCATCCTTCCCAAAGACACCATGCGCGAAAGTCCTCCTGCTGACAGTCTTCGCACCGACAGCCTGTCACGGGACAGCATCATGCCGGACACGGCAACGATTAAGCCGCCCAAAGTTGATTCAACGGCGACCGCCACGCTGCGCGTCATCGTATCACCCGCCGCAGCGGACGTGTTCGTGCAACTGCTCAAAGGCAAGGACGAGACAGCGGCCACCCGGCCTCTGCGCGAGACAGGCGATGTGCTGTTTGACCGCCTGAAAGGCGACACGTATATGCTCCGCCTGTTTCTGGACTTGGACGGGGACAGCGTATGGACCACCGGCGACTACCTTCTGAAACGCCAACCCGAACCCATGTACTATTTCCCAAAGCGGCTGAAGATACGCGACAACTGGGATTTTGAGGAGACCTTCCGCTGGCAGGATGAAAGCGCCCGACCGAAATAACCGAAACACCGTTATCCTGCTGACGCTCGGAATCATGGTGCAGATTGTCACCTACGCCATCGCGCCCGACAACGTGTGGGCACTGGTGAGCGCGCTGTTCGGAGTCTGCTCCGTGGTGCTGTGCGCACAAGGCAAGTGGCTGACTTTCTTTTTCGGCTTCGGACAGATACTGACCTACACCTATCTCTGCGTTCTGGAGCGTTTCTACGGGGGCATAGCCATCAACGCCTTCTATTTCGCCTCGCAGGTTTACGGTATTTACAGCTGGCGCAGAATGCTGCGGCAGAAAGACGGCAACGAACAACAAAGCGACGTCATCCCTTTCCGCCGTATGCGTCCGATGCTGTTTGCCGCGCTCTGTGCGGGTCTGCTGGCTCTTTCGATGCTGACAGGCCTGATACTGCAGCGTTACACCAACGACACGCAGCCTTATCTGGACGCGCTGACCACCGTGCCCGCCTTTGCGGCACAGATTCTGCTGGTGCTGGCCTACAGGGAACAGTGGTTCATCTGGCTGTTCATCGACCTGCTGTACGTGGTGATGTGGTGGGAAGCGGGTTCGTACTGCATGGTGGCGCAGTACGTCTTCTGGTGCGTCAATGCAACTTACGGCGCTGTTCGTTGGTCCTCAGACGGGCGATATGCTTGAGTTCCTGCTTGGCGTAATCGCGGCTTCCTTCGTGCTTGAGCAGTTGCCGGAATGTCTCCTCGGCGGCATCCAGATACCCGAAGTTGATTTGCGAGTAGCCTAACCGTCGTTGCAGGAAGGCGTAGTACTCAATCATACGGTCGAGTCCCGCCTGCCCTATCTCGCCGAATATGTCCTCGTTCTCCTCGTCTATCTCCTCGTTGTCGGAGTCTTCGGAGCGCATGTTGTGGATGGAGCGGCGTATCTCGTCTATCTCGCTCTGCAGGTCCTCAAAGATGC
The DNA here is from genome assembly GCA_017962005.1 of Paludibacteraceae bacterium. Classification (GTDB taxonomy): domain Bacteria; phylum Bacteroidota; class Bacteroidia; order Bacteroidales; family Paludibacteraceae; genus Colicola. The sequence continues at coordinate 1,862 of JAGCWE010000046.1, read as the reverse complement.
GCACGTCGCGTCCCTCGGCAAGGGAGTTGAAGTACATCTGCTCGCAGTCGTAGCGGTTGCTGTTGCGCGTTATGTCGAGGTAGAAATACGCCTTCTCAAAGAGGCGGAGTTCGGTGTAGCAGAAGCCGAGGTCGTAGCAGACAGCGAAGAAGAGGTCGCGGTCGTGTCCCCGCAGTTCCCAGTACTTCATCTTGACCGCCTCATAAATGGGATGCAGCAGGACAATCGCCTGCAGGTAGAACTCGTTCTGCACCAGTTCGTGCGCGTTGCGGAACAGCTCCTCGTATTCCGCCGTTACAGAGGGAATGAAGGTCTCTTTCTTGCGGTCGTCACCTCCCCTGTTCTTCGCATCCGCTTTCCTTGATTTCTTCGACTGGCAGAGCTTGATGGAGAACGCCTGCGGCACATAGGCTGCTGCAGGAGTGTATTTCTGAACAAACTCATGCGGTGTGCGCACAGCGGTCAAACGCACAGAGAGGAAGTCCTTCTCGTCCAACAGAGGATGAAGGGTGAAGATATAGTGGCTGGTGGTAGCGTCAACGGTGATGACCACGGGCGACATGCTGACAAACGCCGCCTTTCTGCCTGTTCCCTGCACCACCGACCCCAGCACTTTGAATCCTTCTATCTGTTTCGGGTCGGTCAGTTCTTGCAGCCCATCCGAAGACTGTACCGTGAGCCCAAGAAGGTCCTCGGTCTGTTCACCGTCGAAGAGGTATGTGAGGTATTCGCTGACCGAATCATTCTGCGGTCGCTCCGCTTTGGGTTTACGCTTGCGGATGTCCATGTCCTCCTGCTCCATCTCTGCCTTTGCCAGACGGTAGAGGTCGCGACGGAGATTGATAAAGTCCTCATCGTCATCGGGCATCGGGCTTACAGCGGGCAGTCTTCCCTGCTTCGGGCCGTTGATATAGTCGCGGCTGTCGTTCGCCATACGCAAAGACATCTCAAGGTAGGAAAGGAAGACCTGTTCAGAGGGTTCAATGGTTTCAATGGATATATTGAACATCAAACTATTGGTCTCCGAATCATACGCAAACGTGAACTTGGCGTACCGGTAATACATGTTGAAGCGATGGCAGACCTGCAGGGCGCGGATGTAATTGTCCTTGGTATAAGGCAAAACGGCATACCTGGAGAACTGTATCGAGACAACGGCCTCCTTGATACTGACATGCGCCGCAAAGTAACCGCCCTGATACTTGAACGAGCACAGCGCATCGTCGTCCGACTTGTGCAGGATATTCACTTTGAACTGGTTGCGCTTACCGACCTGCTTAATAAAAGCCAATGCTCCGTGCTCACAAGTAGGAGGATTATCAATAACGGGAACAGTGACCGAATCAACATCCGTATCACCAGTCTGCCCGGAGGAAGTCATATCGCTCTGCCCGGAAACAGTGTCCACAGTGTCTGTCTCCGATGATTCAACAAACATCTCACGCAAGCGTTTTTTTATTTCATCCATGTCTTTCATACTGTCTTGTCAGGGGAAACACGCGTCACCATAGTATCGAAACGCCGTGTAATGGAACGATTGGATTACAAAAGGGCGGCAAAGGTACACACAAGTTGGCTATCCCGCAACGATTTTCCAGAATTTTTCTTCCAAGGGGAGTCGTGTGTCGGGAAAGACGGTGCAAAGATACGATACGGGGGATTGGCACTTTCCCACTGCTTCCCACTGCTTCCCAATAATGCACAATAAGTCACACTGCGTCCCACTTTCGCGTTCGGCAACAAGTTCGCAAAGGTCAATACAACCCTGTTATATTGACAGGCGACTTGTGCCTCCGCTCTCCCCATGCGAAAATAATCAGTCCGCCGCTTCGCTCTGTTGATTATTTTCTGTGGGGGCCCCT
>JAGCWE010000045.1 GCA_017962005.1 Paludibacteraceae bacterium | reverse complement strand
CTTGCTCCGGCATGTATGCACGCTGGGAACGGCTGAGTTCTTTCTTCAAGTCCGGTAACTCCACTTTGGCTGTCAGACCGGAACGGAATCCCATCTCTTTGCGGACGGGGTCAAGGATGATGCCAGACTTGCCCGTATAGAGCGAGTCACGCACTTCGTCTAATGATGTACCAAGGCAGGACCAGATGCCCATGCCCGTAATAACAACTCTTCTCATTATAATTCGTTTCTCAATTTTTCAAATAAAGTTTCTCGTTTGGCCATGAGATCCCGGCTCTTGGCTATCAGCAATTTTGCATTGCGCCATGTAGCTTTCATCCATTTGCCGTTGTGCAATGCGAACCATGAGAGTGGCCAAGTTGCGAGTAACATAAAAGCGGCGGATTGCCACCAGAGACCCCAAACCAGTCCGCAGATCAGTACCGTGAACAAGAAGAACAACGGAACGCCGAAGACTGTCGGTACGATGAAGCGCACGCTTTTGGTGTACATCGGATCCGGTTTGACAAACGGGTACGGAATGAGATAATGGAAAATATTCGGGTACAGCGACACGATCCACAACGGCAGCAATGCTAACTGAACGAGCATAGCAATAATCGTCTGCGCCCAATTCTTCTTGCCGATGATATCGCGTTCGGTGATACCCAACTGCTTCTCTTCCTCCATCACCTCGTCGATGGGCTGCCAGAAGGTTTCATCATCGGCTTTGGACTTCAGAGTCTCGACTAATTTGCGGTCGGAAGCCAGTTTGTCAGGCAGGTAAGCAGGATTGCCTCCGTTCTGACGGCAATAGTTCTGACCAAAAGCACTCTTGCGGAGCCAATCAATCTGATCGTAGTGGTCAAGGTCGCGGATGTCAAGCATCATCGCCTCAATCCGCTCACGGATGATCTTGTTCACTTCGCGCTGGGCCGTACGGGGCTTGGTCTGATACATCTCGTACCACGGTTGCAACGACAACGGCTCGCCGTAACGGATGATGCATTGGGTTCCCACTTCAAAATAGTCCTCGTAATGGTTCGCGCAAGGCACGATCTTGAAGTCTTTGGTGAAACCCGTCATCTTGGCGGCGGTGAAGGCCATGTGCGTATAACCGAAAGTGAAGTCATTGAACCAATGCTTCGGCGTATGGATGCCGGCAGGGTAGATGATCAGACGGTTACCATCCATGATCTTACCGTACATGGTATTCATCGTCTCTTCGTTCTTCTTCATGTCTTCGGGCGATGTACCGAACTCTGCGCGGAAAGTGGGTAACATGCCCAGCCACAAGAAGAACTTCGACAGAACAGGTCCAACCAATTCAAAGGCATCAGCCCGTGCCAGCACATACGGATGGGTCTCATTCTCCAGACCTAACAGCAGGTTTAAGGGATCATTGGCGCAGTTTTCGTGATTGGACACCAACATACAGAGTTCACCCTGCGCAGGGATATTCTCCTTACCTTGATAAATCATCTTGTACATCAAGTGCTCATTCAAAAAGCGCACATAGGTCTTGAAAATCCTATAGTCCCAAGATGCGATGTATTTTTCCTTTGCCATATTTATACCTTAATTTATAACAAATTAACGGTTTCATGTCCGTCAGGACAAAAACGGCTGCAAAGGTACGAAAAAAAAATGATGTACGCAAATAAAATGAATAAAAACGCATTTTTTCGCAAAAATATTTGTGTATATCGAAAAAAAGCAGTACTTTTGCAGCCGATTTGAAGATTTTTTTCAAATTATCGGGAGGTAAAACATAGTTTTGCAGACCGAGAAGCGTAGAACAAAATGTAGCGTAATCGAGCGGCATTGACGCGAGTCACGCGAATTTTAGTCCAAGCGCGCCGCGATGTTGGAATTGGTAGACAAGAAAGACTTAAAATCTTTTGCTCAGTGATTAGCGTGCCGGTTCGACCCCGGCTCGCGGTACGAAAAACAGCAACGGAAACGCTGCTGTTTTTTGGTTAATATGAAGATGATTATTGGCGGCGGATGGATGCTAAATGGTGTGTGTGGAGACCTGTTTCTGCGCAAAAAATGCCGATTTCATCGAGCTTTTCTACTTTTACGCGGCCGGAACAATGAATCACGCGTTCGCTATCAATGACTATGCCGACATGGGATATGTGCGAGGGACTGGAAACTCCGTCATTGAGACCTTGATGGTCAAAGAAAACCAGGTCACCGGCTTGTGCTTTTGACAGGTCGGAGATCCTACGCCCTTGTGTGGCTTGCTCGGAAGCGTTGCGAAGCAAGTGCTTGCCAAATAGGCTCATGATGACCTGTGTAAAGCCGGAGCAGTCGATGCCCAGTGCATTCTTACCGCCCCACAGATACGGCACATTGAGCCAGAAACGGACCACCTCGAATAGTTTTTGCTGACTCATTTCGTAGGGTTTCTCCGAGACATACATCGGGTCAATGCGGAAACCTACACCTAATAGTTCGAATCGCCCGTTTTTGTAGTTCGTCAAGCGTGTTCCGGCGGTTAGAGGAATAGTTTGACTGTTGTTCTCACTTACAGCATAGGCCATCGGGAAAACGACGAGTGCTGCAGACTGATACGCTTGCTTGTAAAGTGCGAATTCCTTCGATTTCATCGGACAAATCATCTTGGAATCGACCCATCCCTCCCGGCCGTCCGAGTGCAATTTTATCCGATTCCATCGAGGTTTTTCTTCCAGGATGGCGCATGTTTCACCAAACAGCATTTGTGTCAGCTGTTCACTTCCTTCCCGTGCTTCAGCCCGCACAGGAACAACGGTGTGTAATGAGATAGCGTTCATATTAATTGAGGAAGTATGGGACAGGTAGGCCGAGGCAATGGCATTTGTGTTTTGTCCGTTTGAAGTGGGTTCTGTAGTATTTGTGCTTGTTTTTGTTTCTATCCGGTTGGCCGCCGACAGGGAAGAGGCAGGTAACTTTGACTCCTACCACGATGTTGCGCAACGCACCGGTGTTGGCATTGGCGGCCGAGTAGAGATGATTCATCGATACATTCATATATTGCGACACATCCCATTCCGTTTTGTCGGGTGCGGAAGGTTGATCCAGCACATCCAACAACCCGACTTCCGCAAAAGCTCCGATACGCAAGAGTTGGTCCAAACCGTTTTTGCTTGGGCCGAGGGGCAGCGTGCCACCTAACTCGACGAGCAAGCGGATATCGTTTTTGTAGCGCATCTGTCCTTTGGTGGAAACGGGTTCATAGTCATGGTAGCCATGCGTGAACATGTCATCGATATAATCGTCGTAATACCGGCCATAATAGTCCGCAGCGGAGGCCATGAGTCCTTTTTGATGCGTCCACGAAGCGATGAAGAGGCTATACTGCGCGCCCACCAGCATATAGAACGGATAGGTCTCGAAGCCGATCATCACCGGCGTATGGAACCACAAGCTGGAACTCAGGTCTCTACGGCTGATCAGGTGACCGAGATAGTTGAATTCGATTCCGCGGGTGTCGATCATGGATGCGGAGAATTTTTCGTCGGCTACGGCTACGCGTGGGTGCTCGCCTGACATGGCAGCTCCGATGCTCAGCAGGAAATGATTACGGCGGAATTGGTACTGGAGCGAGACTCCTTCTCCCCATCCGAAGAGCGGTTTAGTGGCATCGGACTTATCCAACTGGAACGGAGAAGACAGAGAGGCGCCAACACCGATATAGTGCTGTGCGAAGGCCATTGAGGCCATCAACAAAACCGCTATGAAGGCAACTATCCGTTTCATCTTACCATGATTTTAAACACTTTCCGCTGGCCGGATTCCAATACAATCTCCGCCAAGTAGATGCCTTGCGTGCCCGGTGCGTTGATCTGCGTATCACCGGAGAGGAGCGAATAGGAGTTATGTCGTTCGCCCATGATGCTATACAGGGTGAGGCGTGCGTCCTGCGAGACATTGACATGGATGAGATCCTTGCGCGTTACGACAGTCGGATAGAGGGAGATTTCCGAATGTTCGGTGACGATGAGCGGACAGGTCATGAGCTTGAGGCCGCTCACTTCCGTCAACATGGCGCTGTATTCGGCGCCTACTTCGAGCGGCTGGTACAGGTACGGGCCTGTTTCGCCTACCAGCATCTGGCCTTTCTTATACCACTGGAAGTCCGTGAAATCATATCCGCCATTATAGTCATGGGTCAGCACGAAGATGGCATCCATCCATCCTTGCTCCAAAACCGTACGCGGGAAGAGAAGCGTGAAGGGCTCGTCGGCGCTGTGCTTGAGCCGGCTATGGAAGAGGAGGTCGATATGAACCGAGAAGATACCCGCTTTGACATTGTACGGAACCGAAACGATGTCCTGATCGTCCAGCGGATAGGTGTCGTTCACAAATCCCGCGGCTACAGCCTCCGGGGAGAAGGTCAATCGCGCGTCCGTCAAGAGGCCGGTGTGTTGCACCGCTATCTCCAAGAGTCCTTCACCCGCGCATTGCTCGGCGATAGTGAAGGCCACCTCTTCGACGATGTTTTCCTTGACAGTCAGGTTGAGCGTGACGATGCTGTCACAGTCATGTTCCGACAGGAGCGTCTCTTTGTATATGCCTTCCGTTTCATAGTCTTTGCCGTTCCAGGTGTATGTCTCACCGTCGATGATCGTCACTTGTTCCTCGGGCATGTTATAGGTGGGATAGACGGTAACGATCAGCGTGTCGAGAACATTGAACTCATTGACGATGGTATCCATCCCGGCCTTTGCGAATGGTCCGTAGGTGAGACCGGTGACAGACCAGGTGTACCTTTCTCCTTCGCATGTCTGCGCGTAATCCTTTATACACTTCAAGCGTTTGGGAGCATCGAAAGTTTTGCTCGTTACTTTGCACTCGGGATGTCCATCGAAATATGCATCCACAGTCAGACCTGTTGCATCCGCAGTCGTCATCTTGACGGTAGTCTCCATCGGGTTAGCCGTTGCAATGAAATCGTCGGTTTGGCCTTCGTGAGCAATAATAATCTTCTTGCCGATAGCGTTGTCGGACGACATTGTAACGGTAATGGTGACATCATATTCCGTCTGGTCGCAGCGGATATTCTCCGGAACATCAGTAACCTCAACGGATGTGATTATGTCCTCTGCCTGCGGTGCATCGACGGTGACGGATTTTTGGCAGTTATGCACACCGCCGGTAGTTTGGACAGTGAGTGTGTGCTTTTGTCCGTCGGCTGTGAGTCCGATGAAGGTGGCGGTGGCCGTTTGTTTGTCGAATTCATCCTTTACGAAATCCGGTGTGATTTTGTCCGCAGGTCTTCCGTCGAGATCAACCGAAAGCGTACCATCCTGGTTCGTGTATTCGAACTTAACGGACAAGTCGTATGTAGCACCGCAGCTCGTGACAGATCCAATGTCGGTATGTACGATGTCTATCTTGGGTTGCGCCGGTTCGATGTAGTAAGCATAGACAGCACAATCTTCATACCCATCGAAATAGACTTTGAACCCATGTTGTCCGCCCGGAGTGTACTTTTGATACTCGAAAACGGGAGGATCATCAATCTTTGTATCGGCAGGTGTGGTTGGGAAGACTCGCTTGTTCCCTTTCCAGTCTTCGACAATAAGGTCTCGTCCCTGTCCGTTAGCGAATTCAACTTCCACATTGACACTGTAGGTGTGGTCTCCGCACGCGTCTGGCATGACGGAGGCGGTGGCCGTAATTT
>JAGCWE010000044.1 GCA_017962005.1 Paludibacteraceae bacterium | reverse complement strand
TTTGACAAAGTGATAGTGCTCATTAGCTGTGGCGTTGAGTGTCACTTTCTTGCCATAGTCATAGGTTCCTGCTCCGGTTACCGTACCGTGTTCTCCTGCTACTGTAATAGTAAACTGGTCAATAGCGAAGACAGCCGTATAGGTAGCATCGGCATTCACAGTCACTTCACGTGTGGCATTTGTGTTACCATCCGACCATTTGACAAAATGATAGTGTTCGTCCGCAGTGGCTTTGAGCGTCACTTTGGTTCCTGCATCGTAAGTACCGGCACCGGTTACTTTGCCGTGTTCGCCGTTCACCGTCAGCGTATAACTGCTCTTCGGGTCACGTAAGGAAACGCCGTCCAGCGTGGCACCTTCCTGGTCTTCTATCTCAAGATTGCCGGAAGCATCGGCAGTATAAAACTCGTCATCGTCAATATAAAGAGTGTTGTTGTAAATGCTGTTGAACATCATTTCGGGATTCACACCCAAATCGACATCCATACCTGCCATCTCCGCAGCAAACATCAACACCGAGTAGTCCACACCTACCAGTTCTTCCAACATAGCATCGAAGGCTTCCATAGCGGCACTTGCCTCTTCATCATAGTAGAAAACATCTTCATCACCACGAGAGAGTGCGCAAAGGGCTTTATGCAGATCTTCGCCCAAAAACTGACGGGCAATCTTACGCATTCCGGCTGCATCGTACTTATCCAATGCCGATACATCGATATAATCTTTGATTTTGGGATGCTTGTCCACTTTCTCTTTGATGAGTCCCACATTGGCGTATATTTTGGAAGCCAACGTAGAGATAGCGCTATTTGACAGGACGGTATCGCGCAGATAACCTTCTTCCTGATACTTGGTGATTTCCGTGCCGGTCAGTTCAAGCAGTCCTGTTTCCGTATCAAGTGTACCTATACGCATCGGGCTTGGATAGGAGCTGACCGAACCGGTGGAGATATCGTACAAGTCTCCATTCGCGGTAGAGATATGGGATGCCGTATGAATATGTGCGTGACCAGTAAAGACCACGTGAACGTGAGAGGCTGTGAGTTGCTCTTGGATAGTAGCCAGCGGAATCATACCTTCTGCCATGTTGGCGATGTGGTTCACGTCAATGAACGACTGACCGTTGATATGTTCCATTACGGGGTGGTGAGCCATCACGAGGATGTTTTTGCGTCCGTCGGCAAGTGCCTTATCAGTGCATTGTTTGAGGAAGGTCATCATTCCTTCAGTGAAGCCGCCAGCCGACTTGTGTCCGCCTATATTGGATACGTTGGTATTCATACCTATAATCGCAATATCGTCTGCGAAATAGGTCATATATGCCAACGAGTCCACACCCTTGTCAAGGCGCATAACGGCATCATTGTAACCAAAATTGGCATAGAGTTCGGCAAATTTAACTGCAGAGCAGTTGGCTGTCTTAACACCTTTGCCGCTGGAATAGTCTTTTGCGCCAGGATCGGAAATGTCGTGGTTGCCAGGGATGACGAACACCTCAATACCAGCAGCTTCAAGTTCGGCGAATTTCTGAGCGACATACTGATGATTTTTCAACTCGCCGTTGTATGTCATATCACCCGGTACGAGCAGGAAATCAGGGGCGTTTTCTTTAACGCGCTCAATGGCGAGGTCGAAGAGTTCGTGCGAGTGCTCTACCATTTTGGGGTCGGAATAGAACACTTCCGGATGGGTTTGATTCCAGAGTGATTTCACCATCACGTGCATATCACTCATCACCATAAAGTTCTTCTCATCAGCATACACAAAAGCGCAGGCTGCGAGCAACAAAAAGGTAAATGCTTTTTTCATAGTGATTGTTAATTTAGTTATTAGTTATGTATTTCGTTTGGGCTTTATGCGTTAGTATTCCTGTCCGAGAAGATTCATTTTTCTGCCACTGCGATAGATGACTATCTGTCCATTCTCAAACCTCTTCTCGGATTGCGAGGATTCCATATACACATCATCAACCGCGCTAACAGTACCCTCGCGTACGTTGATGGAGCGGAGTGTGGTGCATGATGCATCGGGGGTGTTTATTTCCACGCCATCAATGGTCACGTAGTTGTAATAAATGCTTCCCAGAATGGCTTCAGGAGTGATCGAGCTGTCAATGTTGATACCCATTTTGGCAAGAATGGGTTGAAGCAGGGGCATAGCCTTTTCCACATCCATTCCGACCATATCGGTTGCCATACTATAGAAAGCGGAAAGAGCGGCATTGTATGCGCTGTCCGTATCGAAATAGATACCCGCGTCTTCGTCACCGCGCGAAAGAGAGGTGAAAGCGTGATGAATCTCTTTACCCATATACAGCCATACAATGAGTTTGAGACCGTCCTTGTCCACATTTGAAAACGCACCGCCGCTGAACAGCAGCTTGAGCTTCGGGTCGGAATCAATCATTTTCTTAAGATTCTCAATCTTGGGGTAGATTTTCTCCACCACGGTATTAACCGCCGCTTTGGCAAGAACCGTATCGCGTTCGCAGCCTTCCTGAAGGTAGGTATCAATCAGTTCACTCGCGATGGCAAGGTTGCCCGTTCCTGTATTAAGTATGCCATAACGTATGGGGCTTGGGAAAGCACAGAGCGAGCCTGTGGAGATGTCGTAAAGGTCGCCACTTGCGGTAGGAACGCGTGAGATGGTGTGTAGGTGTCCGTGGCCGGTGAAGACAGCGTGTATATGCGCAGAAGTAAGATTGTCCTGAATTTCGCTGATAGGAATCATCTCTTCCCCAATATTAACGATGTGGCTGGCATCCACCATCGACTGCTTGTCGATATGCTCCATTATTGGATGGTGTACCATCACGAGGATATTGCTATGTCCGTCAGCGATGGCCTGCCCCGCACTCTCAAGCAAGAAGTTGAGTGTGCCTTCTGTGATGCAGCCTGCTGATTTTTGCCCTCCGACGTTGGAAAGATTTGAGTTAAGTCCGATGACAGCAATATCATCGGTCGGATACGCCATATAAGAGAGTGAGTCGGTCTCGCTGTCAAGCCGCAATACGGCGTTATTGTATCCGAAATCAGCGTATAATTCAGCGAAACCTAATGCAGATAGGTTGTCGGTTTTCACACCCTTTCCGCTTGAGAAATCTTTCGCCAACGGATTGGAAACATCGTGGTTGCCAGGAATGACAAACACCTGCGTACCATTGGCTTGAATCCGCGTCAACTGCTCCGCAACATACTGATGGCTTTTCCTCTCGCCATTATAAGTTAGGTCGCCAGGAATGAGCAGAATATCAGGGCGACGTTCAAGGATACGCTCCACCGCCATATCAAAAAGTTCGGCAGAGTGCTCCACCATTTTTGGGTCAGAATAAAAAATCTCCGGATTCTCTTGATTCCACAGCGAGTTGTCTAACACGTGCATATCGCTGATAACCATTATAGAATGTTCTTGAGCCGAAAGATCGGCAACAGACAGAAGGAGAGAAAAAAGAAGAAATTTATGTTTCATATTATATAAGAGTTTGTCTTTTGTGGTTACTGCATGCGAGACGACCGCGTTCCAAACGGCGGCAAAAGTAGTAAAAAAACAGAGAAAACACAGTATCATGCATGATTTTTCCAATTTATTGTCGAATGATAGAGAAAGCCACATCGCCTTTAGGAGCAATGCTGAGGCGAAGGATTGTGCTAGGCAAAGCAAGAGCTGTGTCATCCTGCCGATAGCGGCAGACATAATCCACTGCACTGATTATCTTCTTATCAATCTGTTGGAAGTACTGCGGCGCTGGCTTTCCGCTTATATTGGCGGAGGTGGAAACAAGAGGGCTTCCCAATGCAGCGCAGAGGTTATGCGAAAATTCCTCACGAGTCAGCCGTATTGCTGCTGAGCCGTCGGACGCAAGCAGAGACAACGGCAGGTTCTGAACATCGGGATAAATGACGGTTACGGGTTTGGCAAACGGTTTTTCATCATCTCTCGGCTGTAAATATCCAGTCAGGGTGGAGGGTAAACGTTCAAGGGAAACGTACTTCCGCAGGTGTTCCATACTGTCAAGCAACAGGATGAGAGCTTTGGAGTCATCGCGCCGCTTGATGTCATAAACACGCCGGACAGCCGTCTCATTGGTCGCATCGCACCCTATTCCCCAAATTGTATCTGTGGGATAAAGGATGACCCCTCCGTTTCGAAGGGTGGATAGGGCAACATTGAAATCATCAGAGGTATATCGCATCGGGAAGTTTACCGTTTAATGTACCGAGCAGTGTCGCGGTCAATGTCTTTCTCGCGGAGCGACTGCCGCTTGTCGTAGTTGTGCTTTCCCTGCGCGAGTGCGATTTCCATTTTGGCAAGTCCCTTCTCATTGAAAAAAATCCTGAGAGGAATGATGGTCTTACCGCTGTCGCCCACTTGCCGTTCGAGCCGCCGCAATTCCTGACGGTTGAGGAGCAATTTGCGCTTGCGCAGCTCGTCGTGGTTGGCATAAGAGCCGAACTTGTAAGGGGAAATCCGCATCTGATTAACCCACAGTTCGCCATTCTCGAAACGGCAGAAAGCATCTATGAGCGAGGCTTTGCCTTCGCGAATGGATTTTATTTCCGTACCGTAAAGGACCAAACCTGCAGTCAGACGGCTGATTAGAAAATAGTCGAATGATGCACGGCGGTTGACAATGGACGGAGCGGACATGGCGGAAGTGTTTTATGGATTATTATTGTTTGTCAGTGAGCATATACCCTTTTCCTCTGACTGGCAGGATGGTAACGGCCGCGTCCGATCCGAGATGGTGACGAAGCCGGTTGATATATACACTGAGCGAACGAGAAGCGAACACATCCTCATTCGCCCAGATGGAGCGAAGAATATGCGAGCGAAGCACTGTTTTGTCCTTGTAACGACAGAGTAACAGGAGCAGGTCGCTTTCGCGGACGGAGAGCGGTTTGGAGCCGAGCAGATGCTTCTGTCCGTCAAAGAGCACATCCCCCAACTGAAACTGCACGGGCATCGTATCTTCACTGTCCGGAGCAAGCAGACGCATGAGCGCACGCATCTTCGCCAATAATATTTCCATATCGGTAGGGATAGAAATATAATCAGCAGCACCGGCTTTGAAAGCACTGATTTGCCGGTCTCTGTCTGCCACAGGCGCAAGAATCATTACGGGCAGGTGAGGGTAATGGACACGGAGTTGGGCGGTAAGTTCAAACGCCTGGTTGTTGTTCAGGCGGGCATCCACAAGGCATAGTTGAACCGAATGACCAGCAAGCAGGGGCTGAACCTGGAGAGCGTCCATCGTGGTATAGACGGTCATCTCTCTGTCACGCATATAATCTGCCAACAAGGCGAGGTAACCCGGGTCGTGATGACATATGAGGATAGCAGGTTGAACCATAGCGCAAGCAGATTAGATACGGAATCCTAAACCGGCATCGATAAACTCGGCTTTGAAAATATGGAGTTTGAGTCCAACATGCACGAAGAAATGCTTTGAGCAATAGTACCGCATAATGAGTTTCTGATAGCACCATCCGTCCTGGTAGTTGCTCGACTTGGCAGGATTGTAGGCATAGATGATTCCACGATTGAGCGGTTTGCCGTCGTTGCTCTTAACCTCTGCGAACGGTTCAAGGTTCTTTACGGGGTCGTAAAGGTAGATACCGACGTGATAGCCGAATGTGAGATTGCCAAATACGAATTCTGGCTGAATGCTGACTCCCGCACGGAAGCAGTTGAGAGTCTTGCTTTCACTCAAGTAAGTCTTGGCATAATAAGTAACATGGGGATACTCTTCGTTCGCAAAATCCTTATAGAGAGCCGAATACGCACCGTCGTAGTACATATCCGCACCCAATCCAATACGGAAGATACTATACGGTTGCCAGTAGGCGGCTATGCTGAAAGAGGCTGCCGCAAACCAGTCACGGTCACGGTAATAGACACTGCGTGTACCCGCTCCGAAAGTGAAGTCTATACCCCACTTTTTGGAAACGCCGTCGTGCAGTTTGGAGGGAACATCCGTGTCGGGCTCATAGTAGTGGAAACCGCTCGTCTTGTACTTGGGAGTGTAGGCTATTCCTGCTTCTACATTGAACATGTTGTAACCGCCGTTTGGGGTCATCACACTGCCGTTGCTCAAGTGCTGCCAACCGCCCGAGAATGTGAAATCCCAACACTCCACCAACTTGACATCAAGATACAGACCGCCTGTCATAAAGACGTTTGTTATACTGCCTATTGACTGGTTGGCTATGGGTATCTTTTTCCCGTCAACGGTTTTGGTTATACTCTTCCACAACTCTTCGGGAGGTACCGTATTGGCGTAGGTCCGGTTGACGAAAGCCAATCCGAGACCCGGACGCAAACCGAACGTCACGCGCTCACGACGCAACAGCGGTACACTCAGATACGCATGAGGAGCAAAGACTTGTCCGAGATATTGCTGCTGACCGAGATCAAAAACAGAGAATGCCACACCAATGGAAGCGTTGTTCCACTGCTGCATACATTTCCACCTGCCGGTAGGAAGAAACTCCAATGCCACCGTTCCGCCGGTAATGACAGGTCGGTCAAACTTGAAGTCGCGCACCTTGTCATCACGGTTGAGAAAACCTACTGCACCTGCCATGCGGTAACGCAACTGGTACGAAGTGTCTGTTTTCTTTTTGGGATTGGACTTACGGTAAAGCCGAGGTGTGGCAGAAACGGATAACGTCATAAGAATGAGTGCCGGCAACAAGAATAAACGGGCTGCCGCAGACACACTCACAGTATGTATTCGGGGTCTTGTCATTTTGTTGATAAAAAGCAGTTTACTTTTTCTAAGAGTTCGCGTTGTGCCTGCTGTAGGTCGTCATTGACGATAACAAGGTCGAAACTCTCTTGTTGCCTGAGTTCCTCTTCGGCTTTCAATATACGTTCTTTGATTTTTTCAGGCGCATCGGTAGCCCGTTGCACGAGCCTGCGTTCCAGCTCTTCCACACTTGGCGGAGCCACAAAAACGGAGAGTGCGCGCTCGCCAAAGATTCGTTTGAGGTTCATACCGCCCATTACGTCCACATCAAAAACGGCGTGACAGCCTTTCTCCTCAATGCGCCGGATCTCGCTTTTGAGAGTGCCGTAATACGTGCCAGCATACACACTCTCGTACTCTATGAACGCATCCTCGCAGATAAGTCTCTCAAACTCCTCGTTGGAGATGAAATAGTAGTCTTTCCCATCCTGCTCTTTGCCTCGCGGCGGGCGGGTTGTGCAGGAAACGGAGAACTCCAGATCGCTCCGCTTTGAAAGGAGGTAATGGACGAGTGTTGATTTGCCGCTGCCTGACGGTGCTGAAAAAATGAGTATCATAGGACGTTGAGCACCTGCTCTTTGATTTGTTCCAACAAGTCTTTCATCTTCACGACGATAATCTGCATCCCGCTGTGGTTCGCCTTCGAGCCGAGGGTGTTAATCTCGCGCCCCATCTCCTGCGCCACAAAGCCCAGTTTCTTTCCTACCCCGTCTTGTTCCGCATTATCCATTGTTTCGCGGAAGTACCGCAAGTGATTGCGCAGCCGCACTTTCTCTTCGGTTATATCCAGTTTTTCAATATAATAAATGAGTTCAGCCTCAAACCTGTTTTTATCAACGGGCTGACGTGTCTGCTCCTCCAACTCTGCCAACCGCCCTTGCAGCCGCTGTTTTATTTTTTCAATCCTTTCACTTTCCAGAGGTTCTACCTGACCAAGCAGACACTCTATTCCGTCCAGTTTGTCAGCAAACATTGTTCGGAGAGCCATACCCTCCTGTGCACGGAAGGCAATAAAGGCATTGAGAGCCTGTTCCACCGCCTGGCGCAGCAACTCCCATTCGGCATCCGACACGTTGTCCTCGGCGGTGGAACGCAACACATCGGGCATACGCAGAATAGTGCCGAAAAGAGGCTCAGCAGGAGCGTCCAACTCCGTCTGCAAAGTGCGCAACTGATTATAATAGAAAATGAAAGCGTCTTTGTTAATTGAAGAGAAAACCTGCTGAACGGGATTGGAAGAAACGAGATTGTCAATCGGCACGGTAGAAAGGGTTACATCCACCTTTCCGCGCTGAAGAACAGGAACAAGCAAAGTACGTATATCCTGCTCCCTTGTACGGAAGAACGGGCAGGTTTTGAAGGTCAAGTCAAGTTGCTTGGAATTGAGACCGCGTATCTCAAAAATCGTTTTGTGGTCGGCAAAAGTGTATTCCGCTCTGCCGTAACCGGTCATACTCAGAATCATCTTGGTATTCTTGTTTGCAATTGATGCCCGCAAAAATACTACTTTTATCGGTAATTTTTCATATCAAACGCTTTTTTTCGCATCATAACCGGTTTTTTCAATTTATATGTGTACCTTTGCGGCGTCAATCAAACAATCTTATGTTAGAAATACTGAAATTCACGATACCCGCCCTTGTGGTATTGCTATGCGTCTGGGTAGTGATGCGTTACCTGCTTCGCGGCGAACAGGAAAGACGCCTGTGGGAGATAAAGAAAAACACCGAAAAGGAGATAACCCCCATCCGTCTCAGAGCTTATGAGCGTCTGGCACTGCTTCTGGAGCGCACGGAACCGGAACATCTGCTATCGGATATTGATATGGGACAGATGACTAAAGCGGAACTGGAGCAGCAGCTCCTGCTGACCGTCCGCCGCGAATGGGAGCACAATATGAGCCAGCAGATATACGTAGGCGACGAACTATGGGCAAAAGTGATGAAAGCGCGAGACGAGATAGCATCCTTCATTCATACGATGGCTCTTCAGATGCCTGAACAAAGCACCACCTTCGACTACGCCCGAGTACTGATGACCGCCTACCGACAAAACGGAACCACCCCGCACCAGATTGCCATGGAGGCTCTCAAAGAGGAAGTGAGGATGATGTGGTAAGAAGGACGTTATTGACTGTTCTGATTCTGTTTTCCGTTGTTGCAACCGCATCGGCAGAGGACACAACAGGTGCAAAACCTGCTGTCAGTCCTTTGCATCCTTATAGTGACACCGCTGTCTATCAGGGCACTTTTGTCAAACTGGACGCCTTTATGCCCGTCTATGAAGCTGTTCGCTCACGAGGTGCGCTGCAAAGTTATGAGGCGGCTGTCAATGTTCGCCTCATCAACAAACTCTACCCTGTCATGGAAGGCGGTTACGCCTTCGGCAAAGCCAGCAAGGACAGCATTACCCAAACCGTCAACGGCGGTTTTCTTCGTGCGGGGCTGGATTACAATCCTCTAAAGAAGAGCATCCGTTCCCCTCACGCCCTGCTCGTCGGTCTGCGTGCCGGAACCTCCCTGCAGCAGGTGTGTGACGCATGGGGCGAACTGGCGGCAGGATGCCAAGTGCAGATTGTAAGCGGGTTCTATATGGGATGGACATTCCGCGTCAAACTACTGTTCACCCGCCGCAACGCTTCCGCCACGGAAGCACCCATTTATATCCCGGGCTACGGCGATCGAAAAGAACTGAATTGGGGACTGAACTACTATTTAGCCTGGCGGCTGTAACATCTTACCACCAACGCTACCATAAACAATGCACATTAGTGTAAAAAAGAAGAGTTACAATTATCCGTAACTCTTTTTCTGTGGGCGTTCACGGATTCGAACCGCGGACCCTCTGCTTGTAGGGCAGATGCTCTAAACCAGCTGAGCTAAACGCCCTTTTGAGCCGTGCTTCACAAAGCATTTCTCTCTCAAAAGCGGGTGCAAAAGTACTGCACATTTTTCATTTGACCAAATGTTAATAGCATTTTTCCGTAAAAAAGTTTGTAATACTATGATATTCAAACCGCATCAAAATACAATAAAAATGCGGGCACACACCTTCCCTAGCCTTACGATGTCGTCTCTGAACGCATCCGGCATGTTCAGATAATCAAGAGAATGGCGTGAATGATCGGGGGTTAGCGGTTCGTACTATCCAAACGCACCGACAAGACTGTCAGTCTGTCACCTTCCACACGGAAAGCGAGATCCTCATTGCTAAAAGCGATATGGTAGATGCGGTCTGGATTGTCCTGATAGGCAGGGCGCGGATCCTGCCGAAGTATCTCCTCCCACTGCACACGAGGAACAGTCAGACATTCCGCCTGCCAAACGACCTCAAGCGCATGGAAATCCACCTCATCCACAAAGCCACACCGTGCATCGGGTATGGCATCCGCGTAGGCTATATAGGGTTTGATGTCATAGACGGGCGTTCCGTCCTGCATATCCGCACCCGACACGACAAGCGTCAGTCCATCACGGGTCTTCTCCACTCTCAGCAGTCTCACGACGGTCAGTCCTATCGGGTTGGGACGGACTGGCGATCGGGTGGCAAAAACACCCACGCGCCGGTTGCCTCCCAGACGTGGCGGGCGGACAGTAGGCGACCACTGTTGGCGACGGTTGTTGTGAAAACCCCACAACAGCCACAGATGGCTATATCCTTCTATGCCCCGCAACGCTTCCGGCACACGGTAGGGTTCAGTGAAGACGATACGTGACTCTATCCGGCTGTCGCGAACGGGCTGGCGAGGAACGCCGAACTTGTCGGAGAAACCGTTACGGATATAAGCAACGGGAGATATGTCCAATTTATTGTTCACGGAAAGGAAAGCAAAACCATAATACAAAAAAAATGCGCAAGGCCGCTGCAGGCATTGCGCATTCCGTTTTTTAGATGTCCCAGTGTTCGAGAGTCATCAGCAGGTCGTCAAAGGTTTTCGCCTTGGCTTTCGCCTGCACCTCATTGATCTGGTTGCGGACAGCCTCATCGTAGGTTTCCGCCTCAACATCGCGAATAACACCCAGCGCGATAGGCTGTTCGGGCTGAATCTCGGCATTTGCCACATCCGTGAACTTCTCCTGTCCCATAAGTGCCAGCATACGATGAAGGGTCGGGTCGGCCATGTGAGCATCGTGGGTCAACACGCGGTCATCATCGGCTGCTACCACAATCAGACGCGGAATGAGTCCCTGAGTGTAGTCCAGAGCCAGACCCTTGTCCTTGTTCGCGCCGAAAATCATCTTCTCGCCATGGCGGAGGATGATGCTACGCTCGGCACGTGTCTCGCGGTCGGCAATCCAATTGTGGGTGCCGTTGTTGAAGATGACGCAGTTAACGAGACACTCGATGACGGATGCGCCCTTGTGCTCTTTGGCTTTCACCATACAGTCAACCGTAGTCGGCATGTCCACGTCCAACGTGCGGGCGAAGAACGTGCCGCGCGCACCCATCACCAGTTCAGCGGGGATGAAGGGACGCTCCACCGTGCCGAAAGGACTGGATTTGCTGACAAAGCCCTTGGGCGATGTGGGCGAGTACTGGCCTTTGGTCAGACCGTAGATACGGTTATTGAACAGGCAGATGTTCAAGTCCACATTGCGCCGGATCTCGTGGATGAAGTGGTTGCCACCAATAGCGAGCAGGTCACCGTCACCCGACATCTGCCATACTGTCAGTTCAGGATGAGAAGTCTTCACACCTGTAGCAACCGCACCAGCACGACCGTGGATGGTGTTGAATCCGTAAGTATTGAGATAGTGGGGCATACGGCTTGAGCAGCCGATACCTGAAATAACTGCCACCTCATGAGTGGGTACACCAATCTGTGCCATCGCTTTCTGGAGAGCCATACAGATGGCATGGTCGCCGCAACCAGGGCAGAAACGTACGTATTGATCGCTTTTGAATTGACTTGCTTCCATAATCAGAGTTTTTTAACAGATTCAACTATACGTTCAACCGCGAAGGGCTGACCCATTATCTCATTGTATTGCTTGAAATCCACACCGGCAATCTTCATCTGGAGGAGCGATGCGAACTGTCCGTTGTTCAACTCGCAAACAATCACTTTATTGTAGCGACGGAGCACCTCTTCGGTGTTCTTAGGCAGCGGATTGATGTAGTTGAAGTGGGCGAGTGCGCAGTTCAATTCGTTGGCAGCGGCATGAAGATGTCCCTCTGTGGAACCCCAGCCGACCAACAGCGTGTCGCTGTCCGCATTGCCTTGCACGCGCAGTTCGGGAATGCGGTTCGCCACCTGGTCAACCTTCGCCTGACGAGCTTTCACCATCAGTTCGTGGTTCTCGGGGTTGGTGGAGATGGAGCCTTTGCGGCTGTCACGCTCCAGACCAATGTTGCGATGCTCATAGCCTTCCATACCGGGGAATGCCCAGTAGCGGACATTGTTCTCATCGCGCAGTGCAGGATTGTACTTACCCTTCAGTTCCTCGGGTACGCCCTGCGGATGAATCTCCGGCAGTTCAGCGAGTTTGGGAAGACGCCACAGACCTGTTCCGTTAGCGAGATACGTGTCGGTCATCAGAATGACGGGGGTCATGTTCTCCAGCGCGATGCGGCAAGCCTCATAAGCGTACTGGAAGCAGTTGGCGGAAGTGCTGGCAGCGATGACCACTGCGGGGCATTCACCGTTACGGCCATATACCGCCTGCAGCAGGTCGGTCTGCTCGGTCTTGGTGGGCAGACCCGTTGAAGGACCGCCGCGCTGCACGTCGATAACCACCAACGGCAGTTCGGCCATAACAGCAAGACCTACGGCTTCCGACTTCAGACTCAAACCGGGACCGGAAGTCGATGTGCAGGCGAGGTCGCCCGCGAAGGAAGCGCCCACTGCGGTGCACACACCGGCTATCTCGTCTTCAGCCTGAACGACCACCACGCCCATATCCTTGCGCGCCGCCAATTCCTGCATGATGTCGGTGGCGGGGGTGATAGGATACGAACCGAGGAAGAGTTGCTTACCGCTCTTCTTCGCGGCGGCTATCAGACCCCAGGCTGTGGCTTTGTTGCCGGCTATGGAGGTGTACGTGCCGTGTGCGAGGTCTTCGGCTTTCTCCACATTGATAGTGTTGATATTCAGTGCGGTGTTATTGCCGTAGTTATATCCGTCTGTCAGCACCTTTACGTTCGGAGCTATCAGCGCGGGCTTCTTCGCGAACTTGCCCTCAAGGAAGTGGATGGCTTTGTCGATTGGACGGTTGAACAGCCAGCATACCACGCCTAATGCGAACATATTGCGTGACTTGAGGATGGCCTTGTTGTCCATACCGCTGTCCTTGAGCGATTCCTTTGTGAGCTGGGTCAGCGCCACAGGAACAATCTGCACGCTCTCGGGGATACCCAGTTCGGTGAAGGGGTTGTCGGTCTTGTACAGCGCCTTGTCCAAATCCGCCTTGGTGAACGAGTCGGTGTCCACCACAATCACAGCGTCTTTCTTGTACATCGAGTCCGCCTCAACGTACTGCGCGTCCGCCTGATTGAACTTGCTTCCCAATGTACACACTTTGAGCGCAGCGGCATTCATCGCCACAATCACGTCCGCCTTGTCACCGGGTGTGTAAACACCATTTCCAAGACATACCTGGAAGCCACTCACTCCTCCCAGCGTGCCCTGAGGCGCGCGAATCTCAGCAGGGAAGTCCGGCAGTGTCGAAATCTCCTCACCGAGGATGGCACTCAATGACGAGAACATGTTTCCCGTCAGCTGCATACCGTCACCCGAGTCTCCGCAGAATCGAATAACTACATTTTGCTTTTGCATGATAAAAAAATTATAGGTTGATTAAAAGGTTATCTCACTTCCTCGCCAAGAACGTTGTACGTCTTGTCACCGGTGATGATATAGAGCACACCGTTGAGCAGCACCTTGCCTGCCTTGCGGTCCTTCACCACATCCTCTATACCGTCTTGAATTTTCTTGAAGTAAGCGCAGAGGCTCAGCGTATATTCCGAATCGGAATTGTAATGCTCCAGCGAGCCGCCGCCCATATCCACGGGCACTTCGTTGTAGGTCATCTCTCCCAATTCCGGATCCATACCCATCGGCCTGAGTTCGGTAAGCAGTTCGGGCGTGATGGTCAGCTTGCGGGTCGCCTGCGTGTCGCCGTCCTCCCACTTGTCGAAGACGTAACCCTCCTTGGGTTTGGCAACGAGCGTAATCTCCGAGCCTACCGTCATAAAGCCTTCCTCCAAATCCGCATAGCCGTTTCCGTCGGTGCAGCTGACGAACGAAACAGGGATGTCCTTGAGAACAAAGCGGGCTTTCATATTCTCGTCAAAGCGTGCTTTCTCCTCCGGTTCAGACATATCCCCGCAGGGCATCGGATTGCCCCACTCGTCCATGCAGTCCATACCGCCCATCGGGTCCGCCATATACATAATGTTCAAGCAAAGGGTGTTGGGGTCGGAGTACTCGTCACAGACATAAGGCTGCTCGCCGCCTTCCGGCGTGGTGTAATCCCACTTGTCGAAACGGTACCAGCCGTTGAGCTCCACGGGAGTAATCCGCACATAGTCGCCGTTGAGGAACTTCTGGTTGCTGCAGTCCTTGCCGTACTGGTTGGTAATCTTCAGAATGCCTGCCCCTTCGGGAGTGACGGTGAAGTTGGTCCTGTGGTAGTCGCTTTCGGAAGCGGCCACGGCGTACAGGAACCAGCCTTCGAATTCCTTCATATCCACTGTACGCGGGTTGTCGGTATTGCCGTCATTCCAATAGAGGAAGGAGGCACCCTCGGTGGGTATCGCGCGTACAACGAAGACACCCTCACAGTTGATAGGCTCGACAATCTCAAGCGTGGCGTTCTGGCTCCAGAAATCGTCCATATTGTCCGGATAGCTGTATGTGTTGTCCAGCGTCTGTATATTGGCACAAACGGCTTTCCAAGCGGCATTGTCGATCAGCTTGTCAGAAACGGTGCAGCTGGTATAAACAGCCTGCACGTCCGTACCTTCGAACGAGTTGGCTGCGATGGACGGAACGGTCTGGTAGATGGTGACGGTCTTCAGGCCGGCGGCATTGGCAAAAGCCTGCTCGCCAATGGTCTTGATGCCCGACAGCTCCAGTTCGCTAATCTTCGAGCCATTGGCAAACTGCGCGGGGATATAGGTTACGTCCTTGCCAAAGCTGATTGCCGTCAGCTGACTCTTGATGTTTCCCAAGGGGTTGGCCTTGGTATAAGAAGCGGGGTTCCAGTCAATGGTAACGAGGTTCTTGCTGTTGCTGAACGGATTCTCACCGACCGTGGTAACACCGGCAGGGATATACGCCTCCGAGATGCCGGTATTGGCAAACGCGCCCTCTCCGATTGTCTTCAGGCTGGTGTTGTCTGCTGACACGGGGAACGTGACAAGCTCCTTGCAGTCCCTGAAAGCCTCCTTGTAGATATACTCCGTAGCAACCGGCAGTATGATATTAGTCAGTTGGGAGCAGCCAGCGAACGCCTCATCACCGACAAGCGTGCAGGCAGACGTGTTCTTGTTGAATCTTACGCTTACGAGACCTGTGCAATTGGCAAAGGCATACGAGCCGACGGAATGCACATAGTCAGGTATTGTCACCTGAGTAAGGTTCTTCATACCGCAACACAGGAACGAAGGGATGTAGGTGTTCGGTGTGTTCTCGGTGGAAGTGGTTGCAACGGTGAACGAAGTGATATAGTCCTTGCAGTCATAAAAGAACCCTTGGAAAGTGTATTCCGGTACCTGGCTTTGCGCAAGGAACGCTCCGCGATAGGTGACATCCCTGAGTGCGGTGCAGCCCGTGAAAGCGGAGGGATCAATCTGACCTGCCACGGAGATGGTGGTCAGTTTCTTGCAGTTCTTGAAGGCTTCCTTACCGATACCCATTTTGTAGAGGTTCGTGTTCATAAGGCGGTCCCAAACATCGGCAGGCGTCTTCACTTCTGTGAGCGCATCAAAGCCACTGAACATATATTCAGGGACAGCGCCATACAGATTGACGGTTGTCACGCTGCCGTGCATCGGATAGAAAGGCGAGTAACCGTTGCCCCAGATAGAGCCGGTATAGCCGCCGTACCAGTAGATGGACGTAATACCCGTGCAGCCGGTGAAGGCGTTGTCATCCACGGAGCCGCTGACATGCAGCGCGCCGGTCAGCGAGGAGCAGTTGGCAAAGGCGTTCTCCCCTATCGTACCTCCCAATGTCGCCAAGATGCGGCAAGAACCCAACTTCAGGCAGTTCTTGAAGGCGTTGGCTCCGATGTTGCTGCAGTTCACGTAGTTGGTGCCGTCGCTGTTGTTGAACGTCAAGACCTTGAGAGCCGTACATCCGCTGAAGGCGCCGCTGCCAATCTCAAAGGGCTGGTTGAGAACCATCTTGACACCACCGAAGTTCTTCTCCGTAGTGAACCAGGTGTTGCCGTAGTAGTACATATAGACGGAAGTAATGTTGGTGTTGCCGGCAAAAGCGTTGTCGCCAATCTTAGTGACAATGAACTTCCTGCCGCTCTTGTCGGTAATGTAAGCCGCCACATACAGGTCGGTGTCTCCGCCGGTGTAGTTCTTGTAACCGGTGACAGTCAGATGTCCCGGGTTGCTTCCCGAAGGCATCTTGGTAACAGTGACACTACATGCGCCAATGAGCGTACTCATGCTTGAATAGCGGAACACGCTCACACCCGTGGTTGCCCCGACCTTGTCAAGGTCATCGTTAATCGCATTTTGGGCGAAAACCCGTCCGCCCGTGCCGAGCAGCACCCATGCCGCCACGGCGAGAACTGATAAGAATCTCTTCATGTTGTTAAAATATAAGGTTAGTTAGAACAATTATCTGACCTGCTTTCCGTTAGCATCGAACTCGCGGCCGTCGGGCAGAACCAGCCATACCCGTCCGTTGCGGAGCACCTTGCGGGCTTCGCCGGTCGTGGCGGACACATCATCGAGGCCTGTTTCTGTCTTCTTTTTAAAGACGATGGTGATGGTCATGTCGCCGTAGAGCACGCCATTGAGGGTGGTGGTCTTGTTGTCGAGGACTTGGTCCTCGTCTTTCTTCCATGCGGCTATTTCATAGCCCTCGGCGGGGGTGGCGGTAATGGTGAACTCGGCGAAGAACATGCCCTGGTTGTTTCCGTCCAGTCCCGTGACGGTGAACGTGCCTCCTTCGGCGGGCTCCGTCTTCACGGTGAGCGTGTAGAGGACGGGGTTGAAGGTGATGGTCACATCGATGTTCTCCGTCAATGCGTCAATGACGAGTGTCTTGTCGGTGACTGTCACATCGCCGTAGGTCCATGACACGAACGTGAAGTTGTCGTTTTCGGTGAAGGTGAGTACGACTTTGTCGCCGTATCCGTATCGTCCGGCGCCTTTGACGGTCATCTCGCTTTCCGTCGCGCCGACGATGGTGACTTTCACATCGAAGCTGTCCTTCTCGAACTTGGCGGTCGCATAGAAGTCATCGGTGATGGTGACGGTTGTGGATGCTTTGTCAAAGAGAAGTTGGTCTTCGCTGTCGAACCAGCCTTTGAAGGTGCAGTGGTCATTGGGCGTGGCGGTGATGGTTATTTTGGTGTCCTCCACTACTGTCGCCTCATTGGCACTCCGTTCGCTTGTCAGTTTGGTTTCGTCGATGTCCAAAGTGATAGTCCCCAAATCCATCGGGTCAGCGTTGAGAGAGACGGAGTAGTCATTCATCAGTT
The DNA here is from genome assembly GCA_017962005.1 of Paludibacteraceae bacterium. Classification (GTDB taxonomy): domain Bacteria; phylum Bacteroidota; class Bacteroidia; order Bacteroidales; family Paludibacteraceae; genus Colicola. Next base: position 1,931 of record JAGCWE010000044.1, on the reverse strand, counting down.
CGGTGTTCTTGAACACGCTCCATTCCTCTCCGTCGAACATCCCTGCCATTTGGGCTGTCCGCCATACATGGAGTGTCGCGTCTTCGGCTATATCCGCAAAAGGTTTTCCGTCAAGAGTCACACTCCACGGATAGATGGTCACGTCCTTCAAACTGCTGCAATACCGGAAAGCACCACCGCCAATTGTCGTAATGTTTTTGGGTATTTCTATAGAAGATAGTGCCTCGCAATCATAGAAAGCACTTTTGGGAATCTCGGTCAGTCCTTCGGGAATGTGGACAGCAGTCAATCCGTAACAACAGTTAAAACAATATTCTCCCATACTTGTGAGCGAGTTCGGAAGGCTGACTGTTTTCAGGGACTTGCAAGAATAGAAAGCACCGTATCCTATTGTCGTGAGTGTGGATGGGAAGGAAACGGTTTCAATGGAAGTGCAGTGTTTGAACGCATAATCCTTCAACTCGGTGGTTCCTTCCGGAATAACCAAATCGATTACCTCTTTGCCGTCTATGAAGATGTGTGTCGAAGAGTAAGAATCAGCGTACCATTTACTCATAATCCACGAGTTGTCCCGTGCGAGCCACTCTTCCATCGTGCCAAGGAACTTCAACGTAGCGTCGTTACTTGTAAAAATACCCGTATCCGCCTCTATGTCCTCGTTCATGTCCTTTGGCATAACAAGCGTGTTGCTATAATAGAATGCATATATGCCAACCTTTTTCAGGTTTTCAGGCAGCGTCAACTCAAGATTCTCGCAGTGATTAAAAGCAGATTCTCCGATTTCTTCCACTGAGTTCGGTAATGCCAACTCTTTCAGATTTTTGCATTTTTCAAACGCCTTGCCGCCTATCTTTTTCAGCTGGTCTGTTGAGTACAGTGATGCATTGAGTTCCACCTCCTCCAAGTTGCCACATTCTGCGAACAGCCCCTCGGGCAGTTCGGTAGCTTCTCCCAAGTCGAGCAGACGTACGGACTTGAGGTTTTCCATATTGGCAAAGGCATAATTCGGCAGTGCGGTCATCGGAACCATTATGTCGCTGCTGACCTCCACATTGGTAATCACATCCGCATACTTCTTCCACGGCAGTGTCGCGGGGTCAAGCGATGAGAGGTCGCCCGCGCCTTTGATTTGCAGAGTGACACCGTCGCACGCCTGAACGATACGCCAGTCGGATATTTTCTCCTCGTCGAAATATGCGTACTGGGAGGGCAGATAACGGAGCGTCACTTTGCCCATAATCTGGTTGTTGCCGCAGTCCACAAGTGTGGTGCCGCCTTTGATATGCGCTCCGAACGGCTCGGAATAGTAGTTGTTTCCGTTATAGCCGTCCAATGCGTCAAGACCGGTGACGGTCATATAGCCTGACGAAGCTTCGCTGAAGAAGTTGTAGTGGTCTTCGCCGAAGACGGAAGTCAACTCGTAATCGCCGTAGCCGAAATGAACGGATGAGGGTTTGTAGGCGTAGAAAAGCAGTCCGTTGTCCGCATTGTTAATGAATTTGATATTCACCTTGTGGAGGGCGTCCTCCTCGTTGAGATACACATTGGCGTAACTCAGGTCAAACAACGGCCGCGTATAGCCTTCCTCAGACGAAAAATGGGAGAGAATAAGCCTCACATCGCCGGTGACGGCTGAGAGTAGAGGCTTCATAAACCGCACTGTAACCTGCTTATCGCTTCTGCCCGTAATCTGGAACATCTTGCTGCTGTTGCATTGCACTTCGATGTCCTGTGATACAGCGAAAATGATTTGGTCATAATCGTTGCCGTTGTAGGTAAAGAGGGACTTGCCATTCGGCACATTGATGCTGTTTCCGTCTTTCTCGTCCGGTCCGAGCAGTACAAGAAGATCCTTTCCGCTTTTCATAATCATCGTTCCGTCGATGGTCGCCATACCCGACGTGAACTCCACGTTTTCGCCTTTCCATTTC
>JAGCWE010000043.1 GCA_017962005.1 Paludibacteraceae bacterium | reverse complement strand
GCATTCTTCTGGAACAACTCGTCCAACTTGCCTGCGTACTCACGATAAGTGACTGCGAACTTCGCTACTTGTTCGTCGGAGAGCATCAGTTCATGCGTCAGACGCTTGATATCGAACTCTACGCGTTCTTCCTTACTCAGCTGCTTGCCTTTGCAGCACTCTTTCTTTGCTTCCTGGGCACTTACGTTAGCCACGAGGATGGCGCTAATCGCCAGAATCATTAACTTTCTCATACCTACTGATTTTTAATTATTTTCAATCTTAACGGAACTTTTCCGCCTATCCACTTACAAACACCGTGCCAAACTCAAAAAATGCAGAAAAATTTGCATAATCCGAAAAATTGTAGTAACTTTGCAGCAAATTCTGATGTCATGGCAAAACGAGTAATAGGTATAGGCGAGACGGTGTTGGACATTCTTTTTAAGAATGACCAGCCGCAAAAGGCGGTTCCGGGCGGTTCTACATTCAACAGTATTGTGTCACTCGGACGGGCAGGTATTCCTTGCGCGATGGTGACAGAAACCGGTAGTGACCATGTGGGTGATGTCATCTGCAGTTTCCTGAAAACGAACGGCGTGTCCGACGAATATGTGTGTCGTCATCCGGGCACCAAATCGCATATCACTCTTGCCTTTCTTAACGAACATAACGATGCGCAATACACGTTCTACAAGGACCACACGACAGACCTGTTAGACGAGAAACTGCCTGACATTCAGGCGGATGACGTAGTGCTGTTCGGCTCGTATTTCGCCATTAATCCTGTCATAAGGCCTGTTGTCGGTAAGCTGCTGCAGAAGGCCAAGAAAGCAGGTGCATGGCTGTACTACGACATCAATTTCCGCAAGACGCACGTACCGGAAATTCCGGAAGTAATCGGAAATATCGAAGAGAACATGCGCCTCGCGAACCTCGTACGCGGTTCGAAAGAAGACTTCGAGTACTTGTACGGCTTAACTGACGCGGATGCTATTTACGAGAAAGTAAAGCCTTTCTGCAGCACCTTCATATTAACGGACGGCGCCCGCGCCATTCGCCTCTACACGCCGGAGAAACAGGAGACTTTCCCTGTCCAACCGATAAAGACCGTGAGTACCGTTGGTGCCGGAGATAACTTCAATGCCGGATATATCTACGCCATGCTGCAAGGCATTGAGAATCAGGCAGAACGCATCTCCATGGCGCAACGCTGGAGTCAAGATGTCTGCCGCCAGATAGGCAACAACATTAGTGATGAGTTGGTAAAAAAGTTGAAAGAGATATGAAAAAGATTAGAGAAATAGCAGGTTACGTCCTTGGCGGCGTCCTGTTCGTCGGCGTACTCCCGACTATCATGTGGCTGGCGTCCGGAATGCCGAATATGGCCGTACATATCGGCGTGTGGCGAGCCGTCGGAACCGGCATTCTGATACTTGGCGGTTTGAGCCTCAGCATCTGGACCATCGCTTATATGAAGACGCGCGGCAAAGGCAACCCGATGGACGCTTTCGGTAAAGAGATAGGTCCGCGGACGCAACATCTGATGACGGACGGGCCTTACCGTATTAACCGCAACCCGATGCTTACCGGCACACTCCTTTATCTGGCGGGATTTATCGTGTGGCTGTGGACGTGGCAAGCTTTGCTTGTTTGGGTTATTTTCTTCGTAATCATGTTCGTGCAAGTTCTGACCGAAGAGCATCGTCTGAAACGCGATTTCGGAGAGGAATACGACGCGTATTGCAAGCAAACCAGACGATTCTAACAAGAAAAATTTGCACATGTCAAAAAAAAGTAGTATCTTTGCACCCGCAAAATTGAATAATATGAAAAAGTTGCTCACTCTTGCATTCGCGGCAATATTATTTGCCGGATGCGCAAAACAGGAAACCAGTATGAAAAACGAAGCTATCGACAACATCCTTACGCGCGTGTCTGTGCGTGAGTTCACGGGCGAGAAAATCTCTGCAGAACAGATTGACACCCTGCTGCGTGCAGCCATGGCGGCTCCGTCGGCTATCAACAAACAGCCGTGGGCATTCATCGTGGTGACGGACGAGGCGATCATCGAGAAATTAGGCGAAGCGCTTCCCTACTCCCGCTGCAGCAATCATCCGGCCGTCGCGTTCATCCCTTGCGGCGACTTGAGCAAGGCGATTCCGGGCGAGATGGCGAATTTCTGGATTAACGACGTGTCGGCAGCTACGGAGAACCTGCTTCTTGCAGCACATGCCATGGGCCTTGGCGCTGTATGGACAGGACTGCATCCGGACATGAACCGCGCTACGATGGTGCAGCAGATGCTCGGTCTGCCCGAACATATCATCCCGCTGTGCGTAGTGCCTGTCGGTATTCCTGCGGAACACCCGGACATCAAAGACAAATACAAACCTGAAAACATCCATTACAACGGTTGGTAAAAAACATGCGAAAACACCTGCTCCCGATAGTTCTCTGCTGGGCACTCACGGCGTTTGCCGTGAATCAGTCGTACTATAGCAGCCTTGATGGCAAAAGCGGCGACCTGTTACGTGCGGCGTTAACAGAGTTGCTTTACACCAAGCACACCACTTTCGTCAGTTATAACTGGGATTTCCCGTACGATTACGACAGCAACGGAAACATGCTGGACATATACAGCAGTTGCGGTTATAACAACCACAACACCTACCCTACGTCGTATAAATGCTGCTGCGATGCCGTCAACCGTGAGCATGTGATTTGTCAATCCTCTTTCGGCGGTTCTACCAATAACGGCAAAGTGCCGCAATACTCCGACCGTCATCATCTTTATCCGGTGGACGGACGCGCGAACGGGCATCGCTCGGACTTGCCCTTCGGCGAATGCAGCGGCGGCAAGCATGGCACTTGTAGTAGTAAAAGCACGATTATACCGAGCGAGGGAACAAGCACTTGCGAAAACCATGAGTACGGTCGTTCAGGTGCTTCCACGTTCTCCGTGGCGCTGCCAAGCGGCGGAGGAAGTGTCTATGAAGTAGGCGATGAATACAAAGGAGATATAGCTCGTGCTATCCTGTATATGGTCGTGCGATATGCCGATAAAGCACATTGCCGACTGCCGGATGGCGCGAAGAATGCCACAACGACGCTTAAGACCGCCAATGACTATCCGGTTACAGCTTGGGCAAACACAACGCGCGACAAAGTAGGACAGATGTTCAGTTCCTCACTTTCCACCAATTACGGTCTCTCCAATTATGGCAAAGCACTACTGCTCAAATGGCATCGCCAAGACCCTGTTTCCCAAAAAGAGATTGACCGTAACGACGGCGTAGAAACCGCGCAAGGTAACCGAAATCCATTTGTGGACTATCCCTGTTTGGTGGAGTATCTTTGGGGAGAACATGCTGGAGAAACGGTATCGCTTTCTAGTTTAGTAGGTTCGTGGGAAGACGGTTTCAGCGGAGACGGTTGCAGCAATTCCGCGTCACCAGTTATCATTCGTCCAACGGAGGCTATCGACTTAGGCGCAACAAGTACAGGTGTATCTGTTACGAGATCGATTATTATCCAAGGAGCAAACCTTACAAGCGGACTCACGCTTTCCGTCGGAGGCACGAATGCTTCGTATTTCTCGCTCTCACAAAAATCGATGTCTCAGAGTGTAGCCACCAACGGTAAAGCTATTACCATCACCTATCTGCCATCAGAATCAGGTTCTCACAACGCCATATTACAGATTTCCGGCGGAGGTTTGGCTGCAACTCATGAAGTGGCATTAACCGGTTCGTGCTGTGAGCAATACAACGTCACCCTATACCGCAATGGACAGCAGGAAGTAATCAGTTGTTGCGGCACATACAATCTGCCTGCAGCAAACACGGAAGCCGACGCTTGTGACGGCTGGACTTTCCGCGGCTGGAGCACAAACGCTTCCGTCAATACCACAACTACACCTTCGTTCGTTACGCAAGTCAACAGCACAGCCACACTTTATGCTGTTTATGGACTTACTGAAGGTTCGGGAGATAATACTGAATATACTCTCTATAGCGGCTCGTTAGTGGAAGGAGACTATCTAATCTACTATAGCGGCAAAGTGATGAAGGCGAAAGTGGAGAGTAGCCGCTTGCGATATAACGAGGTAACTCCTGTCAACAATGTGATTACCAATACAGATGATTCTATCATTTGGCATATTGCGCAAAGTGGAGATTATTGGACTATCTATAACGCAAAAACAACCAAATATGCCGCAGGAACAGGAGCTGATAACAAGGCACAACTGAATGTTAGTGGAACTGATAGCTTGTCTCTATGGTCAGCAAGTGGCACTTCGACATATGAGTTTGTTAACCTAAAGAATAACAAGAACAACAAGAACGCTAACTTAAGGAACAATGGAACTTATGGCTTTGCTTGTTATTCTACTTCCACCGGCGGCGCACTTTCGCTCTACAAACGAGGTACAGCCACAACCACCTACAAAACTTCGCCGTGTCCGAGTCATACAATCACTCTAGCTGGTGATGATGGTATTATGGAGGGAGGTCAGTTGTTCGCAAATGCTGCAACAGCTATCGCCGGTACGACTATTACATTGGAGGCCGAACCGGAAGATGGCTATTCGTTCGATGGTTGGATTGTAACGAAAGCAAATGACGAAAGTACCACTATCACTGTCACAAATAACCAATTCACGATGCCGGAATATGATGTGACGATTTCGGCTACTTTTACTAAAATACCCACGCACACAGCCACTTGGATGGTTAATGGAAGTCGCTATCACACGCAAGCAGGTATATACGCCAATGAATCGCCAAGTTTACCGGACGACCCGGATGATTGCTTGGCCACTCGCGTCTTCTGTGGTTGGACGATGCAGGCGAACTACTCCCACGCCTCTGATGCGCCAAATGACCTATTTACAACCGCAGCGCCTGCACTTACGCGCGACACTACGTTCTATGCCGTGTTTGCAGATAAAGAGACTACCGGCGGCACAACGGACACCACAATCATCATGGAAACCTATAAGGCCATAAGTGGCACTTTTGGTTCTTTCACGTTCTCTGCAGCCAAAAACAGCGGTAGTACCGCGCCGACTTACAATGACGGAGATGGCAACAAAGACGCTCGATTATATGCGAAAGGCACCTTAGCTATCAGCAATAGTCAAACGATGACGAATATCGTCTTCAACTTAAGTTCACAGGGCAAAAAGCGTCTCGCTCCTATCACAGCGAGTGTCGGATCCATCGTCAAGCAAGACTCGTTAGACACAACGGTTTCTTGGACAGGCTCTGCCACAGCGGTTACCTTTACAGTAGGTGATAATGCCAATTATGGTTCAGATGGTTCTACCAAAGCCGGGCAGCTTTGTTTCACCAGTGTTGATATTAGAAGAGGTGCTACGCCTGTCACCAGATATTCCAACTACTCGCTGTACTGTAGTTCGCAGGAATATACGCTGACATTTAAGGTAAAGGACGCTGATCACGCTTCGCGTACAGGGCATATGAATGAAGTGGTGGAAGCCGTAGAAGATCCTACTTGTACGGACTTCAATTTCGTGGGTTGGAGCAAGTTTGAATATGCAACGAACAATACAGAAGCTCCTTCGCTCAATTATACGGGTCGTGTTCCGGAAGGGAACACCACGTATCACGCCGTATTCTCTCAATCGACCGAAGGGGACGGCATGTCGAATAACTACAAACGCGTCACACAAACTTCCGAACTTACCTCCGGCAATTATGTCGTCACGGGCTATAACAACGGCTATTTCGCGCTAAGTACAGGCACGAAAGATAAGTATTATCTTGCCGGAACGGAAGTGACACCGACAAACGATACAGTTAAGACACCAGCTGCATCTATCATATGGAATATCAGCATTAGCGGCGATTTGGCTTCGCTATCCAACGCTGAAAGCGGGAATCTCTATATTGAGAAAAGTGGTACATACTACAACATAAAAAT
>JAGCWE010000042.1 GCA_017962005.1 Paludibacteraceae bacterium | reverse complement strand
ATGATGTCGAAAGTCGTTAGACGAGTCACTTCCGACGAAGCGGTATTGACCATTGCGACAGCCCCAAAGGGCGTTGTTGCCGAACGCGAAAGCGGGAAGCAGTGGAAGTTATTGATATCTTCGGCAGCATGCTGTGTAAAATAACGGACATTGTTTGGCAAAAATGGCAAGATATTGTTGAAATCCTCTCGATATGTATAGTTTAATCAGCGGTAATGAGGCAAATACATCCTAAATCCGCTAAATAAACACATAAAATGTGCTTAATTCAGCGGAAATGTAATAGAACATAATAAAATCCGCTGATTAGTTGCTTTTTATTTGGCGGTTTTAGATATCATCTTCTTTGCCGACCAAGCACCGCTAAAACAAGAGTTTGAGCGTCTCTTTGGCTCGCTCTTTAATAATGCGGAAGAATACATGAAAGTAGTCCGCTTGGTGGGCAAGACGCATGTCGGACTCACGCGCAAGGATATTTTGGAGAAACTGAAAAAGAATGACGGTGGCACATTTTCTGTCGTTTTGAAGAACCTCGTTATGAGCGATTTCTTGCTGCCATATACTTCGTTTTCTGAAAACAAATGGCAAGAGCGTTACAAACTCATTGATCCCTTCTGCCGTTTTCATCTGATGTTTATGGAAGGCAAAAATCCGCCGGATGACTTCTGGCAGCAGAACGTTACATCCGGTCAACTCAATTCATGGCGAGGCAATGCGTTTGAGGAACTCTGTTTCAGCCATGTTCCACAGATTAAGAACGCCTTGGGTGTTCCGCAAGTCAGCACGACCGTTTCCAAATGGACGTTGCAAGGCTCGTCATCTGCCAAAGGTTCACAGATAGATATGATTATTGACCGTGCGGATAACATTGTTGACCTGTGCGAAATGAAATTCTCGAACGGTCAGTACGCTATTGATAAGGGGTATGATTTGGTGCTTCGGGAACGTCTGCAAGTGTTGTCGGAACGCCTTCCCAAGCGCAAAATGCCACATCTCGTTTTCATCACTTCTTTTGGCTTAAAACAGAATGAGTATGCAGGCATCGTACAGGATAACATTACCCTCGATGACCTTTTTGTCGCATAAACGGGACGGATAGTGCCAGAACGGGACAACGCCATTCCCCCGTATCGTATCTTTGCATCTGTATTTATGTCACTTGCAAAGAAAATGCATTTTCTTGAAAACCGGGGTCCCCACAGAAAATAATCAACAGAGCGCAGCGGCGGACTGATTATTTTCGCATGGGGAGAGCGGAGGCACAAGTCGCCTGTCAATATAACAGGGTGGTATTGACCATTGCGACAGCCTCCAAGGGCGTTGTTGCCGAACGCGATTGGAGGGGTATATTTTTTTCCGAACGCGACTGATAGATTTTTGTGTCTGTATGCCTCTATAGATATGTAAAGGGTATAAATTATTCTGTCTGAAACTTCCCAAGAGTGCCAGATAGTGCCAAATTGTGCCAGACAGTGCCAGAACGGGACAACGCCATTCCCCTGTATCGTATCTTTGCCTGCGAATTTTAACAGAACATTCGGCAGCCCCTATAATGTGAGCATGAATAACTGCTCATGTTTGAGTGTTTATATGCAAAAAAGTGTAATAAATACTCATATTTTAGTACTTATTGTTTGCGTATGTCAAATATTTTTTACCTTTGCGCGGAAAAATGTAAAAACACAAATTTGTTAAACCCGTTTGATTACAATTCTATGATTATTGAAAATGTACACGCCCGCGAGATTTTGGATTCGCGTGGCAATCCTACTGTTGAAGTGGAAATCCATCTTGATTGCGGTGTTATGGGACGCGCCAGTGTTCCTTCCGGCGCATCGACCGGTGAGAACGAGGCTCTTGAACTTCGTGACGGCGACAAGAAACGCTATCTCGGGAAAGGCACACTCAAGGCTGTTGAGAACGTCAATACAAAGATTGCTCCCGCTGTTATCGGTATGTCTGTTCTCGACCAGCGAGGCATTGACAGGAAGATGATTGAGCTGGACGGCACGCCCACCAAATCCAAACTCGGTGCCAACGCTATTCTCGGTGTCAGCCTTGCTGCTGCTCATGCTGCCGCCAATTATCTGGATATGCCCCTCTACCGTTACATCGGAGGTTCGAATGCCTATGTGCTGCCAGTTCCTATGATGAACATCATCAACGGTGGCGCGCACTCTGATGCTCCCATCGCTTTCCAGGAGTTTATGATTCGTCCTGTGGGCGCACCCAACGAGCGTGAGGCTGTCCGCATGGGCGCGGAGGTGTTCCACAACCTCGCCAAACTGCTTAAGAAACGCGGCCTGAGCACTGCTGTGGGTGACGAAGGTGGTTTCGCTCCTGCGCTCAACGGCATTGAAGACGCGCTCGACAGCATCTGCCAGGCTATCCGCGATGCAGGATACGAGCCCGGTAAGGACGTGCGCATAGCGATGGACTGCGCCGCTTCGGAGTTCGCTACCTGCGAGAACGGCGAATGGTTCTACGACTACCGCCAGCTCAAGGATGGCAAGAAGAAAGACCCCAACGGCAAGAAACTCACAGCCGCCGAGCAGATTGACTATCTGGAGCAGCTCATCACCAAGTACCCCATCGATTCCATCGAAGACGGTTTGGACGAGAACGACTGGGACAACTGGGTACGCCTCACCGAACGCATCGGCAACCGCTGCCAGCTTGTAGGTGACGACCTCTTTGTGACCAACGTCCGCTTCCTTGAGAAGGGTATTAAGATGGGGGCAGCCAACTCCATCCTCATCAAGGTCAACCAGATTGGTTCGCTCACCGAGACGCTCGATGCTATCGAGATGGCGCACCGTCATGGATATACCACTGTCACCTCACACCGTTCGGGTGAGACGGAGGACACCACCATCGCCGACATCGCTGTGGCTACCAATTCGGGACAGATTAAGACCGGTTCGCTCTCACGCACCGACCGTATGGCGAAGTACAACCAGCTTCTCCGTATCGAGGAGGAACTGGGCAGCCGCGCCCAATACGGCTATAGGAAACTGCGTTAGGAAAATCAGTCGCCGAATAAGCGGAAGAAAACCAGTCGTCTGGTGATAAGTGAAGGATAACTGACCGTAGCCAATCTGCGGTTGGTTGTTCTTTTCAGGCGCATGTCGCTTCCTGTCCGCATACGCCAATAGTCACAGCGGGCTTTGACAACAGACATGGCGTTCTTGCCCTGACCTTTCAGCAGGTACTGAAGTGCTGCGGCATAGTCAAGGAAAAAGCGGCAGAAAAGAACAATAAGAAGACGGGGATAGGGTAGGTTCTTGTACAGCATCAGCAGGTTGTTGCGGAAATTGAGGTATGTCTTCCGGGGATTCTCATAACTCAATGCGCCGCCGCCGAGATGATAAACCGTTGATTGTGGCACGCAGACAAGACTGTTACCCCTGCATTGCATCCGCCAGCACAGGTCAATCTCCTCCATGTGTGCGAAGAAAGCGGCATCCAGTCCTCCCGTCTCTTTGTATATCCGGGTTCTTACGCACATTGCCGCGCCCGATGTCCAGAATACGGGAACGATACTGTCATACTGCCCCTCGTCACGCTCCACGTGGTTCATCACGCGCCCGCGGCAGAAAGGATAACCCATTGCGTCCATCATTCCGCCTGCGGCACCGGCATGCTCGAATAGGATGGGGCGCTCGCCTCTCTCCTTGCTGCTCCAGCTCAGTATCTTCGGTTGGCAGGCTGCAGTCTGCGGATGGGTGTCCATATAGGAGAGCAGGGGGCTCAGCCAGTCTTCCGTTACCTCCACGTCAGAGTTGAGCAGAACGGTGTATTCGCTGTCAATTAGCGCGATGGCGCGGTTGTATCCTTCTGCAAAACCGTAGTTCCTGTCCAGTACAATCACGCGGACCGACGGAAACTCCTCACGCAGCACCCGCAGGCTCTCGTCAGTGCTCCCGTTATCGGCTGCCACCACTTCTATGCCTTCGCCTATGGTGTTGCTGACCACCGACGGCAGATATCGGCGCATCATCGCAGCGCCGTTCCAGTTCAATATGACTACGCTGCATCTCATTCCGTCATCCTGTCCCATTTCCAGCGGTTATGACTCCATAGCCACAAGTGGGGCTGCTCTTGGATGTTAGCCTCCAACATCCGCGCAAACTGCTCTGTTATCTCCCCTTTTGCTGTTTCAGGAGCGGAAAGAGTAAGCAGCTCGAAACGGGCGCGATAGTAACCGCGTGACACCTCGCGGATATGGATATACGTTACACCTAGGTCCAACTTGCGGGCAAGAACCTCGCCGCCGCCTAAGAAACTTGTCTTCTGGTGCAGAAACTCTGTCCAGTGATAAGCATTCTTCGGAGACACTTTCTGGTCGCTTATCAGCCCTAATGAGAAGCGTTGGGGAGTATGACGCATTGCCATCATGCGCCTTACCAGGTCATTCTTCTCAATACTT
>JAGCWE010000004.1 GCA_017962005.1 Paludibacteraceae bacterium | reverse complement strand
GATGACGAGCACGCCGTTGTGCAGGTACTTCCTCGGCGCGCTGGCGTTGCCGTCCGCGATTCTCTCCTCAACGTCCGTCGGCGTCTCGCCACGCACCACGATGCGGGCACGGGGATGAACGGACTGCACCTCGCTGCTGCCGCTGTAGAAGTAAGCACGGAAAGCACGAATCTTGTTGGCTACATTGGGCCAATAAAGGGCGTTGTTCTGTCCGAGGAAGAGGAAGCCGCTGTTCTCGCCTATCTCAAGGTCAGTCGGATGCACGGTGCCGAAGAACTTGGTCTCACCCACGCTCTGACCGGTCGTGTTGTTGGTGAAGGCAGAGCCATCCAACGTCACGCCCGCAAAGACGGGATTGACGATGTTCGAGCCGCTGACCTGCACGAGATACGGCGTGCGGGCGGAAAGGGAAGTCACTTCGCTCACATTGAAGTCCAAGCCTTCGGCAGCGTCGCCTGTAACAGATGTGAGGGTATAGAAGGTTGCACCGCTCATATCGGAATTGGCAATCTGCGAGGCACTGAGTGCAAAGGGGAAGCAGACCGTGTTCCACATACCGGCATAGAACGTGCGCATAAGCTGGAAGTCCATTGTGGTGCTGAACGTCGAGAGTGTGGAAGCGTAGTAACTGCTGCTCTCGTTGTCGGCGATGGTGACGGGTATCTCCTCGAAGACAGCGACAAGAGCATGGTCAGCGTCTATGTCGTCAATGCTGTAAGAAGCCGCTGAGCCGACCGTGCTACTGCTCTCCTCCCAATGCGAGAACTGATACCTTCTGTTGGCGGGTGTGGCTGTGAGGGTGACATTATCGCCTTTGTCATACGTGCCTGCATTGTCCGCATAACCGTCTGCCGTGATTGTGACACTGCCTGCACCTGCGGGAGAAACTGTTGCGGAAACCGTGTGGGTCGGAGTAACAGGAACGGGACTGTCACTCCAATAGGCTATGTATTCGGCATTGCCTGTCACCGTCACCAACTGGGTGGATTGCTGCCTTGTACCGCTCTTTTGTATATAGTTCGTATATCCATTGCTCCATCTCACAAAATAAGTTTCACCTTTACCTAAATTGTCAGTATATAAATGAACTATTGTACCTTCATAGATGTTCGTCCCTAAACCATCAATGTTGATAGTGGCGGGAGATACTCGTCCCCAACTGGTATTATTGACCGACTGGGTGATTGTATAGGTGGGAGTCCCTACCGGCACAAAGAAAGCGGTCATAGTCATGTCTTCATTGATACTCATTGCCGGTCTTGGATTGCGCGCATCGTTGTAACCGTTATTAGCATTGCTTGGTCTCCATTGCGCGAATATCCAGCCGGAAGCGGGTGTGGCAGTAAATGAGACAGTGGTGCCGTCAGAATACGTGCCTGCACCGGAAACAGTGCAGCCCGCAGCAGTCGCCTCGGCGGGAAGGACTTGCGTGGTGATAGTAAAATCCGCCCACGCGGGAGCAAAGCTCAAAAGAGCGAGTGCGCAAAGGAATGCGCGGGTTCGGGCGCGGAGTTGTGCGCCGGACTTCTGAAAAATGTTTTTCATAAGCGTTTGGTTTTTGGTTTGTTAAAAATAGGTTTGTTTATCACGACCTTTGTGTCGCTGTTATGTTTGTGTGTTCGGTTTGCAATCCTGTGTTAATCCTGTGTTAATGCTGTGTTAATCCTGTGTTGAAATATGCACTTTTTTCGTATCGGTACAGACATAAAAGAAGCGTGAAGTTTGTCGCTTTCAATTCGGGTCTTGAGGATTTACCGGACTACCTATATACGCCAAATCTACTGAACAAAGCCCACGCTTACGCATGAGCATTTCGGCTTGTTCACTTGACGTATATGTAAGTCTTTAAAAGTGTCCGGCTTTTCAAGACCCAAGTTTTTAAGCTAAAACGCTATTTTATGTATGTTGCCTTTTGTGATTATCTCATAGGCGGTTTTGTGATTGTTAGATGTTTATTATTTCTTTTGAATCTCTGCGTCCATTCAAATCAATCAAGCGAGCGGATTGCTCCGCAATGTATCGCATGGCATTCCTCTGGTTCTCCTGTGCAGACATAAATCCGCATACCATTGTCGCCGCAAAGGTACGGGAGATTTTCGGGACGGGCAAATAATTGGTAATTTTTGTGCATATTTCTTGTACGGGTCATAATTTTGTCCGAATTTTGCGACCAAGTTGCGGGAGACCCCTTGAAGCAACCGAAAGAAGACATAACCATAACGACAATATGACCGTATGAAACAGAAACTTGCGACCCTAATTCTTGCGCTGGCAACATGTGCAGGCTCCCTGTCCGCATGGGACTATGAGAAGATTCTCATAGGAGGGATGTACTTCAACCTTGACAGACTCAATCTGGAAGCAGAGGTGACATCGATGACATACAGCAATTATTCAGGCAATGTGACCATTCCTGTTACGGTGGTGTACAATGGCAACACCTATACCGTCACAGGTATAGGGGAAAGAGCCTTTGAAGATTGCACAGGTCTGACCTCGGTTGTCATCCCCAACGGAATCACCGACATCGGCGAATCCGCATTCGCGGGCTGCAGCAGTCTGACCTCCGTCACGATACCCGAAAGCGTGGCAACGCTTGGATATGGCGGCACTTTCCAGCGTTGCACGAATCTGCGTTCGGTCCAGTGGAACGCCGTCAGTTGTATCCTGAAAGAGACCGCGCCGGGCAAACATTCCTCGCCCTTCCAAAGTCTGGACTACCTGACCAGTTTCACGTTCGGCGAGACGGTGAGAGACATTCCCGAGTCCCTGTGCATGGGTATAACGGGTCTGACTACCGTCACCATCCCCGAAGGCGTCACTTCCCTCGGTACGGGCGGCACCTTCCAGCACTGCACGAATCTGCGTTCGGTCCAGTGGAACGCCATACACTGTGTCATAGAGGAGAATGCAAACGGCGACGGCAATTACTATCCGCCGTTCCACCAATTGGACAACATCAAAAGTTTCGTTTTCGGAGAAAAGGTGGAATACATATCCCCTTCCGTATGTTTCGGTCTGAGCGGACTGACAGCAATAACCATTCCCGAAAGTGTCACGGAAATAGGACGGATAGCCTTCCGCCAGTGCACGGGTCTGACCACCGTCCGGATACCTTCGGGCGTCACCCGCATGGGAGTGCGTGTGTTCGCGGACTGCACGGGTCTGACCTCCATCACATGCGAGGCACTTGTGCCGCCGACATTGGGCGAGACAGCCTTTCTGAACGTCAGCAGGTCGATACCTCTGTATGTGCACTGCCCCTCCGCCAAAGCCTACAAGGCGGCTGACCAGTGGAAAGAGTTCGAGACGGGCTGCAATGCCCTGACCGCCACGATAGCGCAAGAGTGCAGCCTCAACGGCACTAACTATTCCACCCCGCACCCGCTGCCCGACACCGAATATACGCTGACCCTTATGGCCGACGGCTGCGGGACAGCGAACACCTACATCTGCTTTGACGGGCAGGACGCCACCATCACGGCAGTCGCGAAGGAAGGGTACTCGTTCAAGCAATGGGAAGACGGCAATACGGACAACCCGAGGACAGTGGCCGTTACAGACAATACGGTCCATACCGCCTTCTTCAAGCGGGAAGGCTGCGACCACTTTGAGGCGACACTGACCGTTCCGGAAATATGCGCCGACGAAGACTCGCTGTTCATCCTGACCGGTTACACGTACAACGAACCGTCAACCTATACCGTGACCTTCGACGCCAAGGCAGTCGCACAGGGATTCAAGGCCTCATATACCGGTAATATGCGGCAACTGTCAGACGGTACGGCGCTGATAGCCATCCCCGTTCCGGCGGGCAACAAGGAGGACCAACGCGATTATGTCCGCCCTGACGTGTACCATATAGACGTGACGCTGTACGATGACTGCGACAACATGCTCGCGTTCAACGGGCAGCCTCTTGCAGTCCATTATCCGTCGTGGCTGGTCTTCCAACGCTGGAATGATGTGCTGAGCCTCTCCAACGAAGATTACAACGGTCATTATCAGTTCTCATCCGTCCGCTGGTTCCACGAAGGCACTCCGCTTGTGAGCAGTGGTGACAACGACGCCTATATCTGCGTGGCGCCCGACTCACTCGTCTTCGGCGATGCCTACTGGGTGGAACTGACGCGCGCGGATGACGGTGTGACGATGACCACTTGCCCGTTCTATCCTGTCCGTATGAACGACAGAATGGAGTTGGGCGACGTGATAGAGCCGTACGTGACCCTGCAACAAGACAACAGGACAGTCAGTGTGAAGACGAACATCTGCGGAATCTGTTTCGTCTATCGTTCAGACGGCACTCTGCTGGACCGGCTTCCGTTCTGTCCTCCGCAGGACGGGACGTTCACCATTGACCTTGCGCCGTATGATGCCGGAACGGGAATGTATATACTCGCCTTTCACGGTGTGGAGGGAACCTCAATAACCGCCAAAGTACTTGTTGAGCAATGAGAACGAAGTTTATTATAGCAACCGCATTGTGCTGTCTCTTCAGTTTGTCGGCAACAGCCGCTCCCGGTACAGGGAAAAAGCAGCAGCCTGAAAGAGCCGCCATGACCCATCTTCTCGGCGGTCATCTTATGGCAGGTTATGACAATATGCTCAAATTGGACTCCCGCCTGCAGAATATCGGCGGACCGATGGGCGGTTTGGGATTTGACTACCAACTCCAGTACGGCACCTACAGCAAGGGTGCGTTCCTGCTCAACGCGGGTTTGGAAGCGCAATACGGTCTGAATATCCGCAAAGGTACGTTTGACATCACGCGAAGACTGGTCAATCCGTCGGATGAGATGTTCCTCGGCTATCAGTTCCGCAATCTCAGCGAGAGGCAGACAGCGTTAGACCTGTCCCTTTCCCTGATGGCAGGTGCGAAGTTCCAAGGTCTGTTCTTTCTTGCCGGTGTGCGACTGGGCTATCCTGTCGGCGCAGCCGGTTATACCGTACAGAGCGATGTGAACCGTGTCATTTACGATGCGCGTGCGATAGACTACTATGCCTCCATGCCCCATCACATGCTTGCTTCCGATCAAGTGAAGAGTACAGGCTCGTTGGCGCGGAGACTCAGCCCGTTTGTGGCACTGGAAGCCGGATATGATTTCTTCCGCCCTTCACAGCAGCCGAAGACAAAGAGCCGCAGCAAAGAGCAGCCGAAGAGAACCTTCAAGGACTACGGTCATTTCCGTCTGTCCGCTTTCGTCAATGTGGGTGTGGCGGACTACAAACCCGCCGGGACGGCACCGCTCGTCGCTTTCGATGACCAATTGGGTGTGGCACAGATACAATCGACATCCCATGCCGCCGAGTTCGCCTCCGCGCGGACAATACCGATTGTGGCTGGGCTGAAGTTCGCCGTTATGTGCGAACTTCCCTCCAAGAAACCCAAACAGCAGGCGGAACCCAATCCCTTCATCGTGACATACGTCCGTGACGAACTGACCGGCAAGCCCGTAGGAGGCGCAACCGTGACGACACGCGCCGTGAGCAAGGGCAAGAAGAAGAAAAAGCCTGTGGTCAAGACCACGGATGACAAAGCGGGACGCGTGGTGCGGACATTTACACCTGGAGATTACACCGTATCCGTTTCCCATCCTGCATATTTCCCCATGGAAGGGTATGCATTCACTCATACGGACAGTAACGACACACTCCGTCTTGCGATTTATCCGCAGCGTCCGCTCCGCTCGCAGGTCGTTGACGACAAGACAGGCAGACCCGTCACGGCGCAGGTGACCGTGTATGACGATAAGGACAACGCCATCCTCAAAGCAAGTGTGGACAGCATAGAGACACTGGCATCCACTCTGGTGGACGGGCGCAAGCAGTACGCCGTTTGCGTGACGGCAGAAGGCTACCGCGACACCTGCACGTCCGTGACAGACATCGCCGAAGTGCTGGTAATCCGGCTGGAGCCGATACAGGTGAGGAAGTTCGTGCTGCGTAACCTGTTCTTCGCCACGGACAAGACCGATATACTGCCCTCTTCGGATGCCGCGCTGCAGGAACTGTACAGCCTGCTGAACGACAATCCCGATATCCGCATCCGCATCATCGGTCATACGGACGATATAGGCAGGGACGACTACAACCTGCGCCTCTCCAAAGGCCGTTCCGAGAGCGTGAAAGAGGAGATGGTGAGAAGGGGCATTGACGCGCAGCGCATCGAAACGGCCGGACGAGGCGAACAGGACCCCATCGTTCCCAACGACACGGACGAGCACAGACAGATGAACCGCCGCGTGGAGATAGAGATACTCAATAGCGGCTCCGTCAATCTCCGAATCAGCGATGAGCAGCTGACCAGATAATGTAACATGCCAATAGCAAAATCCGTTTATTATGAACTGTTTCAAGTATCTTTCAGTTTTCACTTTGCTCTTCAGTTTTGTGTTAATGGCAGGCTGTGACAGCAGGAAGGAGAATGCCGTCATCCACGTAAAGGTGATGAAAGACGGCAAGCCTGTCACAGGCGACACGGTGTTTATGTTCTGGAGCAATATCGACGAATCGCTCCAACTCAGGAAGAATGCCGAGGGGCGGGAGGTTTCGGATGAGTTCGGACTCGCGTCATTCAGTTTCACCAAGGATGATTTCTACGGGACGGAAACAACCTTGAGGCGTGTGTTTGTCACCTATCAGGCGGATTCGGTAACGGGAAGAGTCGCTGCGAAGGTGCAGAAAGGACATTCCAAGGACGTGACACTATCGCAGGATTCAACCGCTATTATATGGCCGTTCGGCAACTAAACCACCGTCACGTATGTACGCTTCGTTTGTCATCTCATCGCCCGATGTGTCGCAGTGTCCTGACAGCCGACTGCCCGAATACGCCTTTATCGGCAGGAGCAATGTGGGCAAGTCGTCGCTTATCAATATGCTATGCCGTAACCCCCATCTGGCAAAGACCAGTCAGAAACCCGGCAAGACACTGCTCATCAACCATTTTTTAGTGGACGGACTGCCATCTGCCGATGGCCGCACCAAGTCAGGGCAGTGGCATCTGGTGGACCTGCCGGGATACGGGTATGCGCAGACAGGACTGGCGCAGCGAGAGACGCTTCGGAGGATGATTGAACGCTACTGCCTGATGCGAGAGCAACTGGTCTGCCTCTTCGTGCTCATTGACAGCAGGCTGAAACCGCAGAAGATTGACCTTGAGTTTATGCAGTGGCTCGGAGAGAACGAAGTGCCTTTCGCCATCGTCTTCACCAAGGCGGACAAACTGGGAAGAGGAAGGCTGTCAGATAACATCGCCACGTACAAGCAGACCCTGCTGGAGACGTGGGAGGAACTGCCGCCCGTCTTCTGTACATCGGCTGAAACGGGACAGGGACGCGACGAGGTGCTGGACTATATAGGGCAGTGCAACCTCAGTATTGAACAAGGGTAATGCAAGACAGACTACCGATGATTTGGGACAATAACGAAGATATCCGCGTGGTGCATTGCGACAACCGCAGCCGTGTGCTGCAGCGTGCGCTGAACGAATGCCGTGAGGAGCGCCGTCCTTATGTCTTTCTGACCCCAACCATGCGGGAGATAACCGCGCTGAAACGCATTCTGGTGCCGGTCACCATGCTGGAGGAGGAGACGTACAAAGCGGAGATTTGCACATACCTTGCACGCAAGACGGGTGCGCGTATCTTGTTACTGCCAGCTCATGATTACGGCTCTCACGCGCGCAACAACACCAATAGGATAGTCTCCCATATAGAAGCCGTGCGTGAACGTACAGGGGAGGAGATTGAATATGAAATGTTGGAAGCCCGGAGAGACAGCTTCCATCTCTATGAGGAGGTAGTCAGCCGCCAGCGTGACTTCGCGCACCAGTTGCTTGTCCTGACCGCCTCACGCGAATACGGACTGGATGACCTCCTCTTCGGTCCGCCGGAGAGGAAAGCCATTGCCCGCAGCCAGGTTCCTGTGATGCTCATTAATCCGCGTGAAGACCTCTTCTCCCTCTGCGACTAAAGCAGTGTCTTAGGGTCGAGATTCCGTTTCTCTATATCGAGGAAATACTTGTATGTGCCGACTTTCAGTTCGTCGCATGCCGCCTCGTCGCACACGATGATGCCGTGCGGGTGCATCTGCAGAGCCGAGACAGTCCACATGTGGCTGACGGGTTTCTCTATGGCGTGGAGCAAGGCGCGTGCCTTCTGATGTCCGTTCACCAGAATCATCACCTGATCCGCGTCCATCACGGTGGCGACGCCTACGGTCAGGGCGGTATGCGGCACCTTGGCAGGGTCGTTGTCGAAGAAACGTGAGTTGGCAAGAATAGTGTCCGTGGTCAGTTCCTTCATCCGCGTGCGGGACGAGAGCGACGAGCCGGGTTCGTTGAACGCTATATGCCCGTCCGGCCCGATGCCGCCAATGAACAGACGTATGCCACCTGCCTGCCGTATGGCTGTCTCGTAGCGCGCGCACTCGCCTTCCAAGTCCGTCGCGTTGCCGTTGAGGATATGCACGTTCTCGGGGCGGATGTCGATATGAGAGAAGAAATTGTCCCACATGAACGAGTGATAACTCTGGGGATGGTCTTCGGGTATGCCCACGTACTCATCCATATTAAACGTCACCACATTGCGGAACGACACTTTCCCCTCCTTGTTCAGTCTGACCAGATGCCGGTACATACCAAGCGGACTGCTGCCGGTGGGCAATCCGAGTACGAAAGGACGGCTCTCTTTGGGTGCGAAACTGTTGATTTGCTTTACCACATAGTTGGCTGCCCACTCGGACACCAACTCGTAATCAGGCTCTATAATCACTCTCATAGTTGCAGGTATATATTCGGTTTACGGTAAAGACTGCCGTGTTGCGGCTCATCACACTCTCTTCAGTACGACCGCCGAGCGGGCAGGCAGGTACAGCTTCAGCCATCCTTTCTTCTCGCCAGCATACAGCGGGTCAGGCTGGGTGAAATGCTCCACTGAGTCGTCCGCCAGACCAAAGCCGGCATAGCGGGGATTGTCGGTGTTGAGCAGCACTTCATACTTGCCTTCAGGCGCAAGGATGCCGTAATCGAAGAACGACCGCTGTCCGTTCCAGTTAAAGACAAAGACGAGGTCTCCCCGGCGGAAAGCGTGTACCTGGTCACCTTCCTTGTCCCACAACACTTCTGCTGGTTTGTCCATCATAGCCCCTTCCTGTCCGCCGGAAAGCAGATGCACCATATCATGGTCAAAGCGGTTAAGGTCGGCATAGTAGTAGTTCTCATTGTCCACAAGCGACCACTGGCGGTGGGCGTAATGGTAACTCCATCCGTTGCCCTCGCGCGGGAAGTCAATCCATTCGGGATGACCGAACTCGTTGCCCATGAAGTTCAGGTATCCTCCGCGCGCGGTGGAAGCGGTGACGAGCCGTATCATCTTGTGGAGGGCTATGCCGCGGTTGACGCGGTAAGTGTCGTGTCCGTGCTCAAAGTGCCAATACATGTCCGAGTCGATAAGGCGGAAGATGATGGTCTTGTCGCCCACCAGCGCCTGGTCGTGGCTTTCGGCGTATGAGATGGATTTCTCGTCCTGACGGCGGTTGGTCATCTCGTAGAAGATATGTCCGCCTTTCCAGTCCTCGTCGCGCACCTCCTTGATGTACTTAATCCAGAAATCGGGAATACCCATTGCAAGTCGGTAATCGAAACCTACGCCGCCGTCCTGTCTGGGAGCAGCCAGTCCCGGCATACCGGACATATCTTCGGCGATGGTGATGGCCTCGGGCAGGAAATCGTGAATGAGCTGGTTGGCAAGGGTCAGGTAGCAGATGGCGTCGCCGTCCTCATTGCCGTTGTAATAGGACGCATAGGATGTGAAGTCCTCACCCAGACCGTGGCTGAGGTACATCATCGAGGTCACACCGTCGAAACGGAAACCGTCGAAGCGATATTCATCAAGCCAGTACTTGCAGTTGGACAGCAGGAAATGGAGTACCTCGTTCTTGCCGTAGTTGAACAGCAGACTGTCCCATGCGGGATGCTCGCGGCGCGCACCGTCGTGGAAATACTGGTAGGGTGTGCCGTCCTGCAGCGCCAGTCCTTCCTGTTCGTTCTTCACAGAGTGCGAATGAACGATGTCCATGATGACGGCAATGCCCCTGCTATGTGCGTCATCAATAAGGGCTTTCAGCTCTTCGGGTGTTCCGAAGCGTGACGAGGCGGCATAGAAACTGCTTACGTGATAGCCGAATGAGCCGTAGTAAGGATGTTCCTGGATGGCCATTATCTGCAGGCAGTTGTAGCCCAATTCGGCAACGCGGGGCAGAACATTCTGACGGAACTGCTCATAGGAAGCGACGCTTCCCTCTTCGCCGGACATACCGATATGACATTCGTAGATGTAGAGGTTGTCCTTCTTCAGGTTCTGAGGGCGCTGATGCTGCCATTCGTACGGTTTGGGTGACCATACTTGCGCCGCAAAGAGTTTGGTCTGCTCGTCCTGCACCACGCGGAACGCGTATGCGGGTATGCGGTAGCCGTTGCCGCCCTGCCATTCGATAAGCAGTTTGTAATACTGTCCGTGGCGCAGCATGCTCCGTTTCCACTTGCCTTCCCATACTCCGTTGCCTACAGGGAAGAGCCGGTAGTCTTCGCTTTTCTGCCAGCCGTTCATGTCGCCAACCAGATAGACGGCAGTGGCATTGGGAGCCCACTCGCGGACAAACCACGCCTTGGTGTTCGTGTGCAAGCCGAAATAGTGGTAGCCGTTCGCCCAATCCACGAGCGGTTGTCCGGCTGTCAGTTCGTGCTCACGGCGTGCCGCGTAGTCGAACCTGCCCTGAATGGCGGACTCGTACGGGAGCAATCCCGGGTCGTCGCACACAAGACGCAACCGCTTGGCGGCAACATCCATATTGTTCTCTTTTCGTTGTGAAGTCATGGTCGCTTACGCGGGTACGCGTGTTTTGACAATCAGTTTGCGCAGGCTGCGCCCCGGTGCTATGCCCGGACGATGCGCGTCACTGGGGAAGAAGACTACAAAATAACCCGTGGGTACTTCAAATCGGATTTGTGAGGCATCAGAGTAGAGTTCGACATCCTTGCCTTCGTCATATTCCTTGCTGACCTGCTGGCAATCCTCCTGGGGTTTCCAGCCCATTGTCTCGCTGCCGGTCAGCGGGAGCTGGATGTCGATGTAGTCGCGGTGGGCTTCCATCGGCAGGTCTTTCTCGTCCTTGCCCTGCAGGTCAATGACGTTGATGAACAAATCATCGCCGTCGAGACGCACCTTGCATGCGGGGAACACTTCGAGGTCGTTGTCATTGAAGAATTGTATGAACCGCTCCAAACCGGGAACGATGTCATAGTACAAATCGGCGTTTTCTAACTTGTCAAGTATCATATCAAATAATGATTATTTGGGGTGAATCGTTAAACGCAACAAAGATAAACAGATTCACCAATGTGAAAAAATAAAAGGTGCTTTTATGTGAAAAGTTTGTGTTTTTGCAAAACGTAAGTTGCAAAAGGACAGTTTGAATGTGTGTTACTGTTGTCTGATGCTTTCCTCGTGCAAGGCATGACAGATGGCAGTAACAGTCTCGCGCGACAGGCCGTTTCTCTCTCCCTCTTTGATGCGCCGGCATAGTATGTCCTCAAAGCGGGCGGGTTGCCTTACCGGCACGCCCTGTTGCCGTTTCCATTCCCCTATGCGGCGGCTGATAGCCATGCGCCGGTTGATGGTCTCCCACAGCGCGTCGTCCACCTCGTCCATCATCGCCCTGAGCCAACGGAGAGGAAGCTCGTCCGACGGCTGTGCGGGAGCGTTCCGCAGCGTATGAAGGATAGCGCCCAACGTATAGGGGGTTATCTGCTGTCGGGCGTCAGACAGCGCATCTGCGGGTGACGGATGAACCTCAATCATCTGCCCGTCGTAGTCTAGAGCAAGGGCTTTTTCGCATAGCGGGGCTATCTGTCCTGCATCACCTGACATGTGGCTCGGGTCAATCAGCATCGGCACATCGGGCATCATACCGCGCAGCGCGTATGCCATCTCCCAACAGGGACGATGGTTACAGCCACGATGAACCGCCCATACGCCCACGTCATGTCCTGCCACCGCCTCCTGCATGCGGCGGATATTGCCTGCCCAGAGAGGGGCGTCCTCATGCATCGCGTTCTTGACCATTATGCCTTGCAGACCTTGCGCTTTTCCTTCAGCCAGAGCCTGACGCAGTGCGTCCGCCAGTGCCTGTACGGCTATCGGATTGGATGCCGTCCGTGCGCCTATCCACAGGTAGGGTATCCCTGCCTGCAGGGTCATCAGCAGTTGTCCGGGCGTGGCGACCTCTGTCGCTGTCCGCAGTCCTGTCTCGCGCTCCACGCGTTGCAGCCATGCGAGCCCTTTTTCTCCTGCGCCCTGATACGTATCCGGTTGCGAACGGGGTTTCCACAGACCTGCTCGGAAAACAGGATTGTACGGACAAAGAGCGCGTGCTGTCGCCAGCACCTGCTCTTCTGATTCCGCGGCGCATGGTCCCGCCACGAGAAACATCTGTCTTCTTTCGTCCTTGAGTTGGATGGCGGCAGGGGTTTGGGGTTACATATCCAAGGCTTTCAGCCGGGCTTCAATGGCCGCAATACGCTCTTGGGCATCGTGCTGTTTCTTGCGTTCCATTTCAATCACTTCCGGCTTGGCGTGCGCCATGAACTTCTCGTTGTTGAGTTTGGCTTCCACGCCTTTGAGGAAACCTTGCTGATGGGCGAGGTCTGCTTCCAGTTTCCTGCGCTCTTCCTCAATGTTGATGAACTGGTTGAGAGGCACCGCGTATTCGCTTGTGCCGACAATGAAGGTCGCAGCCATGGCAGGACGTTCGACACCGGTCTCCACCTTGCAGTGCGTCAGCTTGCAAACCAAGTCGCTCAGCGGTGCGGGGCTAATCAGTGTCATTTCCTCGCGGGGTGATATGTTGTGCTGAGCGCGGATGTTGCGTATACCTGCCACCACCTGCTTGAGATGTTCTATCTTCTGCCAGAATGCGCCGTCTTTGTCCTGCGCCAACAGTGCCGCGCTGTTCCAGTCGGTCCTGTCCTCGCGCATGATGGTGTCACCGTCCTCGCGCTCACATACGGAGTGGTACAGTTCCTCCGTGATGAAGGGCATGAAGGGGTGCAGCAGCCGCAGCATACGCTCGAAGAAGAGCATGGAGCAGTCGTAGGTCTTCTTCGCTATCGGACTGCCGTAGGCGGGCTTTATCATCTCCAAGTACCAGCCGGAGAAGTCGTCCGTGAAGAGTTTGTAAACTGCCATCAACGCCTCGCTCAGGCGGTACTTCTTCATCAGGTCTTCAATCTCTTGCTCCGCCTTGCACAGGCACAATGTGAACCATGTCACCGCCTCGCGGTCTGTGTCCGGCGCTTCCATATCTGCGGTCTGCAGACCGTGAAGCATACGGAAGCAGTTCCATATCTTGTTGCAGAAGTTACGTCCCTGCTCGAACAGGCTGTCGTCGTACAATATGTCGTTGCCGGCAGGCGCGGACAGCAGTATGCCCATGCGCACGCCATCGGCACCGTAACGGTCAATCAGATCCAGCGGGTCGGGACTGTTACCGAGCGACTTGCTCATCTTGCGCCCCAGTTTGTCGCGCACGATGCCCGTGAAATACACATGCTTGAACGGCATCTTGCCTGCGTACTCGTAACCCGCCATAATCATACGCGCTACCCAGAAGAATATGATGTCCGGGCCTGTCACAAGTTCGGCGGTAGGGTAGTAGTAGCGGATTTCGCCGTTGTCGGGATGCTCAATGCCGTCAAACAGCGATATGGGCCACAGCCATGACGAGAACCACGTGTCCAGTGCGCCTTCGTCCTGCACGTAGCGTTCTTCGGCAAGCCCCTCGTTCGGATTGCCTTCGCATACGACTATCCTGTCCTGCGGATAGTCCTCCGCCCCCGTCTGCGCCAGCAGTTCCTTGTCATACCATGCCGGGATGCGGTGCCCCCACCATAGCTGGCGGCTGATGCACCAGTCCTTGATGTTTTCCAACCAGTTGCGGTAGGTGTTCTTGTACTTGGCAGGGTAGAACACAATATCATCGTTCATCACAGGCGGAAGGGCTATGTCGGCAAAGTGCTGCATCCTGAGGAACCATTGCAAGCTCAGTCTCGGCTCAATCGGCACATTGGTGCGCTCCGAATAGCCCACTTTGTTGTCATAGTCCTCGATTTTCTCCACGAGGTCCATCGCCTTCAGGTCTTCCACGATCTGCTTGCGGCAATCAAAGCGGTCCATGCCGTGGTACTTGCGTACGTTCGCCTGCAGTTCAGGCTCGATCGTGTCCATGTTCAGGTGTGCGTCCGCCGTGAAGATGTCTATCGCGCGCAGATTGTGTTTCTGCCCCAGCGCATAGTCGTTCACATCGTGGGCGGGTGTCACTTTCAGGCAGCCCGTTCCGAAACCTATCTCCACGTAGCGGTCTTCGATGATGGGAATCTCCCTGCCTACTCCCGGTACGATGACGTGCTTGCCTTTGAGCCACTGGTTCTTCTCCTCTTTTGGGTTGATGCACACAGCTATATCGCCGAAGATGGTCTCGGGGCGCGTTGTCGCCACCACGGCGTACTTGTCCGGCTCCTCCACCACCTTGTAGCGCAGGTAGTAGAACTTCGAGTGCTCTTCGTGGTAAATAACCTCCTCATCGCTCAATGCCGTCTGGCGTTCGGGGTCCCAGTTGACCATCCTGAGGCCTTTGTATATCAACCCTTTCTTGTACAGGTCCACAAACACCTTAATGACAGCCTTCGAGCGTGTCTCGTCCATCGTGAACGCAGTTCTCTCCCAGTCGCACGAGCAGCCGAGCTTGCGCAATTGCTTGAGGATGATGCCTCCGTGCTCGTCTGTCCACGCCCATGCGTGACGCAGGAACTCCTCGCGTGTCAAGTCCGACTTGTTAATGCCCTGTTCTTTCAGCCGCTTAATGACTTTCGCCTCGGTTGCTATCGATGCATGGTCTGTCCCGGGAACCCAGCACGCGTTCTTCCCCTCCAAGCGCGCCCTGCGAACCAAGACATCCTGTATGGTCTCGTTCAGAACATGACCCATGTGCAAAACGCCTGTCACATTGGGAGGAGGAATGACGATGGTATATGGCTCACGACCGTCCGGTGTGCTATGGAACAAGCCCTTGTCAAGCCAGTACTGGTACCATCGGCTCTCGACCTCATGAGGGTTGTAGGTTGTGCTCTCTTTCGGTTCGTCGGTTGTCACTTTCTTTTCCTCTGCATGTCTGTTTTTTGTCTCTTCCATTGTGTATGTCGGTTTTGTGTGTTTGCTTGTCTATATGCCGGATGTTCCTGCCGCCTGTCGGATGCAGGAACTACGCAGCCCGCAAAAGTACAGACATTCGGCAATCTGCGCAACAGTTTGCCGAAAATTCCTTTTCCGTCATCCTTCCCGTGCTCTATATGTGGTATTTCGCATGAGAGTGCAAAGATACGATACGGGGTAGTGGCAGTTTCATGGCAGAACATATACCCCTCCATAATATAGCAAAAAAATGGGCTAAATCTATCACCTAAAAAGCAACTTTTTTTCAAAAAAATGCATTTTCTTTATAAGTGACACAAATAGAGGGGCAAAAAAATGACTGATATCGCCGCTTGCGGCGATGTAGGATAATATCCGACCTAACGGACACTCTGAAAAGAAACCGGCTGACAGGCGGGGTAACGTAAGAAATACAAGACTGCCAGACCGATTGTGTCAGGCAGTCTTGTTGTATGGAACATCATGCAAGATGACGGAGCGCTACAGTTCCGCACCCTGTACGGTATAAACCTTGCCGTCGCGGAGGATATACATCACGCCGTTGCGGATAACCTTGGTGGCCGCCGGCGCTTCTTCCAGCCTGCCTGATCCGTATGGGTCATTGATGGTCTGGTCAATCGCCGTAGGCGTTTGTACTTCGGAAGTCTGGATGTCGAAGTCCTGCCATTGTCCGGCGGCCATGTAGGCCTCCGCCGTGCCGTCGGGCACATAGAGCGGGATGGTAGTGTCTATTCCTCCGAACGCCTCTGTTCCGCAGGTCGGCGGTGTGGCGGCATAAGAAGTGACGGACTGGACGTTGGTGCAACCGTAGAAGGAATAATCTCCGATACCGGTTATACCTGCTCCAATCTCGATATACAGGATATCTTCGAGGTACGGATACCATGGAGCGGAAGCGTCTTCTGCCGGCACATAGCGTTTGCCCGCAGATGAAGGAACCGGTTCGGCCCAACCGGGCAAACTACCTGTGCCTTGTATGGACAATATGCCGTTAGAGTCCAGTTTCCATGTAATGTTGTCGCCGATAGTACCGGAAGCGATGATGTACGCGCCGGGGCGTTCGCTAAGCGGTTTGATTTTAAACTTCTTCCATGCAGAGTGAGCTTTGTATTTCTTGACCGATTGATCGGGCACATAGAGAGGAATGGACGGCGCTCTGTCCGCGATTTGCGAATCAGCGTATGCCAGACCTGTGCAATAAAGAGGTGCGACGGAGAAGCAGGTAATAGAAGCGAGCGACCCGCCGCAACCGACAAACACATTATCATAAATAGAGGTAAGGCCATGGAATATGATGTTGGTCAATCCATAGCAGTGGGAGAATGCTTTGTCGTAAATATGTATCACATTCTTCGGAATAGAGACAGAAGCCAGTTTGTGGCAACCATGGAAAGCACCGTGCTCAATGGTTATAAGGCTATTAGGCAGGCTGAGGGCTTTCAGATTATCCAGATTAGCGAACGCCTCCGCTCCGATTTTTGTGATTCCTTCTCCTATCACAACTGACTTGATGGACGACGCGTATTCGTCCCACGCCCACGTGTACGTTATATCCATGTTGGACGACTCTGCGGTAATGACGCCGGTACCTTCGATAATCAGCATTCCCGTGCAGGAGAGTCTCCAACTGATGTTTTTGTTATTGGCGAGGGCTCCGGAAGCGGTAGTACATTCCGAAGCCGGTGAGATGCTGAACGCGCCCCAGGTCTTGTCGGTCTGGTAGGCATGGTACGAAGCGTCCGGCACATATACGACGAGTATTTTCTTGTTTATTCCGGAGAAGCAGCCGTTTCCGCAAGCCGGCGGGGTGAGGGCATCGCAATAGATGTTCCGCAAGCCGAGGCAGTTGGAGAAGGCCTGCTCACCTATTTGCGTTACGTTTTCGGGAATCATGACGGTGGTCAAAGCGACACATCCGTCAAACGCCCTGTCGCCGATGCTGGTCACTTCGTCATCCATCTCCACGGACTTGATGGCTCCGGCATACTGTGCCCACGGAGCATCGCCTTTCCAGCTCATATCTCCCGAGC
The DNA here is from genome assembly GCA_017962005.1 of Paludibacteraceae bacterium. GTDB lineage: Bacteria > Bacteroidota > Bacteroidia > Bacteroidales > Paludibacteraceae > Colicola. The sequence goes on along the minus strand of JAGCWE010000004.1, from coordinate 6,086 downwards.
CGGAGATGGTGAGCACGCCGTTTTTCAATTCCCAGGTGAGGTTGTCACCACAGATTCCGGTAATGGTCGGAAGGACGAATTCGTTCCACGGTTCGGTCGTGCCGTACACCTCTGCGGAAGCCGCAGGAACATGGAGAGCAGCCTCCCTGCTGACATCTTTGAACACATCCTTTCCGCAAACCGGAGGTTCTGCCGCGTTGCAGGTAATATCTGTTATTGCGCTGCAATACGCGAAGGCATAGTCACCGATGGCTGTTACGCCCTCGGGAATGGTCACGGTGGTCAAGGCGGGGTAATTGTAGAACGCATATCTGCCGATACTGGTGATACCTTCGCTTATTACTACCGACTTGACGGATTTGTTGTATTCATACCAGGGATAATCAACCCACGAACCGGAAATAGTAAAGTCTCCGTTGCCCCCAATGGTCAGAACGCCGTCGCATGACAGTTCCCATGTGTTTTTGAATGAGTTGAAGTATCCGACGTGCGGGTCACATTCGGATGCGCCTTTGACGGTGAATGCACCCCATGTTTCATCTGCTTGGTATGCCTCTACCGCCTCATCCGGCACAGTGAGTTTGATGGATGGTGTCTCCACCTCAAAGAAACAGCTTTCCCCACAGTCCGGGGGAGTCGTCCTCTCGCATTGAATGGATGTCAAACCGGTGCATCCCATGAATGCATAATCACCGATAGTAGCGACGCTTTCGGGGAAAGTGATTGTGGTTATGCCGTTGCATCCGGCAAAAGCAGCAATACCAATACTCGTGACGGTTCCGGGGACAGTGACCGAAGTAAGATTGGTGTACCAAACGAAAGCATAGTTTCCAATGTGTGTGACACCTTCTTCTATTACAACCGACTTGATAGAAGACTCAAAGGAAGACCACGGTATAGGATCCGTGAAACCGTAATCCGGCATATCTCCTGTTCCGGAGATGGTGAGTACGCCGTCTTCAAATTTCCATGTGACGTTTTCTCCGCAGGTTCCTGAAGAAGCGGGGAGAATCTCGATGTATTTAAACCCGCTCCAAGGTTCGGTATTCTTGTAAGTCTCGATTGATTCTTCCGGTACATAGAGATACCCCTTGTAAATAGGAACTTCCGTCCAAGCTTTCTCTCCGCATGAAGGCGGTGTGGCGGCTTTACAAATAACCGTTTCCAGGCTTTCGCACTTATAGAACGCTTCTCCGTCAATTTTTGCGAAATCGGCAGAAAGTTCAATGGAAGTCAAACTTGTGCACCACATGAACGCACTACTTTCAATCCACGTCACGTTTGGCATGGAGATTGATTTCAACGCAGAACAACCATTGAAAGTGCCTCTCTCAATGGATCGGGTGTACCCTTCGGGTATGTGTATGGCAGTAAGACTGCTGCAAGCCTCGAAAGCATACCGGCCGATGACTTTGACGGTAGCGGGTATATCGAAGCCCTTCAGACTGGTGCAACCGGAGAAGGCATAATCATTAATTTCTGTAATTTCGCCCCTTAAAATCACCGTCTTCAGGTTGCTGCAACCACGGAATGTGCTCGCTTTGATAGTAGTAACACCCTTGGGGATAGCAATCGATGTCAATCCGGAACAATCCCGGAAAGCAGATTCTTCGATGACCTCCATGAATGTACTCGGAATCTCAATAGCAGTCAGCCCGGTGTGCCCCCAGAAAGCGCCAATCCAGATGCGACTGACATTATTGGGAATGACGGTGTTTTTGCAGCCTTGCATCAACTTATAGTTAGCTTTTTCTATAATGGCGTTGCAGTCAAAGCGACTGTCGTAGTTCTTGTTTCCGCTTGCTACGGTGATAGATTCGATATTGCTGCAATTAGCGAGGATGCCGGCTCCTATGGTTGTAACGGTTTCCGGAATTTCCATAGATGTCAAACCGGTACAACCATCGAAAGCATATTCACCGATGGCCGCGATACCGCTGCCAAAAGTGACAGACTCCAAACCGGTGCAACCGAAGAATGCCGACGCCCCTATCAATTTGAGGCTATTGGGGAGCGTAATTTCCTGCACATGGTAGCAGTTCCAGAAGGCGAACATACCGATGCTTGTCACGCCTTCTTCTATTACGATGGATTCTACTTCATACGAACGCCACGGAGCATAGTGAGAAGTTGTCACATGAGTCCATTGCTTCATGTCTCCTTCTCCGGAAATGGTGAGCACACCGTCGCAGGAGAGTGACCAAGTAAGATTGTCTCCATTTGCTCCGCAAGTACCGGAAGAAGCATTGCAGGTAATGGGTTTGATATTGGTGAAATAGCTCCAACCTTCGTCCGCCTTGTAGGCATCCAGCGATTCCTCCGGCACGTAGACGGGGATGGTCTTGGTCACGTCGTCAAAACAATCATCGTCACAATGAGGCGGATTGACGGCGCGGCAGGTTAATGGGGTCAAACCGGAGCAGCTTTGGAACGCATTCCATCCGATGTTCGTGACGGTCTTGGGAATAATGATTGAAGTCAAATCCTTGCATTGGTTGAATGCATAATTGCCGACATGTGCCGTTCCGTCCGGAATGAGGTAAGACGTGTTTTTATTACCAGCGGGATATTGGATGAGTTTCTTCTTGTCTTTCGAGAACAACACATCCTCTTTCGAGCAATACTTTGTATTGGTGGTTTCTACCATAAAGGATGTCAGTTTGTTACAACCGACGAAGGCGTTCTCTTCAATGGTCGTGACGCTTTTGGGAATCGTTACAAAGAGCAGTCCGCTACAACCTAAGAAGGCACCGTTCTTAATGGTCTGGACGCCGTCGGGAATAACGATATTGGTCAGCTTGCGGGCATTCAGGAAGGCTTCCGATCCGACAACGGTGACGGTAGCGGGAATGCCGTAACTTACGTCTTCCTTGCCGGCGGGATACTGGATGAGTCTCGTTTTGGCCTTGTTGAACAGCACACCGTTCTCCGAGCTATAATTCGGATTGGCAGCGTCCATGTCAATGGCGGTCAGACTGCTGCAACCAGCGAAAACATGCAGCCCGAAGCTTTCGAAATTGCTGTCAAACTCATCGATAAAGGACAATGCGGAGCAACCATAGAAAGCGTAGTCTCCGATGCTTGTCACGCTGTTGGGGATAGTGACAGCTGTCATTTTGTTGCAGTGTTGGAAAGCACGGCTTCCGATGCCGGTCACTCCGTCTTCCAGTTCAGCCCATGTGATGGACGAACGGTAAGGTGTCCAAGAAGGCTCATCATCTTCCGCACCAGACCAATTGGTCATGGCTCCGGTGCCGCTGATGGTGAGTTTGCCCTCATCGTTCAACGTCCATGTGAGATTCTCACCACACGTGCCGCTTTGGGCGAAAAGTGTTCCCGCCCCAATTGTCAGGGCAAGAATGAAAATACAAAGTTTTTTCATAAGATATATTGATAACTATTGTCGATGAAACAGTCGATATTCCGGTGGCTCTTCTATGAGGTTCGTTTTATGCCTTCAGGGCGTGGTAAATGAGGGCACGGATGAAGGTGTTGAGAGTGCGGTACTGCTTGCGGCGACGCGTTTTCGGGTCGATGGGTGCCTGCGGATCCGGCCTGCGGACCTGCTTGGCGAAACGCGCCTTATACGCATCGTACCGGGAACGGAGTTCCATTATCTTCTTGCGCTTCCTCGCGGACATGGCACTGACTTCCTCTTCCGTATATGCCCCGGCATGCAAGATGGCAGTCGTGAGTCGGTTCGCCTCGCGGAAAAGGTCGATATTGCGCAGTTCATCCCCCTGCGGCGGCTTCTTCTTGTAATTGCGGGGATGACGGACAGAATAGGCTTCCTGCCGCCCTTCAAAAATGACTTTTCCATTTTCGTCCCGGTACTTCTTCTTGCGGTGGACGATGCCCTTGCGTGCGAGTGTGCCGTGAACTTCGGCAAAGGGGACTTCAAGATTTACTATTGCCATAGTGATGTGAGTTTTGAGAGTTTATATTGTTCGGTCTTGTTACGATATTCCGGCGGTGTCAAGCCGCTGATTCTATGCGAGTCCTGTCCTTCGGGTATTCCATTGCTACGGTGTAAACAGCGGACTCACGCGGGAATAACACGGTAATCACCCGCTAATCACCCGCTCTGTCCGGCTGAAAGATGCGGCAAAAGTACGGTCTTTCATCGGATTGTGCAAGGGGGGCATATAAGGTTTTTTGGGAAAGTCATGAAAAAGACTTTGCAAACACGGGAAATGTGGTCAGGAAGGCAAATGCGACAAATGCGACAAATATACTTCGCCGAATGGGATAAATGCCTTACCTTTGTGCGCGAATGTGTAACGAATGATTCTTCCGATGAGCAGTCCGGGATTCCAGATGAAACGCTTTTATGTGCGTCACGACACGAGCAGCATGCGTGTCGGTACGGACGGTGTGCTGCTGGGCGCCTGGTGCCCTTTGGCGGCGGAGAACAGGAGAAACGAGGAGACTGAACCGCCGGGGCGTGAAAAGGACAAGAACCGGGTATATCGCGTATTAGACGCGGGTACAGGCTGCGGGATAATCGCCCTGATGGTGACACAGCGGCTGGAGGATATGATGGTGGACGGCAGTGCCGCATTGCTGCGCGGTTATTCGGACTGGCAGGTGGAGGGCATAGACATAGACGCGGCATCGGTCCGGCAGGCAGCGGAGAACTTCGCCGCCTCGCCGTGGAACGGACACCTGCGCGCATTTTGTTCGGATGTGCGCGATTGGGAGGGAATGTACAATCTGATTGTCAGCAATCCGCCATTTTACAACAACTCGCTTGCCTGTCCTGAGCCCCGCCGCGCACAAGCACGCCAAGCGGGACAGACCCTGTCGTTCGACGACCTGGCCGCTGCCGCCGCCCGCCTGCTGACACCTCACGGCCGTCTCGCCCTCATCCTGCCCTCCAGCGAGGCTGAGGAGATGCTGCGCTGCGCCGGACAGAAAGGACTGCTGGTGAACGAACGGTGCGACGTCAGTTCGAAGCAGGGCGGGACAGCCAAGCGCGTGATGCTGGTCTTCGGGCGGGATGTATGCCCTTTGCGGGAGACAAGTATGGTCATTTATGATGCGGACGGTTCCCGCAGCGAGGATTACGCCCGTCTGACAGAAAGGTTTTACCTATAAGAATATGGTCAATCAATTTGAAATAGAGAGTCCTTACCAGCCTACAGGCGACCAGCCGGAGGCCATCCGGCAACTGGTGGAGGGCGTGCAACAAGGCCTGCCCGCGCAGACGCTGTTGGGCGTGACGGGTTCGGGCAAGACCTACACTATAGCCAACGTGATAGCCCGCCTGAACCGCCCGACGCTCATTCTGAGCCACAACAAGACCCTTGCCGCCCAACTGTACTCGGAGATGAAAGGCTTCTTCCCGCATAACGCAGTGGAGTACTTCGTGTCGTACTACGACTACTACCAGCCGGAAGCGTATATCCCATCGACCGATACATACATAGAGAAAGACCTGAGTATCAATGAGGAGATAGACCGTCTGCGGCTCAGTGCGACCGCCGCCCTGCTGAGCGGACGGAAAGATGTGGTAGTGGTGAGTTCGGTGAGCTGCCTTTACGGCATAGGCAACCCGCAGGACTTCTCGCGGACCTGCTTCACGGTCAGACGCGGGGAAGAAATGCCGATGGATATGCTGCTCAAGCAATTAGTGGATGCACAATACATACGCAATGACATAGACCTCGCACGAGGGAAATTCCGCGTGAAAGGCGACACCGTGGATGTGTCGCTTGCGTACGCCGACGAGATAGTGCGCATCGAGTTCTTCGGCAATGAGGTGGACTGCATCTCGGTGAGGGACGTCCGCGACACACAGCGGGCTGAACAGTTCGACACCATCAACATCTACCCCGCCACCATCTTCACCACCTCGCCCGAACGCATCGCGTCCGCCATCGAGCAGATACGGCTGGACCTCGCCAACCAAGTGATGCACTTCCAAGAGATTGGCGAGCCGCTGTACGCCAAGCGGATAGAAGAGCGGGTGAAATATGACCTCGAGATGATACAGGAACTGGGCTAGTGCTCCGGCGTGGAGAACTACAGCCGATACTTCGACGGACGGGCTCCCGGGACACCTCCCTACTGTCTGCTGGACTATT
>JAGCWE010000041.1 GCA_017962005.1 Paludibacteraceae bacterium | reverse complement strand
TTTGGATGCAAGGAAATAAAATCGTTGATCCACAATACCGCACATCTTCTTGTAATTCTTCCATGCTAAGGTCTTTTTAATGCTGTCATTGGTCCGCAACAAGGCACATTTCGCCTCTATATCTCTTTTGATGTGTTGTTGTTCAGTCTGATAGCGTTCTGCCAACTCGTCATGTTTCTCCTGTATCGTATTGGCGGTTTGCTCCAATACATCTATCTTTTGTGACAACAATGCTTTTTGTTTGCCCTTCCGATATACATAAAGACCGATAATACTACCGATGACAACCAACGTTCCAATAATACCCATCAGCCACTTCCAATCCGGCTTCCTTGTCAGATCCTGTTCCAAAAGTTGCACAGCTTGCGACATCTTGCCTTGACGGATTTCTAATAACTTTTGCGTGTCCGACCTGTCTGCCGCAGTTTGGCGAACGGCTTCTAAATCCTTTGTCTTGTCGTCATTGGTCAAGATATATAACGCATTGTTGATGTCGCCCAAAGCATGTGAACTATTCAATACTTGTTGGGAATAATGAACAGCTGAATCGTTTTTCCCTATATAGGAATAGGCTTGGGCCAATATCAGTAGACTCGCTGGTTCTTGTTCCTGTTGTTGGCTACTGCGCAATGCCTCGTATGCAAAATATAATGCAGAATCATATTGATGAGCAATCAGAAAGGCTTCCGCAAGTGTTCTATTACAACTTGCCGCCAAATGTTCATTGTAAAGTTCAGCTTTTACAATAAGATGCACAATAGAACGACAGTTATCCAATTCTTTGGACATTCCTTTTTCAAACGCCATATTATTCAGCCCGTAGTAATAAAGCAATGTATCCCTGTCTTTTAGGAAACAGTCTGCCGAGCGTTGATACATGTCGTAGGAGAGGGTGAACTCGTTGGCGAGGTGGCAGATGGAGCCCATATTGCTGTACACGCGCCCGAGTATATGGTAATCGCGCGTGCGCGAATGCGTGGCGTCGATGAAGACCTGCATCGCGGCAACAGGGTCGTCCTTCTTGCGCAGCAGACGGCCGTAATGATAGCAGGCGTGAGCGTAATCAGTTGAAAGTTGAGAGTTGAAAGTTGAAAGAAGTGGCGAGTTGAAAGCGGAAAGCGTCTCACAGGCCTGCGCCAGCCGTGCGCTGTCGCCCTCATCAATGCCGTACATCTGTCCGTTATGCCACAAACTGTCCGCCTGCGCCACCACCGCCTCCGCCTCATGCAACGCATGCGGCGAACAGCCGCACAGCCCTGCCGCCACCACGCATAACAGTCCTATAGCAACCTTCACCTTGTCAAAAACCATTATTAAAACTCGTGATAATGGAAGATGGCGTTCTCGCCCATATCCACGGTCATATAGGACAACCCAGTCTCGGTGTCCTTGCATGCATCCAGCACCAGGTAGTTGACGCCTTTGAAGATAACTGACTGACGGCTGTGCTGGTGACCGCTCCACATGAACTCCACGCCGTATCTGGCGAGCAAGGTCGTCAGTTCATAGGTCTCCTCTATCGCCATGTTGGACGTGTGTCCCTGCGAACCGTCGAGTTTCCACATATGGGTGTGCGTGAAGACGATGATCCGACGATACCCCTCCCGCGATTTCTCCGCCAACAGGCTCTTTAACCAGTTCATCTGGTCGGGCCCCAAGGTGCCTTCCGCTGTATCAAGACAGATGAACAGGTCGAGTTTCTTGTCGCCGTTATTGGTGTCAAACCAATAGACCGATGTCTTGAAATACGAGCGGTAGATGTCCCACTGCTTGAAATAGACGTCATGGTTGCCCACTGCGATAAAGAGCGTATCGTCAATGGCACGCCCTCCGACATGGAGCACACTGTCTGCGCAAGGGAAGTTGTTCTGCGCATCAATCAGGTCACCGAGGTGCAACGCCAGTTTCGGTCCCGGAGCCGCCTCATATGTATTGACAAACATGTCGAGGTGCGCATGCTGCTTGCGTGTGATATGGCTGTCCGAACAGGCATAAACGGTGTAGTTGTCTGCCCCCATATTCAGGTGAATCTCCCCCACCGACTCGTTGTATTGCATCGACTGCGCAAAACGCTCGGCGATGGTCGGACCGTTGGGCGAGAACATACCCGCCATATCCAAGGTCGTATCCTCATTCTTGCCGCAACCTGCAAAGAGGAACAGAATGCCTGTCGTTAGGCTCAAAAAATATTGCTTTTTCATAAGAATATTCAGATTTATCAATTATCAGGATTACTTAGAACCGATAGGTCGCTCCTACTCGCAGAGTGGCACCGTAGAAAGTCGCATCGAGGTGGAACATGCCGGTGGGTTTGCACTGCACACCGAAATTCAGCCGGCAATGGTCAACGACGTCGTACCACGCCTCAATGCCGAACAGGGGCTGCCACATACGTTCCAACTGGTAGTCATCCATGTTCGAGAACAGGAACGACAGGTTCCATGGGTTGTTCTGCGGACGGCAGAAGACCTCAAGCCGGTAAAGCATGTTGAACGGCTCCACTACATATGAGTCGGTCGAATGCCAATCGCGGTCCCAGTCGTCCATCACGCGCGCGAAAACACCCAAAGTGACAGACACAAAATCCATCCGGTAGCCCAATGCCAACGCCGCATCGAAGTCGTTCATCCGGTTACGCGCCACAATCTTGCAGAGCACGTCCGTCTCGATGAACATCTCGCCTACCGGCAGTTCGAACTTAGGCCGGAACTGCAGCATGCCTGTGTGAACGTTAGCAGTCGAGAACTGCAACTTGGCCTCCATCTCAAAATGCGGATTGAAGGGCAGCAACGCCTTGAAATCAAAATTCCCGTGGTGCGACCAGACAGTGTTGTAACTGTATTCGACACCTCCGGTCAGGCTGTACCTGCGGTCGCCAAACCCCGGATTTCCGGCCACTACGGGCAACGCCGATAAAAGGGCCAGGCAAAAAAATGTAATGATTTTCCTCATAGTATTGTTTGTTAATCACGAATTACGAATGACCTGCTATAGTTGTACGACTGTCAGTCCTGCGCCGCCGTGGTTGACATCCCCGTCACCGAAGTCCAGCGGCACCAGTCCGCGTTTGCGGCGCTGGTGGTTCAGCGACGCGAGGTAGTCGCGCGTAAGCTGCTTGAGCGCGCCGGTTCCGGTACCGTGCAGGATGGTCACTTCGCCGGCTCCCACCATCAGTGCGTCGTCCATATAGGCGATAAGTTTCTCGGTGGCCTCGTCTATGCGGAGTCCGCGTAAGTCGAGTGTGCGTTCAAAAGAGAGCGTCCGCTGCCGCACCGCCGAGCGTACGGTCGGATTCTTCGCCGGTGTCGAAGGTTCCGGCATCCCGCCCTTCAGCACCCGCAGGTCCTTGAAATCACGCAGTACTTTGGGTATCGGAGGCGGAACAGGTTCCCCGGATGAAGCGGACTTGGCGGACTTTTTCGTTTTTCCGGACTTGGCGTCTCTCTCCACTTTTGCCTTCATGTTCTCCACTTTCGCCCTCGCGGCTTTCGTCTTCTCCTTATCGGCCTTTGATTCCTTGATTTCGCGAATCGTACGTTCAATGGTCGCATTCGACTGCCGCAGCAGGTCCTCCGCCTGTTGACGCGCCTCTTCCAGCATCTCTTTCTTCTTCTGCCGGATGCCGCTCATCTGCTCTTCGTACTGCGCGATGCGTTCTTCAAGAGTCTTCTCCTTCTGGCGGATAGCCTGCCGGTTGTTCTCCCAATAGCGTTTGTCACGGGCTATGTCCTGGAGCTGCTTGTCGTAGTCGATATGCTCCTCTCCTACCAGTTCGGTTGCATAGCGGATGATTTCCTCTCCAAGGCCTATCTGTCGGGCTATCTCGATGGCGAAACTGCTGCCTGCCTGCCCTATCGACAGTTGGAACAGCGGTTTCATCGCCCCGCGGTCGTAGAGCATGGCTCCGTTGACCACGCCTTCGGTCTGTTCGGCAAAATGCTTGAGGTTGGTGTAATGCGTCGTGATGATTCCAAACACCTTTTTCTGAACCAGCTCGCGCAAGATAGCCTCAGCGAGCGCACCGCCGAGAAGCGGTTCCGTGCCCGTTCCCATCTCATCGATGAGCACCAAGGTCCGCTCGTCCGCCTCGCGCACGAACGCGCGCATGTTTTTAAGGTGTGACGAATAGGTGGACAGTTCGTCCTGAATCGACTGCTCGTCGCCTATGTCTATCATCAGCCGTTGGAAGATTCCTGCCCTGCTCTGCTCACTGACAGGCACCAGCAATCCGCACTGGAGCATATACTGCAGCAGCGCGACGGTCTTGAGGCACACGGACTTGCCGCCTGCGTTGGGTCCGGAGATGACAAGCACATGGTTGTTCTGTGCGGAGAGACGGACAGAAAGCGGCACAACGGTCTTGCCCTGCGGCGTGTAATGGAGCCAGAGTACCGGATGACGTGCCTCGTACCATGACAAGAGAGGCTCATTCACCAATTCCGGCCGGATAGCATCGAGTGTGACGGCAAGAGAGGTCTTGGCTTGCAGGAAATCCACCTCCGCCAGCAGTTCCTGGCTGTTGAGAATAGAATCTGTACCGGGCCGCAACTGATCCGTGACGGCTTGCAGAATGCGAATCCGTTCACGCCGTTCGGCGCCTTCCAGTTCACGGATATGGTTGTTGGCATCAACGACCTGTTGCGGTTCTATATAGACGGTCTTGCCGGTGGCTGACTCATCGTGCACTATACCGCCGATCTTGCGTTTGTAACCGGGCGGCACAGGAATCACGAGCCTTCCCTCGCGGAGCGTAGGTGCCGCGTCGGCATCCACCAGTCCGTCCGCCTTCGCCTGCCTGAGGATAGAGGCCAGAGTCCGGCCTACACTGCCCTGCAGGTTCACCAGCTCACGCCGGATACGCGCCAGTTCGGGCGAAGCGTGGTCGGCGAGTTTGCCGTAACGGTCCAGCACACGGTCGATGGAACGTACCATCTCCTCCAGTCCGCTACTCCGCTCACCTGTCAGCCCTTTCAACAACGGATAGCGCTGTTCGTCCAGCGAGCCGAAGAAACGCTCCAACTCGACGGCATAGGCGAGCGACTTACGCAAGGCATCCAATTCGGCCTCGTCGAGGAACAACCCCTCTATACGGATGCGCGCGACCGCTTCGCGTATATCATGGATATCCCCTCGCGGGAAGGTAAGCATCGGATCGGCTTGCGCCAGACGCATCTGGTCAGTCAGTGAGAGCATATACTGCACCGTCGCAAAATCCGTCTCCATGCGTATGGCATCCACGCGCTCCCTGCCCAAAGGCGAAGCGCACCGCCTCAACAGCTCCTCCCGGATGACCGTGAAGTCAATCTTCTGTTCTATGTTCGAAGGATAGTAATCCATTTATCCCAATATCCGGCAATCCTTGATGACGTTTGCCCCGACGGCCTCATTCAGTTTGCTTACCAGTTCGAAGCGGTTCTCGAACAGCTGCGTCTTGAGTGCGGCGGAATTGACATGCACAATCAGCATGCCTTCTTTCACTTCCACGCTCCGCGTCAGCCGCGTGACGGTGTCCCCCATCACCCGCGGCCATGCCTCCTCAACCTGCATCTCCAGCACCGACTGCTCCAAACCGCTCTCGCGCAAGAAATCCACCAGTGCGTCAGTTATCGATATCGCCGTTCCGCTTTTCATTCCCTGACTCCTTTAGTCCTTCTCTTTTACCTTCTTCAGGTAAATCTTCTGTCTCGTTTGCAGGACACGCACCTGCGGACTCAGTCCGTTGTATTTCTGGATGGATTTGAGTTTGACACCCTCCTCCTGGCTCAACGCCCATAGTGTCTGTCCCGGTGTGGCCCACACATAATCGCTGGTTCCGCGATTCTTCTTGGCTTTCAGATATACACGGTCACCCGGTGTCAGCGCCAGTCCGAGTGCGTCGTTTTTCTTTCTCAGGTCACGTTCCCGCATGTTGAGCCGGAACGCTATGTTGGCATAGCTGTCCCCCTCCGCAGCCACCACATATTGCACGCCGTTCTGGCGTTTGCGGGGATGCGATTTGTAGAACTGACGACGCTCCTTATAGGCAGACAAAGGCTTGACGTAGGGTTGTTCCGGGTCACGGTCAATCACCCGAATCGGTTCCGACCTCGTCACTACGGTCGCCTTCATCGCCGTGCCTTCAGGCTTGGGTTCCGCAGTATATTTGCCTACGGGCTTGCCTTTCCCCAGCAGGTCCAGGCGGTAGTCTTCGATGATTTTAATCAGTTTCGGGGCGTACTGTTTGTCCGTTGCATATCCGCATACACGCAGTTTATGCGCCCATGACTC
>JAGCWE010000003.1 GCA_017962005.1 Paludibacteraceae bacterium | reverse complement strand
GAAGGGCTGGGACTCCATGTCTCCCACGGTCCCGCCGATCTCGGTCAGGATGACGTCGTACTCGCCGCTCTGTCCCAGCAGCAGCATCCGGCGCTTGATCTCGTCGGTGATGTGGGGCACGATCTGGACGGTCTTGCCGAGATAGTCGCCGCGGCGCTCCCGGTCGATGACCGTCTTGTAGATACGTCCCGTGGTGATGGAGTTGTGGCGGTTGGTTCGGATGCCCGTGAAACGCTCGTAGTGCCCCAAGTCCAAATCCGTCTCCATACCGTCCTCCGTCACGTAACACTCGCCGTGCTCGTAAGGGTTCAGCGTGCCCGGGTCGATGTTGATGTACGGGTCGAACTTCTGAATCGTTACCTTGTAGCCTCGCGCCTGCAGCAGTTTGCCGAGACTGGCGGAGATGATACCCTTGCCAATGGAAGAGACCACGCCGCCTGTGATGAAGATATAGTTGGTTTTCATATTCGTTGTGGCTTTCAACCGAATCGGCAGACCCAATCAGATTCCAAGGCTCGCCTTGATGGCAGGCACGCGGGCTTCCGCCTCCGCCGTGCAACGCTCGTAGTCCGCCCCCGTGAAGGTCCTGCAGGACGGATCACCTGCCGGAATCTCGAAGTAGTATTTGATTTTCGGCTCCGTACCTGACGGACGGACACTCACTTTCAGCCCGCCGTCCGTGAAGTACTGCAGCACATTGGATGTCGCATCCAATGCCATCTCCATCCTGCTCTCCTCCCATCTGCCGTCCTTCCAGTCCCTGCGGATCAGACTCTGGTAGTCCTTGATGCACACGACCTTCTCCCCGGCAATCTCCTGCGGCGGGTTCTGGCGGTAGTCCGCCATCATCTGACGAATCTCGTCCGCACCCGTCTTGCCCGGACGGACGATATTGACGGTCGCCTCGCGCTGGAAGCCGTATTCGGCATAGATATGCAGCAGGTAGTCGTAGAGGGTCATGCCGTGGTCCTTGGCGTAGGCGGCTATCTCACAAATAAGGCAGATGGACGACGGCGAACACTTGTCGCGCACCGCGTCATAGGGCAGGAAGCCGAAACTCTCCTCGCCGCCGCCGATGTACTTGCGCTCGCCCTCCCACATGCGTATGCGGTTGGCAATCCACTTGAAGCCTGTGTACTCATCCGTCAGCGTAACCCCCTGCCGGTCGGCAATCCTGCGAATCAACTCGCTCGTGACAATCGTCTTCACAAGATACATGTCATCCCGCATCTTGCCCAACTGCTTCATATTGTTGATGATGTAGTAGCAGTACATCATACATGTCTGGTTGCCGTTGATAATCACCCATTCGCCCTTGTCGTTGCGGCAGACAATGGCAATGCGGTCCGCATCCGGGTCGGACGCGATAACCAAGTCCGCCCCGAGTTTCGTCCCGAGGTTCATACCCATGGTCATCGCCTCGGCGTTCTCGGGATTGGGCGAAACGACGGTCGGGAAGTTGCCGTCGATGACCATCTGCTCGGGCACGACGTGGATGTTTTGGAATCCCCATGAGCGCAGGCACATAGGCACGATATGACGGCCCGCACCGTGCATCGGCGTATAGACGATGTTCAAGTCCTTCTGGCGGAGAATGACGTCCTGGTCAATCATGACGCTCTTGACCGCCATCATATAGTCGTAGTCCATCTCGCCGCCGATAATCTCAATCAGGCTCTTGTCGCCGTTGCGCTTCACATCCTCCATCCGCACCTTGTTGACCTCGTCAATGATGCCCTGGTCGTGCGGCTGCAGCACCTGCGAACCGTCCTCCCAGTACGCCTTGTACCCGTTGTACTCCTTCGGGTTGTGGGAAGCGGTGACGTTCACTCCGCCCTGACAACCGAGGTGCCGGATGGCAAAACTTACTTCCGGGGTGGGGCGGAGGCTCTCAAAGAGATACACCCGTATGCCGTTGGCGGCGAACACATCCGCCACCGTCTCGGCGAACAGGCGGCCGTTGTTGCGGCAGTCGTGACCTACCACAACGCTGATGCGGTCCCCCTTGAGGGTGCTGAACCCGCCCTGCTTCTGCACCTTTAGCAGATAGGTGGCAAAACCCTGTGTGGCCTGGGCTACAATGTACTGGTTCATCCGGTTGGTACCCGGACCCATTATCCCGCGCAGACCGCCCGTGCCGAATTCCAGCGTGCGGTAAAAGGAATCAACCAACTCGGTCTTGTCCTCCGCATCCAGCATGCGGCGCACCGCCGCGCGCGTCTCCTCATCGTAAGCGGGAGTCATCCAGCTCTCCGCAACACGAACTATACGTTCCATTTCTTTCGCTTCCATAGCAGTATGATTTTAATCTGTTCAACGTTCCCTGTCAGGGCACAAGCCCGAAACCATTCGGCTCACAAACCTGTGCCGCCGCAAAGATAATCGGTTTCCCGAGACTGCGCAACCCCATACCCGAAAAAAGTCCGCCGCAAACAAAAGTCAAAAAATACGCAAAAAGATTTGAAAAGGAGGGAGAAATGCCGTATCTTTGCGCGCTTTTTGTGTGGAATCGGAAACCTTTCCAAAGGAAAAGCGGAATGAAATATCATCACTTGATATTATGAACAAATAACTATAATATTATGAAGAAAATTTTTACTCTTTTATTCGCAGCCCTCATGCTTTGCGCAAATATATGGGCGGGAAACATTGGTGAATGGACAAGTAGTCAATGTACTGTCACTCTCTCCGATGAGGGCGTGTTAACTATCAGCCGTAATATCCCCAGCCAAGGTATAATGGATAATTACCATCCGACTAACAATCCTGCTCCTTGGTGGGATTATCGTAATGAAATTAAATCGGCCGTTATCGAATCCGGTGTTTCGCAGATAGGATCACGCGTTTTTTTTCAATGCACCCAATTGACTTCTGTAACAATTGCCAACACCGTTACAATTATCAATAATGGAGCATTTCGTGAATGTTCAGGTTTGGCTTCTATTACCATCCCCGAAAGCGTAACCCGTATTGGCGACGCCGTATTATACGGGTGCTACAATTTGACGAGTCTGGAAATACCGGCGAACGTAGCAACTATCGGTAAGGGAGCCTTAAGTTATTGTGAGGGTTTAGCTTCTATCACTTGCCATGCTGTCACTCCTGCTGTTTTACCGAACGAGGAAGTATTTCATAATGTAAACAAATCTATTCCATTATACGTTCCTTTTGAGAGCCTTGATGCATATCGTAGTGCCGCACAATGGAGTGACTTCAACGTAATGCCAGATCCGAATCAATGCCATACGTATAGTTACTGCGGCGCAGAAGGAGATGGCAAAAATATAATGTGGACCTTCGATTGTGATGCGAAATTGTTAGTTATCAGCGGTACCGGTAGTATGGAAAGTTACGAAGCAGGAACAGCTCCGTGGTATATTCACCGTACTAATATCCAGACAGTAGTCATTGAGGAAGGCGTGAAAACAATCGGTAGTTACGCATTCTACAACTGCAAAAACATTACCTCGTTAGCTCTTCCGAATTCGCTTTTAAGCATTAGCAATAACGCATTCAATATATGCATGGGATTAACAGAGTTGATTATCCCGTCGGCTGTAGCAACTATTGGTTCGTTCGCTTTTTCAAGTTGCAACAAGGTTGCTTCCATTCGGATTTTAGGTCGTCCGACTATAGAAAATGGTGTTTTCAAAGACTGCTCTGCACTTACATCCATTCTGTGCGCGTCGGAGATTCCGCCTACTTGTCATCAAAACGCGTTCATGAATCTGACAGATGAAAAACTTGGTACGATTCTTCTTTCTGTCCCGGGAACTGCGGTTGATGCTTACGCAGCACATGACATTTGGAAGAAATTCGATATTCAAGCCTCTTCTCTGAAGACTGTCCGCTTTGTAAACGAGAGTGGTGAAGTGCTGAAGACGCAGGTATTGGCTGACGGTGCTATGCCGAATGCGGACGAATTGACACCGACCAAAGACGCAGACGAGGATTATACCTATGAGTTCGCTGGTTGGCTTCCGACGATTGTTCCCGTTGAGCATGAGTGCAACTATGTTACTCATTTCGTTCGTACGCCGAAGAAATTCTTCAACGTAAGTATCGGTGGTGCGAACTGCGCGCTCAATGTAACCAACAAAGTGCCGGAAGGTACGTATCTGGAAGTGACGGTAGCTCCGGAAGATTGCTATCAGTTCACCCAATGGAGCGACGGCGATACAAATAACCCGCGCGGTATTCAGGTGAAGGAAGACACTAACGTTTCTGCTGATTGCAAAAAGATTGTCTATACTATCGAAGGTCAAGCTCAAGGCGGCGGGCAGGTTACTATTGCTCCGAAACCACAACAATAATGCGAAACACTAATAAACCATCATTATGAAAAGAATCATTCCATTATTATTAGTGTTGCTGCCGTTATTGGTATTGGCGCAAACCCCCACCTCCGTGAATGCGGATTGTGGCGACATATATGTGCTGACGGCAGAACCTCAGACGGGATATCATTTTGTGCGTTGGTCGGATGATCCTTCTATTCCCG
>JAGCWE010000040.1 GCA_017962005.1 Paludibacteraceae bacterium | reverse complement strand
CACCCGTCCGCGAGGATCCCTGTCCACGCCAGAGAACACGCCGAACTGCTCCAGCGCAACGGGTTCCAATGACGTCTCTTCACGCAGTTCGCGAAAAGCACAGTCCTCCACCGACTCGTCCATACGGAGGAATCCGCCGGGCAGTGCCCATTCGCCCTTATAAGGCTCTACGCCTCGTTCAATAAGCAGTACTTGAAGCTGCTGTCCGTCGAAACCGAAAATGACGCAGTCGGTCGTCACAGCCGCGCGGGGATACTGATAGGCGTACCCTTCCCGCGTCATAGTGTAATCCTGTTTGCTCATAATAATTGTGTAAATTTTACGCAAAAGTACGGTGTTATTTTCATTCACCAAAATTTATTGCGTATTTTTTACACAATTATTGTATTTTCTATGTGAAGACAGCGTTAGTTTCAGGAACAACGCAGCCAGAATAAGAACAATAAAACGGAACAGTGTCAGCAGGTGGCGAAGTATTTCCACAGCGGGGCGGAGTGGAGTGCCTGGATGATTTCGCCCTGTTCAAGCAATTCGCGGACATCGCTCTTGTCCATCACATGGACGCGGATATCCTCTGTTTCCTCTTCGTGCTGCTCGCTCACCCGCTCCACGCCGCGAGCCAAGAACGTGTAACTCAGATTGCTCTGACTGGTCGGGTTCGGACAGAGCACCATAAACTGCTCCCATTCGCCGCCTCCGAAGCCTGTCTCTTCGAGCAGTTCGCGCTGTGCCGCCTGCAAGGGCGTTTCGCCTTCGTCAATGACACCTGCCACCAACTCGTATTTGGTTACGCCCAATCCGTGCCGGTACTGGTCAATCATAACCAATCTACCGTCTTTGGTTTCAGCGATGACGTTAATCCAGTCGGGGTAGTCAATGATAAACCAAGTGGGAATCTGTTTGCCGTTGGGCAGTTCGACAGTCTCCTGGCGCACATTGAGCCACGGACCGATATTGAGAATCTGTTCACTCTTGAGGACTTTCCACGGACGGTGTTCGGGTTGCTGAATCATAGGTGTTTCTCCATTTTGCGGTTAAGTATATCGAACGCGCAAGCAGATGCGCGAAATAGGCAGTGTATAAGGCTTGTATGCCCCAGAATAAGTATGTGGCGGCATAGACGGCGACGAACCCTACGGCAGCGTATATCATCGCATTGCGGATGGCCTTGCCCGCTGTCGCACCGATATAGATGCCGTCCCACATAAACGCCGGTGCGGAAACCAAAGGCATGAGGATGAGCCACCAACGGTAGTTGTGCGACAGCAGCAGAACATCCGCATCGCTGGTCAGAAGGCGCAGACAGTCGTCATAGGCAATGGCAAAGACGGCGGTGAACAGAAGCCCCATGCCCATAGTCCAGAACCATAAGAGACGGACCACACGCCGGACACCCTGTCCGTCCTCCTCTCCGATGAATCTGCCCGTCAGCGCCTCACCCGCGTAAGCGAAACCGTCGGCAAAGAAGGAGAAGAGCATCATCAGTCTCATCAATATGGACGCCACAGCCAGCTCGTTATCGCCATAGTTCGCTGCAAGGCTCGTGAAACCAACATAGACCACCATAAAGCACAGCGAACGGATAAAAAGGTCCAGGTTAAGGCGGCGTGTGGACACCTTGACTTGTCCGGACGGCCGCAGGAAGGTGCGGTACCTGCCTGCCAGGATAGCTACACCGAGCATCAGACCCGCATATTGGGCGATGACCGTTCCGTATGCCACTCCCATCACGCCAAGCGGCGTATAGACTGCCAGCAGGAAGGAGGCAAGGATATTGACCACATTGACCGTTATGTCGGTCGCCATCGGGCTGACCGTGTCCTGCATACCAATGAACCATCCTTTGAGCGCCATCAGCGAGAGTGTTGCCGGTGCCGCCCAGACGCGGATGAAGAAGTACTCACGTGCAAACCCCGCCACCTCGTCCGAACATGGCACCACCGCCAGAACAAACGTAACGAAGACCCACTGGATAAGCCAGATGGCGAGTGCCGCAACGAGGGCGATAGACACATAGTGCTTCAAGTACGCCGTGCACTCGTCCCAACTGCCCCGCCCGTATGCCTGCGCCGTCTGCCCAGACGAGCCGACACGCAGGAAACCGAAATTCCAGTAGAGCAGGTCAAACAGCATTGTGCCAACCGCTATGCCGCCGATGGCAACAGCGTCGGACAAGTGTCCCACTATTGCCGTATCCACCAACCCCACCAACGGAATGGTTATGTTGGCGAGGATGGACGGCAGAGCCAGTTTGAGAATGCGCCTATTCAATGATACCTCCTCCTACCAATAAGTCGCCCTGGTACATTACAGCCGATTGTCCGGGCGTGACCGCCCATACCGGCTCGTCGAAATGCAGTAAACCAGATGTATATGTGGCAGGTGTCGGCTGGCTGCGGTAACGTATCTGCGCCTGCACTTTCTGCTTCACGTCGCCCGCGAACCAGCCGTCTGTGAGACGGACATCGCGGGTATAAAGGTCGTCATGATGACCGACATAGACGCGGTTGGTGTCCGGCTCAATCCGCGTGACGAAAGCCGGATAGCCGAGCGCGATGCCCAGTCCCTTGCGCTGTCCGACGGTGTAGTTGGCGTAGCCCTCGTGCCGTCCGACCTCCTTGCCGTCGGCATCCACGTAACAGCCCTGCTCAAAAGCGCTTTTCGGACACTGTTCCTTGAGGAAAGTGCGGTAGTCGCCGTCCGGCAGGAAGCAGATGTCCTGCGATTCGGTTTTCTGACTCAGTTTGACGTACCCTTTCTGCGCAGCCAACTGCCTCACTTCGGGTTTGGTCAGACCGCCTAACGGGAAGAGCGTGCGGCTCAGTTGCGCGTCCGTCAGCCGCCAGAGAAAGTAGGTCTGGTCCTTGCGTGTATCCGCCGCGCGCTGCAGGTAGTGTCTGCCGTTCCTTTCAGCTATGCGGGCATAATGCCCCGTGGCAATCCTGTCGCAGCGCATCTCGTCGGCTATACGGAGCAGTTCGCCCCACTTGATGCTGCGGTTACATTCGACGCACGGGTTGGGTGTGCGGCCGTGGAGGTAGTCGCAGACAAAAGGCTCAATGACACACCGGCGGAATGTGTCGCGCAGGTCGATGATATGGTGCTCAAAGCCCAGCCGCTCCGCCATGTGTCGGGCTTCCATAAGCGACTCAACGGTGCAGCAGCCTTTCTCGCGCGCAAGGCACGACTCCTTGATTGAATCGTAGGTGCGAAAGGTGCAGCCAATCAGTTCATAGCCTTGTTCCAAGAGAAGCAATGCACTCACTGTCGAGTCAATGCCTCCCGACATGGCCATCAGTACGCGTGTTGCCATTGGTTTCCTGATCAGTAATTCAACATCAGCAGAAGGACGGGTATGGGCACAACACCGTCAACGGTGAGAAGTATATCTCCGGAATAGGTGGAACGCCCCTTGTAGATATACTGTCCATCAAAGGTATAGAGTATGTCACCCGAGTAGGACGAACGGCCCTTGTACAGATACTGTCCGTCCCAAGAGAGAAGGATATCGCCCGAGTAAGAGGAACGCCCCTTGTAGAGATACTTGCCATCGAAGGAAAAGAGGATATCCCCTGAATAAGAAGAGCGTCCCTTGTAGATATACTGTCCATCAAAGGTATAGAGTATATCACCCGAATAGGACGAGCGGCCCTTGTACAGGTATTGTCCGTCCCATGAATAGCGTATGTCGCCCGAATAGGTCGAGCGGCCTTGATAACATCTTGTCTGTGCCATAAGCGTAACGGTTACGAAAACCAGCAATACAAAACCAAATAATCGTTTCTGAAACATACTAAAAATAAATAAGCTATGAAAAAGGAAACAAACCCATTACCGCCAGCCCTTTGGCAAGGCGACATTTGTCAGGTCGCGGGCGGCAGCGAAGAGAGGCGCTATCTCTTCTTCGGTGAAACCGGCTATGCCGCAGCCGATACGAGTGACAAGGAAAACGAGTTCGGGATGCCGCGTCGCGTACAGGATGAAGTCGTCCGCATAGGGGCGGATGGTGTCCACGCCGCCTTGCATGGTCGGGATGGCATAACATTGTCCTGTCGGTCCCACGCCCACGCCCCATTCGGCACCGAACCTCTCATACGCGATACGCGCAGCACCGCCGCCGTGCATGCCGGCAAGGTTGCTGCCGAACACGAAAATCTCGTCAGGCTCAAGATGTGTGATAAAATCGGGTGTTATTCGCATACAGGTGAAGTTTTGTTAATCAAGTTTGCACAATATGATAAATCATTAAAGAACATGTCTTCCGTCATTGTCTTCCGGATAAGGTTTCCTTGTATAAAGCCAAGCGACGATGGCACCGCTGATGTTGTGCCAGACGCTGAAGATGGCACCCGGAATAGTAGCCATAGGGTAGGCGGCAAAATGGAGTGTGGCTAACGCCGAGGCGAGTCCGGAGTTCTGCATGCCCACCTCGATGGAGACAGCGCGCTTCTTCGGCTCCGCAAGCCCTAACAGCCGTCCTATCATATAACCAAGCCCCAGTCCGAAGAGGTTGTGCAGCATCACCACAAGGACAATCAGCAGACCGCCTGCCAACAGTTTGGAGGCATTGGCGGAAACAACGATGGCAACCGTGAAGGCGATAGCCACTGACGAGAAGGCAGGGAGATAGTCCTTCGCCTTCTCCGTCATTTTAGGCCACAGGCTCTTGATGACCAATCCAAGGACGATGGGCAGAATGACCACCAACAGGACACTCAGCATCATGCCCGTCACATCCACATGGATACGTTCTCCAGCCAACGCCCATGTGAGCAAGGGTGTCAGCAGCGGAGCAAGGACAGTGGACACGCCGGTCATGCCGACCGACAAAGCCAAATCACCTTTCGCCAGATAGGTAATCACATTCGATGCCGTGCCGCCGGGACAACATCCGACCAACACCACACCCAGCGCAAGCGCCTCGTCAAGATGAAAGGCTTTGGACAGTCCCCAAGCCAGCAGCGGCATGACAGTGAACTGCGCCAGACAACCGATGATGATATCCTTCGGGCGGCTGAAGACAATCCGGAAATCGTTCAGGTTAAGCGTCAACCCCATGCCGAACATAATCACGCCCAACAGATAATTGATGGTTTTCATGGGTATCGGCTGCAACACACAGGGGAAAGCCACTGCCAGTACAGCCCCTAACAGCACCAGCACAGCCATGTATTCCGATATGTAATGACAAATCCTTTTCATTGCAGAAACTTCAAAAAGAATGATATGATGCCGGTGTTGATTATGTCAGTAAACATTGAACCTATGATGGGGACAATGAGGAACGGGGTTGCCGAGTAGCGGTACTTATAGCATACGGCACTCATGTTAGCCATCGCATTAGGCGTGGCTCCCAACCCGAAGCCGCACAAGCCGGCACACAATACGGCTGCATCGTAGTTACGCCCCAACACAGGAAATGCTACAAAATAGACTAGCAGGACCATCAGCAACACCTGTGAGACCAGAATGACTATCAGCGGAACGGCAAGGCTCTGCAGTTCCCACAGCCTCAAGGATATCATCGCCATGCCGAGGAACAGAGACAGGAAGATGTTACCCACACTGGTGATGCGCTCCATATCAAGCATCTTTTCCGCCTTCACCCACTGTCCGTTTTCCTTGTAGCGGATGACTCCCATGATATTGCGCACGACAGCAGCCAATATCAAGGCTCCGAAATAGAGAGGAAAGGTAATGCCCGTCCTTGCGAGCAGCCAACTCAGCAAAGTGCCGCCAGCCATGACCATGAGGATGCAATAGCACGCCCCTGCATACTGCCGGAACTCCTGTTCGTTGGAACTGACACGCATAGCGCGTCCCGCAGGAGAAGCCTCGTCACTCTCTATACCCGCCATGGCAGGGTCTGCCGCCGCATCCTGCTGCTGACTCTGTCCGTCCGTCAGTTTTTTCCGGATGATGAGATCCGCCAGCGGCCCCCCCACCATCGAACCGGCTATCAGCCCGAAAGTGGCAGCCGCCATGCCTATCGTATCCGCGCCTTGCAGTCCCATCGATTCGAGTACAGCCGCAAAACCGTCTGCCGTTCCGTGTCCTCCCGTCATGGAGACACTACCTGCCGCAATGCCAATCAGAGGGTTGACGTCCATGAGGCGCGTTATACCCATCGGCATCAGGTTCTGCAGCGTAATCATAATCACCAGCAGAAGCAGCATGAAAGCCAAGGGGCGGCCTCCCTGTTTGAGCACTTTCAGGTCGCACTGGAAGCCCACGCAGGTGAAAAATGCCAACATAGAGACATCCTTCAGCGTGCCGTCGAAAGACACCTCCACACCGAACCAAGCGTAAAGCGCCAAGGTGAGCAAAGAGAAGACGAGACCGCCAGTAACAGGCGACGGCACGCATATTCTCTGCAAGAAAGCGAGTTTTCGTGTCAATACCATACCGACCACAAGGGCCAATGCGCCAATGCCGGCAGTCTGAATCATATCCAGTTCAAGCGTTGTCATACTTGGGCTACCATAGTCTATACCCTTTACATATCTATAGAGGCATACAGACACAAAAATCTATCAGTCGCGTTCGGCAAAAATATACCCCTCCATAATATAGCAAAAAAATGGCCAAAATCTATCACCTAAATAGCAACTTTTTTTCAAAAAAAATGCATTTTCTTTGTAAGTGCCTTATTCTCTTGTCTGTTTCGAATTCAAGGCAAGTTGTGTTTCCTTAGCACTTACTATAAACGGCGGTGTGGACATGCTAATTTTTTATTTCTGCTTCTTTTGTGGTTGACTCTGTAATTGATATGTTTTTTCTGTATTGCTTTTTATCTCTTTTGCAATTTAATCTATTGCTTTGACGTTTTGTTCCAAAGATGGTTTGATGTTATCATCTATAGTTGTTTGAATTTTAACAACATCTTATAGGGCCAATCCATTTTCAAAATCAGGGATATAAGCAGCAGGAATAGTACTACGAATAGCATTGATATCCTGCTGTCTTCCCATTATAAAATTATGGTTATTGCCTTATTGACTTGATATGCATCATACTCTTCTTGCTATCCAATATCCCGTTTTGTCCGAACCTACACGTTGAATCAAACCCAATTGTTTGAGAATTGCTAACTCGCGGAAAATAGTTCTTTCGGAGAGATTCAATTTTGCTATAATCTCTTTCGTGGTTAATCCGCTTTGTACCTTGCCATTTACACTGCCATGTATATTGGCAACGTTCGCAATCATCTCTACTATATCTAATTGTCTTTTAGTCGGTTGTCTTAAATTTACACTGTCATTTACACTGCCAATACTGGCGTTTACGTTGCCAAAAATATTATCTTCAGTTACTGCCTTACTTCGTTTTTGTGAACAAAATGGTATAGAAATACGTATAAAATTAGGTAAGAATGTAAAGATTTGCTTTAGTGAGTAAACTATTTCAATGCGCTTCATTCCAGAACCGAGCGCTTCGACCATATCTACATCCCGAAAAACTCGCATTAACTCCTTGTTACGGGGCGAACTTACTCCACTGAAGAAATCTTCTTGTGTCATGTCGATCGGGAGTCTCCCTGCTGAAGTTATTTCAATATGGTCCGAAAAGATTTCAAACTTTGGTGGCACCTCGTTGGTGTAATAATCATTATGCACAATTGCATTAATTACAATCTCACGCATTGCTTTTTCATCCCATTGTGGAGTGTCTATGCGGCGTTTATATGTTATCTCACTATTCACATTGTTCTCTACACGCAGTTTGTCAAGGACGTTGTCTGTCGCTTTTAATAATGAGCAATAGCCTAACTCGTTATTCGCAATCAGAACGTCTCTGTCTATGCCTGCGTATTTAGCCACCTTAATAGACATACTATTTTCATCAGCGAGTAGATATGCAACATAGTTTGGCTCTCCGGTATCAGTTAGCAAGTCAAGATTCTCCATGAAATGGTCATGCAGAGACAGCCCTTTTGACTCGTAATAGATATGTAGCTGGCGAAATGTAAGATTCTTTCGAGGAGAACGAATGTTGCGTAAAGAATTGCGTACTCGATGCGCATACAAATCTTCTATCATTGAAGTGGGCATCGGCTCTGCAGCTGTTCCAACTCGTAAGAAACAACCACGCTCAGATAAACCGTATTTGGACTTGTAATACGGCTTTTCGCTACCGCTCGCAACAAAAATCTTGATTACGGGGACATTATCAATACGTTCTACTGTAACATCAAACAACCCCATGGGTGATGGTGATATGCCCATTCGGATACGGTCTTTCAATTTTAATATATCACCATCAATATCTTTAACGCCAACAGGTTTCCCGTTGTCATTGACGCCCACATAGATGATGCCTCCCTCTCGATAATTGAGGAACGCTACAACTTCTTTCTCGATGTCAAGTTCGCGCGTCAGTTCGCGCTTGAATTCTATTCTATTAGTCTCTATCATATGAGTGTCCTCGGGTATGGTTTATATACACTATGAAAATGTCCTCCAGTTTCCGTTTCATGCATGATGCTCCATTCTCTTAATTCTTCAATTCTTGCCGTATCACTCTTCCGTAAAATTTCAAATCTATAAAAGTCTTCCTGACATCCATAACACTGAAACACATACCTATGGTGTGTTTGATAATTTGGACTTCAATACAGGCCGTCCGCATTTTGGACAAAATCTACGTGTCTTCATATAATTACCATAATAGATTATCCGAATAATAATTTAACTGAGTAGTACTTTGTTCTCTTGGAGCTTTTGCCGTGTTGGCTAATCCGAAAGACACAATATATCTCCCAAATGCAGCTTTTGATGCCTTCTTCGCATATTTTGCCATATATATAACGGCGTGCAAATATACTACAAAAATGCGGCAGATGCAAGAAAAAGTGAAACTTTTTTTAATGAAAGTTCCATGCTCGGGATTCCTTGCAGTCGGGCTGAAAATGCGGGTGGTACGGGAGTATGCCTTTGGGGCATGACAGAGTGTTTTCCCGACTGGCAGTCGGGGTAATAGAAGAAGGCAGGTGCCGCTTGCTATCGGGCTGAAAATGCGGGCGGTACGGGAGTATGCCTTGGGGGGCATGACAGAGTGTTTTCCCGACTGGCAGTCGGGGTAATAGAAGAAGACAGGTGCTGCTTGCTGTCGGGCAGAAATGCGGGCGGACTGAAATGCCTACGGGCGGGCAGAAATGCTTGCGGGCAGAGATGGTTGCGGGCGATGGGGTATTGGCGGACGGGAAAGGGGACAGAGGAAAGGGGAAAGGAGAAGGGGGGGGCGGTTACTGACGGTTGGTCAGCTGGGCGATGATGAAGCCGCGGAGAGTGGAGTAGAACTTCTGCCTTGCGACGGCTGCGGAATGCTCACCGAAAAACACAGCATTGGCATGATTAAGGCTCTTAGCGGCAAGCGCGGTGTATTCGGCATAACGCGCCTGCCAGTACGCAAGGCGGACAGAATCGGCAAGCTCGAGCTTCGCCCGCTTTGCCGCCTCGCCAAACGACGAACTGTTGGCACGCTGACGCGCGGAAATCTTCTTCGGGTCCTTGTGCCTGGGATAGTTGCTGATGACAGTCTTCCCGTACCGGTTGGTCACATACAAATCGCTGCTGCCCGTGAGGCGGCCCTGCAACTTGCTTAACAAAATGTCCAATTCAGCCTTTGCCATTGTGCTGTTCCGTTAAAATTAAGATATCACCCGCTCCCGTTGTCGTGTCGTTTTCGACTCGTTGTCGTGTCGTTGTCGTATCTCCACGCCAATCGAAAGCAGGCTGAAAGTGATTTGTGTCCTGCCGCAGAGGCTACGACATCTCCAGCATACGGCGTATGCTGCTGACAGCCTCGCGGGCGATTACAGGGTCAACCTCGACGGCGTTCGTCTCGTCGCGGAGCGTGTCGCGCAGTTTCTCCAACGTAATCATACGCATGTACTCGCACTCGTTGCACGAGCATCCGACACCCTCGGTCATCTCGGGCGGCACGGGAATGAAGCGGACGTCAGGGCATGACTTCTGCATCTCGTGAATGACGCCCCATTCGGTGACGATGATGTACTCCGGGTCCTTGTGCTCGCGCACATAGTTGAGCAGCGCCTGCGTGGAGCCGACCACATCGCTCAGGCTGATAATCACCTGCTTGCACTCGGGATGGGTGAGCACCTTCGCATTGGGATGCTCCTTTTTCAGGTTCATCAGCGCCTCCGCCGAGAAACGCGCGTGGACATGGCACGCACCGTTCCACAGTTCCATCCGGCGTCCCGTCATGGAATTGATGTAGTTGCCGAGGTTCTGGTCGGGTCCGAACAGAATCTTCGCGTCCGCGGGCAGCTGGTTGACAATCTTCAGCGCGTTGCTGCTGGTCACCACCACATCGGTGAGGGCTTTGACCTCCGCCGACGTGTTCACGTAACTGACCACGGTGTAGTCGGGATGCCGCTCCTTCCACCTGCGCAGGTCCGCCGCCTGACAACTGTCCGCCAGACTGCATCCCGCCTTCGGGTCGGGAATGAGCACCTTGCGTTCGGGGCAGAG
Source organism: Paludibacteraceae bacterium (assembly GCA_017962005.1). Classification (GTDB taxonomy): domain Bacteria; phylum Bacteroidota; class Bacteroidia; order Bacteroidales; family Paludibacteraceae; genus Colicola. The sequence goes on along the minus strand of JAGCWE010000040.1, from coordinate 23,270 downwards.
GCACTTGGCCGTCTCCGCCATGAAATGCACGCCGCACATCACGATGATGTCCGCCTTCGTCTTAGCCGCCTGCTGGGCCAGCGCAAGACTGTCGCCGATGAAATCGGCAACGTCCTGCACCTCGCCCCGCTGGTAGTAGTGCGCCATAATGACGGCGTTCTTGCGCCGGCACAGTTCGCGTATCTCTTCCTGAATGGTCATAATCACAGTATCTCTTTGAGAATCTCACTTACGGTGGGGTGCGGGAAGACGACCTGCTCCATCTGCTCCACGGTATAGCCCATGCGTACAGCGAACGACGCCGCGGCGACGAACTCGGAGCAGGGATTGCCCAGCATGTGGACCCCCAGCACGTGCTTATCTTTGTCTATGAGCATCTTGCAAAGCCCCATCTCGCCCTCGTTCTCCGCCACGAAGCGTCCGGAGAACGCCATCGGCAGCGTGCGTACCTCATAGGTGCCCTCGGCGAGGTCTTTCTCCATCCTGCCCACGGAGGCTATCTCGGGATTGGTATAGACCACGGACGGAATGGCGTTGTAGTCGATGGTCTGGCCGTTCTCGCCCAGCATGGCGGCGACAGCCACCTCCGCCTGACGGCTCGCCACGTGCGCCAGCATGATTTTGCCCGTCACGTCGCCCGCCGCATAGACGTTCTTCAGGTTGGTCCGCATCCGGTCGTCCACGGTGATGCCGCGGTTGACTGCCAGGTCGGTCATCGCCTCCAGTCCGACGAGGTTGGAACGGCGTCCCACACTGATAAGCACATGCTCCGCCTCGAGCGTCAGTTCGCCTCCGTCAGCGGTCTGCGCCGTCACCCTGCCGCCGTCCAAAGCCATCACCTTGGTGTCGGTGAGGATGCGTATGCCGCTCTTCTCGTACTTGTCGCGCAGCATCTTCACGATGTCGGGGTCGAGGTTGGGCAGAATCTGCGGCATAGCCTCCACGACGGTAACGGGCACGCCCAGTTCGTGGTAGAGGGTGGCAAACTCCATACCAATCACGCCGCCGCCGACAATAATCATCGACTGCGGCAACTCGGTAGCCGCCAGCGCGTCGGTCGAGTCCCATACGGCGGGGTTGTCCTTCACGCCCGGAATAGGAGGCACGAAATTGGTGGAGCCAGTGCAGATGAGCAGGTTCTGTGCCTCGTACTGCTCGCCGTTCGCCTCGATGACCACCTTCTCATCGGTGCGGGAAACGACCCTTGCGGGCGCATTGACCACGGTGCAGAGGTCGCTCTTCAGGCGCTGGCGGATACCCGCCACCAGCTTGCGCACCACTTTCTGCTTGCGCTGCACGATCTTGGCATAGTCGAAACTGACCGCGTCGGCATGGACTCCGTACTTGTCGGCGTTCACGGCGTTGAAGTACTGCTTGGCACTGTAGAGCAAGGTCTTGGTGGGGATGCATCCCACGTTCAGGCACGTGCCGCCCAGCGACTCCTGCTCGAAGATTACAACTTGCCTTCCGGCTTTCAGTGCCCTTTCAGCGGCGGTATAACCCGCAGGACCGCCACCGATGATTGCTAAGAAATTCTGCATAATAGTAAATATATGGTGATTCGTTGTTATCGAGGTAGTTCCTTGCACTTGAGGTTGGCATCCAAGCCGATGACGGGGTTCTCCGCACGGCACGAGTCGGAGCAGAAACTGCGCTCCGCCTCCCAACCGGGGAACCGCACATGCCCCATGTCAAGCAGCGAATGGAACAGATGCATGGTGCTGAACGCCTTGTGCCTGTTGGCCTCTATCGCCCGCACCTTGCCGGGGTACGCCTCGCGGTACTGCGAAGACGTCCAGACGAACAGCGGGACATGGTATTCGTAGCTGCTGCCGTGGAAAGAGCCATGCAAGAGCATGTTCCTGTCGTCATCCAGCAGGTTCTCGCCGTGGTCGCCCACATAGACCAGTATGGCCCGCTTGCCCGTCCGCTCGAGCTGCTCAATGACGGCGTCGATGAACCAGTCGGTGTAGAGCACGGCATTGTCGTAACTGTTGACAAAGAGTTCGCGTATCTCGTTCAGCACAATGCGGTCGCGTATGAGCCTGCCGCCGGTGATGTCCATGTCCTCAATGAGCGCCCTGATGTCCCTTTCCTTGAGGTCGGGCGTGAAGACACTGAACGAGGCGGGATAACGGGCGGAGTACTTGAAATGGCAGCCCAGGGAGTGAATGACAATCATCTCCTTCCTGCCTTCGCAGGCCTGCAACTCCCTCGCAAGCGGCGGAAGCAGCACCGAGTCCATAAACGACCGCTGCAGCCTGTTGCCGGCATCGAAATAGTAGGACACATCGCAGGCGGAGGATATGCGCAGCAACTGTTCGTTGGTGAAACTCTGGTCGGCAATCCACGCCGTGCGGTAGCCCGCCTCCTGGAAGGCTTCGGGCAGGCTCTTTTCCATATATAGCCGCTGCTGCGTGGCAGGCGTGGCGCGCGAGAGCATCATCGGGACGCTGACCGCCGTGAGGTTGCTGACGCTGTAGCAACTGTCGAAAGTGACGATTTGTCCGCCGCGCTTCATCAGGCGGGGAGAGGTGGCACGTGGATAGCCGTTCAACTGCCAGTGGTCGTAACGGGAAGTCTCGCCGACAAGGAAAAGCACGAGATCGGCGTCCTGCTCGTCGGAGGCACTCTCTGCGTGGTACGCCGCCCCGAAGCGGAAGTCCTGCAACGTCTCGTCCGCGTTGCGGATAGCACGGTGGAGCCGAATCACTTCGGCAGTCTCAAGGAAGATGTCGGTCGGATTGGACTGCCGTACCGGCTCCATCCTGCCGCATAGTATGTAGAAGAACAGGCACGCCGCCGCGATGCCGTAACGCCATCTGCGGTCAGGGACAAGATACTCGTTCCGGACGTACTTATAGTTGAGGATGAGGTAGGAGGTCCAGAAGGCTACAGCAGTCCCCAGCACCCACCAATAGGACGTGAAGAGTTCCCACAACTCGCCCGGCTCGGCAATGACGCACGTGTAAAGAAAGAGCAGTGAGGTGGTCGCGCCGTTGAGAATCTGATGCACAATCTCGATGCCCGCAGGCACGAAAGTCAGCGTGGCGATATAGAAGAACGTGCGGCGGCGGAACAGAGCCAGCCCCATCGCATAGCAGGCCGTCCCTGCAATCAGATAGAGCAGGTAGGCAATCACATCCCCGGTCGCAGTGTTCGCCAGAAAGCGGAAATCCGCCGACGATATGTTGCTTGCCAGTATCAACCCCAACAGTGTCGGCGAAACCAGAAAGGCACACATTGCCGCCACTGACCGTATCTCCTGCTTGTCACTGAGCATCACTTCTTCTCCTTCTTGTAGCGCTTGAGGCGTTGCTGCCAGCGTTCGCGCGCGTACGCCTGCATGTCGGTTATCTCGTCGTTCTCGTCCACAATCTCCAGTCCGAAGATGGTCTCAATGATGTCCTCCATGGTCAGGATGCCCTGAAAGCAGCCGTACTCGTCGATGATAGCGGCAATCTTGCTGCGCTCCTTGAGCAGGAGGTCGAAGATCTCGCCGATGGACATGTCCTCGTTGAAGATGGGTATGGGGCGCTTGATTTCGCCCAGTGTCTTGGTGAAGTTGTCCTCCGCGAGGTCCTCGAGCGCATCGTCACGCAGCACGTAGCCGGTGATGTATTCGGGCGATTCGGCATAGACAGGTATGCGCGAGAAATGGTCGTACTTGTCGTCATCGTAGTACTCGCGGAGCGTCATCTGCTCGCTTGCGATGGATGCCACCACGCGCGGGGTCATCACGTCGCTCGCCTTGACATCGTCGATGTGTATGATGTTGTGGATGAACTTGTTCTCGTCCTCCTCAATCACGCCTTCCTCCTCGCCGACGCTTGCCATCGCCACCACCTCGTCGCGGCTCACCGTCGCCTCGTCCGATTCGGGGAACACTCTGCCAATCCAACGGAACAGCAGCACAAAGGGATACATCACGACAATCAGCAGGCGTATCATGGACGAGGTGAATCCCATCAGGTGCTTCCAATAGCTCGTGCCTATTTTCTTGGGTATGATTTCAGAGCAGACAAGGATAAGCAGCGTCATACCCGCGCTGACAATGCCGATGGGCAGGGAATGGAAGACCTCCGTCGCCTGATGGCCGATGGCGGTGGCTCCGGCGGTGTTGGCTATCGTGTTGAACGAGAGGATGGCGGCGAGCGCCTGATCCGGCTCCGTCTTGTACCGCTTCATCCGCGCGGCGGGTTTGTAGCCTTCCTGCTCGCGCAGGGTGATATAGCTCAGGGTGGTGGACATCAGTGTCGATTCCAGCAGCGAGCAGAGGAAGGAAAGAGCAATGGTTGCTATCAGTAATATAATCAGTAACGTCATACGTGCAAAAAGGTTTGTTATCCGCCCACAAGTTTCTTTATTTCAGCCAGTTTGTTGAGCGCGTCAATAGGCGTGAGCGTGTTGATGTCGAGTGCCTTCACCTCCTCGCGCACCTGTTCCAGAACAGGGTCGTCCAATTGGAAGAAGGAGAGTTGCAGCCCTTCCCGCTGAGCCACCGACTGCAAGGCACCGGCTTTGTTGGTCTGCTTGCCCTCGAGGTCGGCGAGGATGACTTTGGCGCGCTCCACAATGGATTTCGGCATACCTGCCAATTGCGCCACATGGATACCGAAACTGTGCTCCGACCCGCCGGGCACGAGGCGGCGCAGGAAAATGATTTTGCCGCCCGCCTCACGAACGGACACATTGTAGTTGCGGATGCGCTCGAACGTGCGTTCCATCTCGTTCAGTTCGTGGTAATGGGTGGCGAACAGCGTCTTTGCGTGGCAGCGGTTTTCGTGCAGGTATTCGACAATCGCCCACGCGATGGATATGCCGTCGTAGGTGGATGTGCCGCGCCCCAGTTCGTCGAAGAGCACCAGTGAACGCTCGCTCAGGTTGTTCAGTATGCCCGCCGCCTCGTTCATCTCCACCATAAAGGTCGATTCGCCGGAAGAGATGTTGTCGCTCGCCCCGACACGGGTGAACACTTTGTCCACCAGTCCGATGGACGCGCTTTCAGCAGGCACGAACGACCCCGTCTGCGCCATCAGTGTGATGAGCGCCGTCTGACGGAGCAGTGCCGACTTACCCGCCATATTCGGGCCGGTCAGCATGATAATCTGCTGCGATTCGTTGTCTATGCGTACGTCGTTCGCAATGTAGTTCTCCCAGGGCGGCATGTGCCGTTCGATAACCGGATGACGGCCCTGCCTGATGTCAATCACGAGGCTCTCGTTCACTTCGGGGCAGACGTACCGGTAGTCGGCTGCTACAAGGGCGAAACTGAGCAGGCAGTCCAGTTGGGCGAGTACGTTGGCATCGGTCTGGAGGTCGGAGGTGAACTGCGCGCCGTATGCCATCAGGTCGGTGAAGATGCGGTTCTCGATAATCTGTATCTTCTCGTCGGCGGTCATTATCTGCTCCTCGTACTCTTTCAGTTCGGGGGTGACATAGCGTTCGGCATTGACGAGCGTCTGCTTTCTTATCCATTCATGCGGCACCTGGTCCTTGTAGGCGTTGCGCACCTCAAGGTAGTAGCCGAAGACGTTGGTGTAGCCTATCTTGAGGCTCTGTATGCCGGTCCGTTCCGCCTCTTTCCGCTGAATCTGCAGCAGGTAGTCCTTGCTGTGGTTGCGCATGTCGCGCAGGCGGTCCAGTTCCTCGTCCACGCCCTGACCAATCATATCCGGACGGCCTTGCATGGCGGGAGGATTGGGCGATAGGCTCTTGCGGATGCGTCCGCACAGCTCCGCACAAGGCGATATCTGTTCGCCCAGTGTGTGCAGGTAGGGGGTGTCCTCCGCTTCCGCAAGCGTCTGCTTGACAGGGACAACAGCCTGCAGCACTGCGGCGAGAGCGGCCATCTCGCGCGGACTGATACGGCCTGTGGACAGGCGGCTCACCAGCCGTTCCACATCGCTCATACCGTTGAGCTGCTGCGCCAGCAATTCACGGACATCCGGATGACGGAACAGATATTCCACCACCTGCTGGCGGTTCCGGATTGGGCGCAGTTCCTTGAGCGGCATGCCTATCCAGCGGCGCATCAGGCGGCTTCCCATCGGGGTCATTGTCCGGTTGAGAATGCCGAAGAGCGTGTGTTGGTCATCTGCCTGCGCACCGAACAGCTCAAGATTGCGGACGGTGAACGGGTCCAGCCATACGTAGCGGTCAGCCTCGATACGGCTCAGGTGCTGGATATGGTCTGTCTGCAGATGCTGCGTCATATCCAGGTAATGGAGTATGCCTCCTGCCGCGATGACGGCGTCGGGAAGGGATGCGAAACCGAACCCTTTCATGTTCTGCGTGCCGAACTGGCGGTTCAGACGGTCCGTAGCCGACTCAAGTGTCAGCATCCAGTCCTCCAGGCAGTAGGTGAAGTGTTTGTTCCCGAACAGTTCCTCAAACAGCTGTTTCCTGTCGCGGATGAAAAGGACTTCCTTGGGGGCGAATGACGCGAGCAGATGGTCTGCGTAGTCCGTATTGCCTTCCGCAGCGAGGAATTCGCCTGTGGAGATGTCCAGAAATGCGATGCCGAAGCGTTGTGGCTGGCTTTTGGACACAGGGGCGAAATGCAGGCAGCAGACGAAATTGTTCTCCCTTGCGGGTGTGGCGGCGTCTGAATAGTTGAGGCCGGGTGTCACCAGTTCAGTCACGCCGCGTTTGACCAGTTTCTTGGTCAGTTTGGGGTCTTCCAGTTGGTCACAAATGGCGACACGCATGCCGGCGCGCACCAGTTTGGGCAGGTAGGTGTCCAGGGCGTGGAACGGGAAGCCAGCCATCTCCGTGGGAGACGATGACGCGCCGTTGTTGCGGTGGGTGAGTGTGATATTGAGTATCTTGGAAGCCTTGACGGCGTCCTCGGCGTATGTCTCGTAGAAGTCTCCGCAGCGGAAAAGAAGCAGTGCGTCAGGGTATTGCTCTTTGATTTTGCGAAACTGCTCCATCATCGGTGTCTCTTTCATACGTGCAGTGTGTTAAGGTGGTTGAAGCGGATATTATTTCAGATTGACGGCAAAACGGAGGTTGTACATACGTCCGGTCAGGTAGTTGGGGCTCGCCCACTGGTTGCCGTTGGCGGCGGATATCCAGTAGTAGGAATTGACGTTCTTCCATCCCACGATGTTGAACACCTCGAAGTAGATGCTCCACGAATCGATATGTTTGGCTCCGGCGCCGCGCATGAACTTGTCGGTTTGTGCCGAGAACGTGCGGCTGGCACCCACGTCCAGACGCTTGTAGGAGGACAGGTGTCCCAGATAGCGCATGTCCTCGCGGTGGGGATAGCCGAACGGCAGTCCTTCCGAATAGATGAACTTGAGGTGCAGACGGTACTGCGGGAACTTGGGTATATAGTCCTGGAAGAAGAACGTGACCGCCCAGCGCTGTTCCTGCGGGGTGGGGAACCATCCGAGGTTGTAGGTGTCCTGCTCCATGTGCATACGGCTGCGCATCGCGCTGAAGCTGACCCACGAATCGACACCGGGAACCAGCTCGCCGTACAGTTTCAGGTCTGCTCCCAGCGTGTAGGCGCGGCTGTCGTTCTTGCCCGAATAGCGGACGCGCACGTTCTCCACCGTGTAGGAAACCATGCGGTCGGTATATTTGGCGTAGAGTTCGGTGGTGAACTTGAAGGGGCGTCCCCATGCGCGGAAGTAGTAGTCGCAGCCCAATACGGCATGCACCGAGCGTTGCGCCTTGAGGCTGTCGTTCAGTACGATACGTGTCACGCCGTTGGTCGTGAGGGTGTCGCGCAGCTCTTTGTAGAAAGGTGCCTGGTAGTACAGGCCCGTACCGAACCGGAGGGCGATGTCGCGTTGCTTGCCTGTGAACCAGACCACGTTGGCGCGGGGTGAGACGAGTGTCTCGCCGGTGAAGTTCCACCAGTTGAGCCGTACGCCGCCCGTCAGGATGACGCTGCCCAGTTCGGTGTTCCATTTGTATGCGTCCTGCACGTAGGCTTCGATGCGTGCGCTGCGCATCTGGTTCTCGCCTTTGAGCGTGTAGAACAGTTGCATCGTGCGGTTGTCGTCGGGCATTGAGTATCCCGCCGAATCGCGCCACTCCCATTCGCTGATGCGGTCGCTTATCAGTTCAGCCTGCCCTTGCAGACCCCACGAGAGGGTGTTGCGCGCGTATTGCCACTGACCGCTGTGGGCAAGGGCTATCACGCCTGCCTGCAGTTGGTTGCGGGCGTGCTCGTGGTTCATACCCTCCGCTATCACATTCTTGTCGCCAATGCTGTCGTTCGACAATTCGCCGGGTTTGGAGGCGGTTGCCTTGTTACCTCCTAACGATTGCTCGGAAAGTATATAGTCGGCGAGTATGTCGTAGGTCTCCTGCTCCCGCGTGTAGAACCCGTTGAGCGTGAATCCTATATCCAAGGTCGATTGATTGAGTTTGTATTGCCGCGAGGCGGTCAGTGCGCCGAAAGTGGTCAGGAAGCGGTCTTTCTCCTTACCCTCGTAGTAGATGGTGCGGTTCATCGCTTGCGTGTAGGTGCCGAAGCCCTCGCTCTCCGAGTCGGGCAGGAACGTGTAGTTGTTCAGCGAGAAGTTGCCCAGAAGAGCCAGTTGCCACTGCTTCGGAAGCGTCCACGTCATCTTTGTCTGGTAGTCGAAGTAGTTGGGCTGGTAGTTGCCCGATGTGGGCAGCGCGCCCAGCAGGTACTTGCTTGTCTTGTAGCGTATGCCGTGCATCTGGCTCTGCAGGCTGTCGCCCCAGCCGATGTAGGCGTTGGCGCCAAGCAGGCTCAGGCTCAGTGACGACTCGAAGCGTGTGGGGCGTTTGTAGCGTATGTCCAGCACGCTGGACATCTTGTCGCCGTATTCGGCGGTGAAGCCGCCTGCGGAGAAGCTCACCGACTCCACCATGTCGGGATTGACGAAACTTAGTCCTTCCTGCTGCCCGCTGCGCAAGAGCAGAGGACGATGGATCTCCATGCCGTTCACATACACCGAGTTCTCGTCAAAACTGCCGCCGCGTACGTTGTACTGGGTGCTCAGTTCGTTGTTCTGGTTCACGCCCGCAAAGGTGATGAGCAGGCTCTCTATCGACCCGCCCGTAGCGTCCGGCATCAGGTGGATGATTTCAGTGGAGGTGTTGTCCATCATGCCCTGCTGCTTCTGTATGCCGCGCACTTCCACCTCGTTCAGGGCGGTGGTCTCCTCCTGCATCACCACGTTGATGTTCATCACGTCCTGAGTCGTATAGACGTATTGCTTGAGCGTGGTGTAACCCAGGAAGGAGAAGGTCAGGCACACGGTGTCCTGCATCGGTATGGTGAGGGTGTAGTAGCCGTTCTTGTTGGTGGTCGTGCCGGTCACGCCGTCGTCGAGATACACGTTCACCAGTTCGATGCCCACGTTCTGTCGGTCCAGCACGTAGCCGTAGATGCGCGTTGTCCGTTCCGCATGGAGAAGAACGGACAGGCACAGCAGACAAACGGACAGTATGATGTGTCTTTTATGCATAATTTCTTGCTCCGAAGATGGATGAACCGATGCGCACCATAGTGGAGCCTTCCTCTATGGCGACAGGGTAGTCTTCTGACATACCCATTGAAACAATCACAGGAGGTGTGCAGCCCGCAGTCCGGGTCTGCAAATCTTTGCCTGCTGCGGCTATCAGCCGGAAGCAGCGCCGCCACTCGTCCCTGTCGTCCGTGTTGGTTGCCATTCCCATCACGCCCCGCACGCAGATGTACGGATAGGACGGTGCGGACTGCATCAGGTTGTCCAGTTCATCGGGGGTGAAACCGGTCTTGCTTGTTTCCTTCGCCACGTGCAGTTCGAGCAGCACATTGACTTTTCGGCCGGTTTTCTCCGCCTCGCGGTTGATGCAGGCCAGCAGGTGCTCGCTGTCCACGCTGTGAATGAGGTGGACGAAGGGGACAATCTGCTTCACTTTGTTGGTCTGCAGGTGTCCGATGAAGTGCCAGCGGATGTCCTTGGGCAGTGCCTCGTGTTTGAGCAGGAGTTCCTGAACCCTGCTCTCGCCGAAGTCCCTCTCGCCCGCATCGTATGCCTCACGGATGGCTTCCGCGGACTGGAACTTGCTCACGCATAGCAGACTCACGCCTTCGGGAAGGGTCTGACGGATTGCGGCTATATGTTGTTGGATGTTGGTCACGGTTTTTGTCGGTATAAGTACGTAGGTCGAGCGGGTGATTAGCGGGTGATTAGCGGGTGATTACTGTGTGATGATGCTGACAGTTCCGTTACCGGACGCTTGTCATCATCTTGTTTGGCAGTATTCATCCACAGTAATAACCCCATAGTTGCTTGTGATATGGAAATCAGTGCTCTTCAGTTAGAAAGGAGGTGCGGTTGACAGAGCGTTCGGAGAAGATGTGTTTCAGATAATGGATGTAGGCACCCACGTAGCGGGTCCATTTGTCCTCCTTTATGTCATTCACTGTCACCATGATGCCTGTTTCATAGACATCGGACAGTTCGTCGTTCACCGTATTGCCGAAGAAGTGCAGTTTGTTGGTCACGTTGAGGTAGGCGGAGAACATCGGCGGCAGGGATGTCCCGCGTGCGTGCAGGGCGCGTTGGAGCAGCTGGTAGTTGAGGGTAGGGTCATCGCCTACGAACACGCTGTCGGCCAGTTCTTGTCCTTCGATGGATATGTCAATCGGATTGTATGGGTAGAACAGTCCTTTCGGGTCGTTGTGGAAGCGGCGCAGGTAGGCATAGATAAGGTTGCGCGAGAGTGTGTCGTACTGCGGGTACATGGTCACCTTGCCGATAAGGTAGCGCACTGTGTCGCGGTGGTTATACAGCACTGCGCCTATGCCGTCCCATATATTGTCGAGGGCGTACAGCGACTTGTTGCCCATCTCGCGCTTCTGGTACATCGGCTGGACGAAAGCGCGCCCCAGCTCGATGGTGTAGGGAAGGTAGTTGCGTATGAAGTAATCTGTGTAGCGGTACAGATGGGAGGATGTCAGTCGGGGCTGGCCGTTCTCGTCGAACCGGCAGTCGCGGCACACCAGATACCTGTACCCGCCCACTATCTCGTCGTTGACAGGGTCCCATACAATCAACTGGTGGTATGGATACGGCTCCATCGTATCCATCTCGTCCATATCCATTTCCTCGCCCGTGGCGCCTCCTGCCGTGCGGAAACTTATCTCACGCAGACGGGCGACCTCGCGCATCAGGTTGGGTGCCTCTGCTGCTGTGAAATCGTATATCTCGTTTTCCGCCTTGTTTGTGGGACGGAGAAAATTCTTTTTGGTCAGTTCCTTCTTTATCAGCTCACGGCTGACGCGCGGAATAATGTCTTTCATAGCGGAAAGTACTGTATTGCGCCGCAAAGGTACGCAGATTTTACAATGTGAGCAAGCAGGGCTTGATTTTTACTTTTCCTTCATTTTATACACCTGCTCCTTGACCCATTCCGCCCACATATCCGGCGTGCGGCTTTGGTCGAAGACGGTGTAGGGGATAGGTTGGCCTATGCGGACATGGAAATGCTTGTTGCGCGCGCCGTACATCTCATCTACCAGATACAGCATCTCGATATTCGTTTTGATGCCCAGATGTTTGCGCCAGAAGGCAAGACGGTAGAAGAAATCGGAGTTGCGCCCGTCAAAGTAGATGGGCACCACATCGCGGTGGGTCTTCACAGCGTGACGGATGAACGAACTTTTCCATTCCAAGTCGCGTACCGCGAAGCCCTCGCCGCGTACCCGTTGCAGACGGCTGCACGCTCCTGCGGGAAACGTGAGCACGTCCATATCCGATTCCCACAGTTCCCTCTGCCTTTGTGCGTACTCGCGGCTCTGACGGCCAATCTTGTTGACGGGTACAAAGATACCCGCCAACGGACGGATGAACAGCAGAAAGTCGTTCACTATTACACGAAGACGGTATCCGCGCTTTTCTCCGAGTACAAGACTGAGGATGATGCCGTCCAGTCCGCCAAGGGGATGGTTGCTGACAAATACGACGGGACGGTTGTCTGTAGGGATGTTGTCAACACCTTCCACAGCCGCATCGCAGTGCAGGCCTTCGTCAAGATAGATACGCGCAAAATCAAAATCGTAGATGCCCTTGTGCGTCTCGTAGAAGGCGTTCATCTCGTCCACGTGTACAATACGCCTTAGCCACCGCTTTACGAACCGTGGCAGATACGGTGCGCGGGTACGCAGAATCTCATCGAAATCGATAAGAGGCTTGCTCATACGGCGCGAAGAACGTCCACGATGGGCGAACGGGTCAGGCTCACCACCTCACAGTCTACTTGGTTGAGCTGCTTCCGCAGGTTCTGCATGGCATCGTCAATCGTTGCCGCCTCAATGAGTATGGAGACGCCCTTGCGTCTTTCTTTGCCGCTGTCGTCAATGGTAATCATCTCCACACGGGCTTTGAACCAGCGGTCGCCTTCCGGCGAAGGGATAATGTCGTAGAACTGCGCCTTCTTGCAGCTGGGGACTTCAGTGTCGCCGAACATGTACGGACGCAGTTCGTCCATCAGGCGGTTCTCCACATCGGCGATGGTCAGTCCCTCCACAAGATACGTCTCCTTGACGGACGACGGATTGCTCTCGCCTGTCTGACGTTGGTAGTTGATTTTGATTTCGTAGAATAACATATAGAATAGGTGTTTGTTGGTTTATTGAAGCAGCAGTTGAATAAGACGGACGGCGCGCATTGAGGTCGGCAGTGTAGCCTTTTCATCGTTGCGAAGCAGGTACAACGGTACATCCGGCTGACTGTCAATCACGTGGTCTGTTTCCGTCTCTTCATCAGCCATCATGCGCCACGCGGGTTGCAGACTCACTACCACATCTCCCGTATGGGCTTTCGCGAGACCTCTTGTCAGTTCGGGTACCAACAGCGCCTCATGGCGGGGATAGGCGGCCTGCACACCGTCAAAGTCCATTAGGAAGTCAGCGACCTGACGCTCTATCTTCTGTAAGTCCAGTCCCTTCTCCTCTATCAGGGTGCGGTTCAGATATACAGACTGGCCGTAACTTCCCTCTATCCACCGTTCGTATCCGTAGATGGCCATCAGATAGACAGAGGTAAGGGCGGCTGCGCGACTGAGATTGAACGAGCGGACAGGAATACCCACGCGCTCTAACTGTTCCGCAGACTGACCGTGACGGGGGATACCCATGACGACAAACTGCACATTCGTCTTGCCGACACGCTTTTGCAACTGCTCAATGAGAAAGCCCAGATACTGGTTCAGCGCCTGATGCATATCCTCCTCGTCTTTGCCTTGTATGCAGTCGGTGGTGGTGGACGGTCGCAGCACGCTGCACTGAAGCATAAGCAGATCCGGCGTCTCGTCTTTTCCCAACTGCTCCTCCTGCTGGATACGGAGCGCCAGATCCACCACCATAGAGTTGCACTTGGGCATCTCATAACTGTCCTCTTTCCTTTTGCTTATGTTGTCAGCATCCGCTGCTGCCGGCAGCCCTGTAGAATAGCAGGTGCTTGTTACCCATTTGTGGTTGTTGCTGTCAAGCCAGCAGCAGCCGTTCGCACTATGCCCCCCTAACAGCAAGGCCGCTGACGGTTGCAGGCCGACAGCATAAATCTTGGTGAACTTGCCGTAGCGCAGACGGTACATGTCGCTCAAGGTCGGCACCGGCATGTTATGTAGTGACACCTGCTCTTTCGTGCCTATTCCCTGTTCTGTTTTGTCCTCAAAGAAGGAATATACTGTTTGGCTCTTGCGCGAAAAGCAGTGGTTAAGACTCAGCCCGTGTACTGACGGCTGCACGCCGGTCAGTAGTGTCGCCAATGTCTCGTCATCGCCCTGCACGTTGAAGTCGAATGTGAGTTGCGACTTTCCGCCTTCTTCCTGCAACGTGCGCAATCCGCCCGGAAGCCAGTAATTGTGCATGTATTCGATATTGTCCGCCCGAAGACCGTCAACGGCTATCACCACCGTAAGACGGGGAGTGGCGCATACCGCCATTGCTGACAGCAAGACAAAGGCAAGCAGTGGTGTTCTCATTGTATGCATCGCTTTTGAAAATACTTGAAACTGCCATAGCGGAACACTATCCATATAGCGGGAATGACCAGCAGCCGCCAGTTCCAACCAACCAACGGGTGAATGGAGAAATAGGTCAGAAAGACCACTATGGCTATCAGTAGTGCGTATATGACGCCTGCCACAATATCCACCGCGATAGTCATTCTGCCTTTGCGTGCATCAAAGAAACTCAATAATAGCGACAGCAGAACCGCAAGCGCGAGATAGGTATATCTGCTTTCCCACCACCTGACAGGTTTGATTACGAACGGACGTAGGAATTCCTCTTCAACAAGTCGTTCGCCGTTTGCCAGTCGCGCTTCACTCAGATAGAACATCAGTTCCTCCGGAAGGAACAATCGTTGCTCACCGTGCATTGTAGCGTCCGCTCTCCTGCCGAAAATCATATTGATAAGAAAGTCCATCACCGTGCCGGGACGGGTATAGTGATGAATGAACTCGCGGTATGTGCGGCCTTCCCATCCCTGATATGTGGATGCCAGCTCTCCGCCAACGATGTCCTTGATAAGGTAGTACGGTCGGGTGGCGCAGTTGTCAAATACAAAGTTGTACAGATACTCGCGGTTCTCCGGCCGGCAGTTTCTGAGCAGTGCGTCGCGCATCGCTATTGTCTGTCTCTCGTTCAGATTGAGCCGTTGTTCATATACCTCACGGTGTTCTTCCCTGTAATCGGCGAAGAACTCCTCCGTAGGCTCCACGCTGAGTTCGTAGTAGGTCTCACCCCGTACAAAGTTCCAATAGAAATTGCCCGAATTGAATGAGAACGTGCCGTAGTTGAAGCACCAGTCAATCCCCGCCTCCGTATCTTGCAACCGAATGGCTGTATGACCGTAATGGGCATACAACTCCTCTCCCGGAGAGCAGGTAAGCAACGATATGTATATGGCCAATAGTTTGAACATCAGTATAAGACTGTTTTTGAATAGATATATACCGGCAGCAACGTGCACAGCAGCCCGGTCAGCCATCCCGCACTTACCTGAAGCGGAGTGTGCCGCTCAAGACGGATGCGCGCCCACATAACCGCTATGGTGATGAACGCCACCGTAAGAAGCAGCGTCCACGAGTACCATCCGCTTGCAACGGAATACGCCAGTACGCTTCCCAACACGCCGCCGACACCCGTTGCATGGGCGGATATCTTCCAATGGCGGTTGACAGCCGCTACAACCAACAACGCCAGCGTTCCTCCCATTGCCGTGAGCAGCCATTCAACAGGCACGTGCGCCATCCACAACTTCGCGCACCATACCATATAGCACACCGAACACGCAAAATAGGGCAGATGACGGTCGCTTTGTTCCGGCATGCTTATCGAGGTGATGCGCCCCAGAAAAAGCAGAACCAATATGAAGGCCAACGGAATAATGAATGTCCATAGCAGCGTGACGCGTGCTGTAGAACCCAATACAGCTGCCATCAGGTAACGGTTGGCTTCCCCCGATAGATAGACGGACATAATCAGTATAATCATTCCGTGAAAGGGCATCAGCAACGGGTGGAAGACCACGCTTACAATCTGAGATATATAGTAGGAGAAACCGTGCGGCATCATATCTCCTTTCTTAACCGCGCCACGGGAATACCGTACAGCTCGCGGTATTTGGCCACGGTGCGGCGTGCCAGCGCATAACCGCGTTTCTGCATCTCCTCAACCACCTGAATGTCTGTCATAGGATGCCGCTTGTCCTCGTTCTCTATCAGTTCGCGAAGGTTCTTCTTGACCTCCTCGTTGCTGATTTCATTGCCGTCCGTGGTGGTCATACGGTCGGTGAAAAAGTACTTGACAGGATAGACGCCAAAGTCGGTCTGCACATACTTGGAGTTGCTCACCCTTGATATGGTGCTTACATCGTACCCCGTTTGGGTGGCTATCTCCTGCAGCACCATAGGACGCAATGATGACGGGTCGCCCTGCTCGAAAAAACTCTTCTGCGCCTGCACGATGGCACGCATAACGCGCATCAGTGTCTCATTGCGCTGGCGAACAGCATCAATGAACCAGCGGGCGGAGTCAATCTTCTGCTTTACGAAACGGAGCGTTTCCTTTTGTTTCGCCGTCTGTGCGTTGGACAAGTCCGCATACATCCTGTTGTACGAGTCGTTCACCCGCAGATCGGGTATGTCGCCCTGATTCATCTTTATCGTCAGTTCGCCGTCCGCGGTGGTGACAATGAAATCTGGGATAACAGTGGTCTGCTGACGCTCATACACCGTTCCTGTCCACGCGCTGCCCGGCTTGGGATTGAGCAGACTCACCTCATGCAGAACGGCTTTCATTGCCTCGTCATCCATCTGCCATGACTGCCGGATACGGTCCAGACGGCGGTGCGAGAAATTGTCAAAATCCTTCTCTATAATTTCGATTGCCTTCTCAATGGCGGGAGTAGAAGGTTTCTGCCGGAGTTGTATGAGCAGACACTCCTGCAGGTTGTGCGCCCCTACGCCGGGCGGGTCGAAAGTCTGTATCTCGCGGATAATCTCCCTCATCTTTTCCTCGCTCACCGTCAGTCCTTCGCGGAACGCGAGGTCATCGCACAACTCCTCCGCCGTGCGGGGCAGGTATCCGTTGTCGTCAATAGTCCATACCACGAACTTGGCGATATGCCGCTCCGGCTTGGTCATGTGGGTCAGATAGACCTGGCTCTTCAAGTATTCGCCGAAACTTGTGCCTGCCGTGACCGGTATCTCCGCCGTCTCCGTCTGTCCCGATGACATACCCGCACCGCTATAGTCGGGCATCTCATCGTCGTTCACATAGTCATCGTAATTGAAGTCTTCGTTCTGTAGCGGATTATCGTATTCACGGTCATCACTCTCCTCCTCCATACCTTCGCTGTCGTACTCATTCACAGTCTCCTCCTTGCCCTCTTCCAGAGCGGGGTTCTCCTGCAGTTCCTCGTTGATGCGTTGCTGCAGTTCGACAGAAGGCAGTTCAAGCATCTTGACCACCTGTATCTGCGCCGGAGACAGTTTTTGCTGTTGCTTGAGCGACTGGAAGAGACTTAACCCTTGCATGACTCTACGATTTGCAGTACGTTGTGCGTTATGTATGCCAGTTGTTCCTCGTCAAGACAGGTATGCATGGGCAGACTCAGTACGCAGTTTGCCAGACGCTCTGCCACGGGAAAATCGCCCGCACGATAGCGCGGATCCTGGTAGGCCTTTTGCAAATGAAGAGGAACAGGATAATAAATCATTGCAGGGATGCCTTTTTCCGCAAGCCGTGCCTGTATGTCGCTGCGGAACGGGGCGATACGTCCGCTCAGACGGAGCGTGTACTGGTGATAGACGTGCGTGGAGTAGGGGGCACGTGCGGGAACAAGCAGGTTCTCATTGTCACGGAATGCGCTGTCGTAGTATGCAGCGGCTTTCTGACGGGCAGCCGTGTATTCGTCCAGATGCGGCAGCTTGGCATCCAGCACTGCAGCCTGAATGGTGTCCAGACGGCTGTTGACGCCCACCATGTCGTGGTGATAGCGGACAACCATGCCATGATTGGCTATTGCCTGAATACGGGCAGCCAGCGCATCATCGTTGGTGAACAGCGCCCCGCCGTCGCCGTAACAGCCGAGGTTCTTGCTCGGGAAGAAACTGGTGCAGCCTATTTCGCCCATCGTACCCGCCTGGGCAGTATGTCCGTCGCGGAAGGTGTACTTCGCGCCGATAGCCTGACAAGCATCTTCTACGACATAAAGGTTATTCTCACGGGCAATCTGAAGCAGCGTCTCCATATCAGCGCACTGACCGAACAGGTGGACAGGCACTATCGCTTTCGTTCTCGGAGTAATCGCGCGACGGACGGCATCCGTGTCCATATTCATTGTATCCCAGTCCACATCCACTACGACCGGTGTCAGACCAAGCAGGGCTACCACCTCCGCCGTCGCTATAAACGTGAACGTAGGCGTTATCACCTCATCGCCGCGCTGCAAGCCCAACGCCATCAGTGCAATCTGAAGCGCATCCGTCCCGTTACCCACAGGAATAACGTGCTTTGCACCCGTGTACGACTGAAGGTGCCCGGCAAAGTCCGTCACTTTCTTCCCCTTCACAAACGCCGCGCTGTCAATCACCTCCTGTATGCCGCCATCTATCTCTTTCTTGATTTGCTGATACTGCGTCTGCAGATCAACCATCTGTATCTTGCGCATAATATAAAGTTATTAGTCGGTTGTCTATTGGCTGTCTTCGATGAGGTATTCCACTTCCTCCGGTTCGACACGTATGCTCAGCGATTGTGTCTCGTTGGCATCCACGTGGAGCATCAGTACGTCCGTCTGGGTAACAGGGTAGGAACACCACACTCGGAAATCCTCTTTCTGCAACTCCTCGTACCGGTTCATCCTTACACGGACATACACCTCCGCCTTGCTCGGAAAGACGCGGACAATCTTGCCCTGCGGCACACCAGTCACTTCAATCGGCAGTTCAAACAGCTTCTCTGTGATCATCTGTCTGCTGTCCTCCTGCAAGTCACCGGTCTTGTGAACCTGCTGTCCGCTTTCTTGTTCCGACTGCCTGTCGTTCCACGCGTTCGTCCACCATATAAGGAAAGCGAACGCCACAAAGAGCAGGTAGGTCAGTATGTCCTTACTCCATTTCACTGCCGGTTATTTCTTCTCCTCAGTCTGTACGTCCTCGGCGGAGGCATAGACGCTGCCCTTGTCCACCTTGATGACCACATCCTTGCTGATCTCAATAAGGAAATGTGCATCATTCACCTCCTTGATGATGCCGTAGATGCCGCCGGCTGTCACCACCTTGTCACCTTTCTTCATCGCCTCGCGCTGCTTCTGCAACTCCTTCTGCTTCTTCGTCTGCGGACGAATCATAAAGAAGTAGAACACAACGAAGATGAGAATCATCATTATCCAAAAACTCCAGGAACTACCCTGTCCCGCAGCCGAACCTCCGGCTGCCTGCAATAAAATAACGTTAAGCATAGTATTCATTGTTTTTATAATTGGTTACTCTCAGCAGGTATCACACCTGTTATATTCTGTTCTTTCAGTATGTTGTCCAGTATCCCGTTGATGAAGATATGGCTCTTTTCGGAACTGTACTCTTTGGCAATCTCGATATACTCGTTGAGCGAAATCTCCAGTGCGATGTTAGGAAAACAGAGAATCTCGGTCAGCGCTGTGAGCATGATGATACGGTCCATATACGCCACACGGTCCGCCTCCCAGTTACGCAAGTATTTGTCGATAAGTTTGCTGTATGCCTCCCTGTTCTCTATTGTCTTCTGCATCAGATCCAAACCGAACTGCAGCTCCTCCTCGCTTTCGAACATCGGCAGCAGTTTCGGTTCGTCACCTTCCTGCTTGAACTGTTTCATCGTCTTTATCACGTAGCTCAGTATCACCTCAAAGTCCGTGGACCAGTGGTTGCGGTCGAGTGCTATCTCCATCTCCTCAAGCGCATGATGCACAGACTCGTTGTTCGGAAGCAGAACCTGGTAGATGCGCCGGAACAGGCGGCGGTCGTCCTCATACGTCGTTTCCGGCAACTTCATGTACTCATGGAAGAACGGCTGTGTCTGAAGCATCCTGTAGATGTTGATTACCGCGTTCATGCCCGCATCCCAGCTCAAACGGTATTCCTCCGTCCAATGCCTCAACTCATGATGCACAAACAAGTCATGAACAAACCTGTTGTCCAAGAACCTACGGTCAGGCATATACGTCGTATGAGTCGCTTTGGCGCGCGCACGGCTCTCCTCCATCTGCTGCTCCGCATAACGCACCAGCTCATTGGCGAAGCCGAACAGGTGAATATACAGCGCATAGAGGTCTTCGTAACTCTTCTGCAAACTCTTGCGCGCGGATGAGAGGGTTGAATCCTCCATCTGGTAATAGGCGAACAGTGTCTGAACCACACGTGTGCGCACCATTGTCCGGTTGATCATACCTTGTATGTTTTATTATCGTTATTCGTTCGTATTCTTGTCCGTATCTTGTCCTGAGATGCGGCAAAGCAAAGCATTATGCAGTCCGTCCCGCATAGTGATTGTCACCTCAGACGGTCGGCAGCCCGTACCTTTGCCTCGTCCTTCAGTATCAAACGTGCCGACATCAGCGTCAGTACCAGACATATAAGCGGGATACACGAACCGAACAGCATATCCCAGTCCGGAGCCACCTGCCGCTTGCCGAACCAGATGAAGACACCTAAAACCCCGTAGTACCCCGCGCAGAAAGCCGCAAGGAAAAGGCACAGGCGCGCCTGCAGTATTCGGCGGCGGTAGAGAAAGACAATCACCAACGCCAATACGGGAATCAATAGCGTAGCAACTGCCAGCACTCCCGTACCCGAAAGTGTTACAGGCTTCAATATCAGCCCTGTGAAACTGTAGTCATCCGTCAGCTCCTCCAGTCCGAGAGCACCCAGCTCAAACATCCGCTGGACGCCCGCTTCGTAGGGAGTCGTAAACGCCACCACCGGCAAAAAGAAAAGTACCACTCCCAGTATGACCACCAGCAGCAGGTATATGGTCTGAACACGTTGTATCATATCACTTTATCGCTTTTGATTATCTTTGTCCGGATTCATGAGACAATGCCTTTGCCGTCATGCTCCATTGTACAATTATACATTGCCGCAAAAGTACAACATATCCGTGATAATACAAAACAAAAATCGTATTATTTCCTGTTCTTTTATTCGGATGCTTTACTTTCCGAATAAGATATCAGAAGGATTCCTGTCTTTTATCTCTCCGTGTCCCTTATTCTCCCATGACTCTCAAGCGTCATCCGCTGTCCCGACAAAAGAAGTTGCGAAACCTTTCGGATTCCGCAACCTCATTCCGGACACTTTCAGCCAGCAGGCTACATCGCTTTCTTCGCCTGGTCGGCCACAGCCTTGAAAGCCTTCGGCTGGTTCATCGCCAAATCGGCGAGTACCTTGCGGTTGATTTCGATGCCCGCTTTCTTGAGCGCGCCCATCATCTGGCTGTAACTCATTCCCTCCAGCCGTGCGGCAGCGTTAATACGCTGTATCCACAGTGCGCGGAAGGTGCGTTTCTTGTTCTTACGATCGCGATAAGCGTACTGGAGACCTTTCTCCCATGTGTTCTTGGCGACTGTCCACACATTAGCACGGCCACCAAAGTTACCTCTCGTGAGGCTCATAATCTTCTTGCGGCGTGCGCGAGAAGCTACATGATTTACTGATCTTGGCATAGTTCTGTAAATTTTTCTTGGTGGTTAATGACTTAGCGGAGCAGCAGCATTTCGCGCAGACTACGCATGTTTGTTTGGTCGACCATAGCCACATGCGTCAGATTACGCTTCTGCTTCTTGGTCTTCTTGGTCAGAATGTGACTCTTGTAAGCGTGCTTACGCTTAATTTTACCCGTTCCGGTAAGAGCGAATCTTTTTTTAGCACCGGAATTAGTCTTTACCTTTGGCATTTTGTTTGTTTTTTAATGGTTTATTTTCTGTTTTAGGTCGGGGGCAGCCTCAGGGCCCTGCGACCATACTTATTTCTTCGGAGCGATAATCACAATCATCCGTTTGCCTTCGAGCTTGGGTACCGCTTCGGGCTTACCGACATCCTCCAGGTCGGTGCAGAACCGCGCCAGCAGCAACTCTCCCTGCTCCTTGAACAGAATGGAACGTCCGCGGAAGAAAACGTACGCCTTCACTTTGTCGCCGTCCTTGAGGAACTCCTGCGCGTGCTTCAGCTTGAAGTTGTAGTCGTGGTCATCCGTCTGCGGTCCGAAACGGATTTCCTTGATGTCAATCTTCTTAGAGTTCTGCTTCTGTTCCTTTTCCTTGCGCTTTTTCTGATAGAGGAACTTCTGATAATCCAGCACCCGGCACACAGGAGGATCCGCATTGGGACTTATTTCCACCAAGTCCAGATTTTGCAAATCGGCTATGCGCATAGCCTCTTCATACGAATAGATGCCTTGTTCTACATTGTCGCCTACAAGACGAACTTCTCTTATGCCTCGGATTTTCTCGTTAATCCGATTCGGCATCTCTTTCTCTACGCGGTCACGACGTTGCGGACCATTTTGCGGATAGGCTATAGCTGTGTCCTCCTTCTAATGTTTTGTTTTATCTGTATTTGGTTC
Organism: Paludibacteraceae bacterium; assembly: GCA_017962005.1. Lineage (GTDB taxonomy): Bacteria > Bacteroidota > Bacteroidia > Bacteroidales > Paludibacteraceae > Colicola. The sequence goes on along the minus strand of JAGCWE010000040.1, from coordinate 1,174 downwards.
CGGCACTCTCAAAGTGCCTGTTTGTGGTCTATAAATATGCGCATAACAGATGCGCCGTTCGTCAAAAAAGCCCGCAAAATTACTGCAAATTTCTCATCCGACAAGTTTTTTTTCAGAAAAATGCAAAAATCAATGATTTCACTCTCCAAAACGCATCTTATTCTCTGAGCTTTGTGGTGTTCCTTCCTTTCTAACACCCAAGGGGTTTGACAATGAGTTTTCCGCTCCGAGGGCAACAGCGAGGGTAGGGTATAGTCTGATTAAGAGAACAACGAGAAACAGAATCAGCCGCTTATTGGATAGACGGCTGATTCCTCTTGTGGAGCACAGGAGACTCGAACTCCTCACCTCAACAATGCCATTGTTGCGCTCTACCAGATGAGCTAGTACCCCGGTTTGTTTCCGCATTCGCAAAGACACTTCCTCACGAATGCGACCGCAAAAGTACGGCAACATTTTCACCCATGCAAGAAAAATCGTGTTTTTTTACCTTTTTCTCCATAAGTGAACTATACAGCGCAACCATAGGGCATACATAAAGAAGCGCGCCGGATAAGGGCGCGCCTCTTCGGGATATAAGAGGGCAAGGGATTATTTATCCGTGCCGGCTTCCATGCTTGCCTTGAGGGAAGCAAGTGCGTCAAGGTCACCGAGCGTAGTGGTCTTCTCCGCCTTCGGCAGTTCGGGCTGCGCCTCTTTCTTGGGAGCCTTCTCCTTAGCGGGAACTTCCTTGCGCTCCTCCCATGTGCGGAGGTGGCTCAACAGAATGCGCTTGGCATCGCGGTTGAACTCAATCACGCGGAAAGGCAGTGTGTCACCGACAGCGACAGCCGACTTGTCCTCTTTCTGCAGATGACGTGTGGTGCAGAAACCTTCCACGCCGTCCTCAAGGGCGATAACGGCACCCTTGTCGTTCATCTCAACGACCTTGCCATTAACAACAGTGTCAAGTCCGTACTTGGCTTCGAGTTCCTCCCACGGATTGTCCTCAAGCTGCTTGTGACCGAGGCTCAAACGGCGGTTGTCCTTGTCAATCTCCAGTACAACAACCTCAATTTCAGCACCGATAGAGGTGAACTCATTGGGGTGTTTGATTTTCTTAACCCAACTGAGGTCGCTGATGTGAATGAGGCCTTCAACGCCCTCTTCAATCTCAACGAACACACCGAAGTTG
>JAGCWE010000039.1 GCA_017962005.1 Paludibacteraceae bacterium | reverse complement strand
GGCCGATGACTCATGCTGTCAGCGAACGGAACGGGCAGACTGTTCCGCTGACTGTCGGGACAAGGCTTCCCTCGTACAGCAACGGATTTTTCTCGGTTATGGGAATGCGTTTCCGCATCAATCCTTCTACGGTTCTGGTCAATCCTTTGCCCTTGACCCTCGACAGCCTCATGCAGACCACGCGCTTCTTCCTCAATACCCCGTATTTGTGGGGCGGAAAGAACGCGATGGGAATGGACTGTTCGGGGTTCACGCAGATTGTCTGCTCGCTCTTCGGCATATCGCTCCCGCGCAATGCGTCCGAGCAGTACAGCCTGTCGCAGGTCGTCGCGAAGAATGACTTGTTCCGCCGTGTCAGTCCTGTCTATTCGTTGGAGCACGCCATGCCGGGCGACCTGCTTTTCTTTGACCATCCCGCGCAGTTGGATGCGGATACGCCTGCTTCCTCCACCGAGATTGAGCGCGTCCCGCTTCCTGCCACCACCGATGCGCCGCCCCATGTCACGCACGTGGGCATACTGCTTGATAAGAACAACGTCATTCATTGTTCGGGACGTGTCAAAATCGAACATCTTGACGCCCACGGCATTCTCTCTTTGGATTCAGCCGATGCCGCCCATCCCGACGGCCGGTACACCCATCACCTCGTCCATATCTCCCGCGCAGTCTGACCGTCTTTCTCCCTCACCTCTCCGAATCAGTCTCCCTCACCCTTTCGAATCAGTAGCAGTTACCCTCCGAATCAGTCGCATTTTGATAGCCTCTTTTCAGCCGCCTGCTACGATAGATATACGATAGATACACGATAGATATACGATAGATATACGTTAGATACACGATAGATATACGTTAGATATACGATAGATACTCGTTAGATATACGATAGATTAAGCGGACATCACCGAAATCTTAGCGAAGGAATATAATACGAACAACCAAATAAACAAACACTTATGGCATCACTTACACCATCTTCACCTATTCAGGACATCAGTGGCAAGTTCTCATGGAAGGAGAAAGTCGTTTACCGCACCCGCAACGGCCGTACGCACGCCTATGCGATTCTCAATCCGTATAAGGGCGAGCTTGCCGACTCACGCAAGGCGGCTATTAGTCTTTTTGCTGAGGCCTCCCGCAGGTGTACGGCGGATATGCAGGACGCTGACCGCCTCGCTTATTGGCAGGCGGAGTACCGGCAGCATCTGAAGCGTACGAAGAACCTCTCCCCCGACTCCCGCATCAAGCGTTACAGCACCTTGCGTGGCTTCATCATTGCCACCATCTCTGCCCGCCTCAAAGCGGCCCGATAACCCCCTTTCTGCTCCTTTCCGTAACTGTCATGCGGCATTCCTTGCCGTGATAAGCAACAGTAAAGGCACTCCGTTATGGAATGTCTTTATTGCTTTTTTCGTCCGTTTCCGTCTCCTCCTGTTAGCCGTATTGGATTGTATGGCCATTCTTGACCGATTATTCGGTTATGTCCGCCGCATGCGTAAGGTGCTGTATGTTTAGAAAAAGTTTCCGATTCTTCCTTTTTTTACATAATATTTTGCTTGTTTATACATTATATAGTACTTTTGTGCGCTTTAGGTGTGCCTGCATCGGGACTGAAATGCAAAATGCGTATTCTATAATCAGGCAGACGGGAAGCAATAATGAAGCAAATAGTATATTAACAAATAATTATGAGGAAATTTAAAATGAGGAAATCAAGATTTCTCTTGGGAGGGCTGATTCTTGCCTTCCTGACAAGTGTGCTGTCGGTTTCGGCAACGAACTACTGGAAAATTAGGGTAGTGGCGGTAAATCCCGAAGGCGGAGGAAGCGGGCAGGTGTTTACTTGTGCCTACAGCGAGCGAAGTAATCCAAAGACATGGAGTACTGATTATACTAGTAGTGTTAAGTCCAGTAGCGGAAATCCCGATTTTATGCTGTATGCGCAATGCAGTACAGATGTGGAGTTTGTGGGATGGTACAAGGATGAAGCTTGTTCACAACCCGTCGGTTCTTCGTCTATGGAATATAACTGTTGGAGTTCCAGCGCCGCTTTTGTCAACATGTCCACTTCGGAAGCGGATGCACCTACTACCACGGTGTATGCTAAATTCGGCAAGGTTGCCGTTGATTGGTCCACACTAGCCGAGGCTCCGACAACGGGTAATTATTACCTCTTTGGTGTCGGTTATAACGGATTAGCAGGTCTTTACGAATATTCGGATGGAAAGGTCGTGTGTGGTACTAAAGATCCTAATTTGGCAGTTCTCTATACCCTTACTTTCTCCTCAGCTACCAATTTTACCATCAGTTGCGTGGATGAAGGAGAAACGAAATATGTAAACAAGAATGGTACGTATATCAAACCGGAAGCATCTCCTGAAAAGACATTAGAAGCCAAGGGAGATGGTACCTACATGGTGAACCTCAATAATGGTCATAGTAGTGGCTATACATGGTGGGAGATGCAGACAAGCTCTTATTCGGCAGGTAAAGCAACTTACTCGACCAAAAACGAGTCAGCACCCAGTCAACGCTGGATGTTTATTCCCGAGGCTACGTATAACAACTTGGTTTCGGTTGAGTCATTGAAAGAGACAGGTTCGATTACCATTAATTCTTCGCCTAATGCATCGGGTACGACGAATGTGAGATTCAATGTGTCGGATATTGGTCCGGTGTCTGCTTTTGATTGTGTTTTATCCGGCGGAGACGGCAATTTCGTATTGGGAACGCCGACCCGCAATGATAACGTAATCACGGTACCTGTAACCTATACGGCACACAATGTGCATTCAGGTACATCGACTCCGGTTTCTACAGCAACGGTGACGCTTACCGCCAAGAATGAGGCTGCCACAAGTGCTTCTGGTTCTGTGCCCGTGTATGTGAATCTGCAACCTGAATTTGCTCTTAACGTAACTGAATTGGATTGGAGTTACGTAGGCGGGGAATTGGTAGAGACGTATTATACTGGTATGGAGGTCGCCGCTTCCGAGCGTGACCGCTTGGCTAATAAACTTGTCTATGCTCACGAGCAGACAACGGGTGTGGCGGTTAATTATGCAACGTGGACAGCCACCATCACGGGTACCAATGCCGACCAATTCAAGTTTGCTAATGGCACACAAACCGTTTCTGGTCAGTATTCGGCAGGCCTGTTGGATGTTATTTTTGCTCCTACGGCGACAGGAGATCTTTCTGCCACTCTGCATGTGGAAACAAGTTATACGGATGCAAATAGTGTTGAATTGAAGTGTACGAAAGATATAACGTTACGTGGTAAGGGTTTGGATGCTTCCGTGATTACCTTTGCTGCCGATGGCAACCAGTCTCCTAATAATAACGAGAGTTATTCGTTTGGTAACATTATCGGCACGAACCATGAGGACGTGTTGGTGGATTTGTTTATGGTGGGTGTCACAAACCCGGCTAAAGTATGGAACGACCCGGATGGCGTGTTTGAGTTTGACGTGAATACAGTTGATTTCTCAAAGCTGAATCAAACACTTGCTATCCGTGCGCATCGCACCACTCCTGTTACTACGGCTACTAACCATACAGCAACGCTGACTGTTTCAGGAACCGGTTCTGAAGGAACGGTTACTGCGGTTCTGACGCTGACTTATCAGGCACTGCCGTTGCTGACACCGGAGGTGACATGGAATTGGACTACGATAAAGGAGAATGCCGTTTCAACCACTCCGTTATCCACGACTTCGGATGGTGCATGGACGTTGACCAAGACAGCCGGCAACGTGGTGACTTACGATGCAGAGGCAAAGTCTGCGACAGTGCCCTATCTGCACCACGAGCCCGGAATCACGGCGACTTTTGCTTTCTCTATACCGCAGACAGATACTTATGCGGCGATGAATGAAACATATACTGCGAATATCGTTGCTAATCCGGAAGCAATTCACCTGACTACGAATGCACAATTCAACGATGCCTCTGTAATCGAACATACCAGTTGGGAGAAATTTGACGAGTCAAAGCACGAGCTATATATCGACTATGGCGATAACGTTTACTTCCATGTGGGCGGTTACACAACAATGTCGTTCAGTTATCAGGACAAGGGTACTACCACATGGACAATTACAGAATACGATAGCAACAACACTTCGACGGTAATTGCTAGTGGAAAATCATTTGCGGCGGGTGAGAACTTCTTCTCCTTCTCTCCGGCTGCGACGAGACTCCTTTTCCGTGGCTCAGGTAGTGGAGCATACTTTACGGACGTACGGTTCTCCGATAAAGATACTATCACGGCGGATTACGAGCGTGTGTTGCTGATTAATGACAACGGAACGATTTATGATTTGGATGTCACCGCCACGTTCTCCAATACGTATAGTGCAACGGTGGCATTGAATGCTGCTGCTTCCCAATATTTTGAATTGCAGACAGCAGGCAAGGCATCCGGCGCGACAATCGCTTTCGATAATACCGACCTTGGCTTGGGTAACGTTGTACAGAAAGTGATAAAGGTTACGCTGAAAGAGGGTGCGGATGCAGCCGCTGCTAGAGCTGCTACGGCCGGTGATGCCTGCAAGGTGACATTTGGAGACAACTATACATACAATCATCATGAGTTCTCGTTACCTATCGTGTTGATTGATGCTTTTGATATGACATTCAAGCATCACGCGCATGGTACATATACGGTAACCTATGAGGACGACGGTGTCGCGCATACCGTGTCTTCTGCGGATTATGTGAAGCACATGACCTCCATCGCTCCGGAACATTGTACGGTAACTGTTAGCGCGCCCGCTCCGGCAACGGGATACGTGTTCCAGGGATGGAAAATCAACGGCGTGATGGCATCTCTCCAGTCATCTGTTACCAGGATGTTTAATGAGGCTGTTACTGTTGAGCCTGTATTCGGTATGGCAAAAGGTGCCTTCAAGATAGAAGCGGCACTATTTGATGATTTGACCGAAGCACTCAGTGTTGCTGGCGGTATCGCCGATCAGGAACCGGTTGTGACGCTGATGAAGGACACCGTATTGAGTGTCCCGGCTACCTATACCATTCCTGCCGGAGTGACCTTGTTAATTCCTCATCAGGCTGATTTTGAAGAATTGCAGACCATTCCGACTGTGGTTACCACGGCTTCCGCACTTTACGCTTACCGTACGTTGACATTAAAAGAAGGTGTGAACTTCGTCGTTAACGGTAATTTGTGCGTCAGTGCCAATATCATGGCCACCGGTGGTGGAAATAAATCCTCCTACGTAACCGGCGGTTGCGGATTAATCAATATGGCGAATGGCGGACATATCGAGGTGAACAATGGCGGTAGTCTCTACTGTTGGGGCTTCATCAAAGGACAGGATATGGACCAAGGAAATAACACGCAAGGAACGGGTACTGTGACGGCCAATGCTGGAGCAACTGTCTATGAGGATTTTGAGTTAGGCGATTGGCGTGGTGGTACCGCTACATCCAATATCTACTACGAAGTGGAAGATAAAATGCTGTTCCCCTTCCAGAGTTATGCTATCCAGAATATTGAGGTGCCGACAACGTATTACTATAACTCCATGATGAAAAACTTTATGGCTGTCAATACTGGTTTTGGATCTGTTCCATTTGAGGTTTCTATGATTGGTTCCTCGGAGACGTTGTTCTTACTAAAGGATGAAGGGTCTATTATTCGTAAATGGTATGATCCTACGACTGATTTGACATGTTACGAGTTGAATGGTACCGCTGAATTGAATGAACTTGTTTTGGAATTGCCTTTAGTCGGAGACTTCTATTCAGGGGAGTGCAATCTGCCGGTTTCCAACAGTATGCATATCATTATTGCTAACTGCAATATGACCTTGGCAAAGCCGCTTACTATTCAGGCAGGAGCAGTCTTGGAAATCAAAAATACGGCTACGGTCAATTTGAAGACGAAGGTTCACATGTTCGATGTGGACGATTGGGGACTCTATATCCATAACTATTATTTCCGTTCTTTCAACATCTTGACCAGCCATAAGAATCGTGGCGCAGAAAATTCCAAAGCAGGTCTTGATGATGCAAAGGTGATTATTGACGGCACGCTGAATGTGAAAGCCGGGGAAGGATATATCTATTCCACTACTGGAGGCGCCAACCTGATGGGTAATGGCGGCGGTGTCATCAACTTCGAGGGCGCGCTGCCTTCGGACAATGGCCCGCTATGGCAAGTGAATGTGTTAGGTTCGTCTCCCTACATCACGTGGGTGGAGAATCCGGAAGCTGCCGCCAATCTTCACAACGAGGACGGTACCTATACCCGAAGCATCGGATCGACAAAGTTCTATAATGTCAACGGTCGTTGGTTCCGTGAGGAGAACAAGAATCCACGGCCAGACGACCAGACCTATCTGTTTACATATATGGACAACGGCAACGCTGGTGAGGACGTAAGCACGGCGGCTGTTTATTCTCACGACAAGACAGGTCTTGAGGCGGGTATGAAATGGCATAATGTTGCGGCGGATGAGTGTAAGAATTGGTGGACAGGCTCAACGCCGGCCGCCTACTACAACTTCGCTATGCTGGGCGAATGGCATCAGTTCCTGCCTACCGAGACGGAAAATGTATATAGTGGTTCGGACAATGTGCTTTATCAAAAGGACAACTGCCTCTGGGTGGAAGTTGGTGAAGTGGATGAGAACTGTCTCTATACCATAGAAGGAGTGAAGAAAGCATTGGTTGATGGGCGCTTTATCGCGATTGAGAGCAACGGTTATGACCCCGCTTACCATGCCGTAGCCAATGCCGAGCAGTATTACATCTGCTTCAGCGGATGTAACTGGCACGAGGCTGCTCCTTACACGGGTGAACAGAAGGCTTACACGATTTCCGAAGACGGAACCTACATCTGGTTCAATAACGACTGGATGCGTGTGGAGCGCGAGGAGCCCTTCTTCTATACCGCCGACGAGCAGACCAACGTCAGAACGTATTATGATTATGTGAATGGCGAATGGCTGATTGCTACGCCTTTCGTGCGTGTTGAAGATGCAATGGAGACACGTGATTTCTATTTGCTGCAAGAGGCACTGAATGTGGCACAACTTAAGAAAAATGTCACTATCACCATTCTGCGTGACGTGCAAGCCGACATGACAGCCTATACGTTCACAGCACCCAATACGAATTGTACGCTGGATCTCAACGGACACGTGATGGACATGACTGTCACCGGTAGCGGTACGACGGAAATCAAGATGTTCACCATCAATATGACGGGTGGTAAATTCACCATTACCGATAACAGTACTTACAAGACCGGCGAATGGAGACTCCATGCCAATCCGAACACTGCTACGCAAAGCAAGCGTTGGCATGGAGTTTATCTGCAAGGAGGTGAACTGGTAATCAACAATGGTAAGGTATATGCGGAAGATATGTTCACTTATACATCCACCAGCAATTCGGGTATACTCAGTGGGGTTACGATTGCTGCCGGTCAGAAATTCACACTCAATGGTGGCGAGGTTGAGTCTAAGTCACCCTATGCTCCTTATGGTGTACAAGTAGTTGCTTCTACAGGAACATCCAGTCGTGCATATATCAATGGTGGTACAATCACAGCCACGTCCACTTCAACAACCAGCACTATCGGTCTCTATATCGGTAGCGGTACTGCGTATGTCTCTGGTGGTACTATCAATGCCAACACCAAGACTACAACCGCTCGCGGTATCTATGTGGAGGGTTCGGCAAGTAACTATATCGGTCATTTGGAGATGACGGGTGGTACGATCAATGCTACGGCTACCACTACAACGGCCTATGGTATCTATGTGGGTGGAGCATATACGTTTAACAATGTGAAACCCAATACCATCAAAGCGACATACCGAGGTGTTGCGAATATTTCCGGCGGTACTGTCAATGCAGTAACCAATGGAACGACTACCGCGTATAGCGTCATAACGCTTGGAACAACTACAATTTCAGGTGGTTCCTTTAATGCACTTCCGAAATCGACGACCGCTTATGGCGTGCTTGCACAAGATGGAATGGTCACTATCAGTGGTGATGCAGTGTTTACGGTTCGAGGAACGGATAAAGTATATGGTATCTATGCGAACGGAGCAAAGCCGGCAGATAAAACAGGTCGCCCATATAATCCTGTCGTAACGGTTAATGGTGGTACATTCAATGTTACTATTCCTTCAGGCGCAAAGAATCCTTATGGAATCAATGTGGATAAGAATACGCGTGCAATCACATCTACGGCATCCGGATATTACGCTGGAAACTATGCGAGTGCCGGTACAGTGATTGTCAACGATGGTGTATTCAATGTTACATCTCCCGGAGGTACTGTCTATAACGTGGTAGTATCTGCGGCTGCGACGCAAAGCGGTGCAACCGATTATTCGGAGGTAACAGCTACGCCGAGATGTACCATCAATGGCGGTAAGTTTGTCGCAACAGGAAATACAGCGGCCAAATCATATCCTGTCAATGCGTCTGCAACAGCAGAAAATCTCGTAGTCAACGGTGGGTATTATAGCAACAATCTCAATTTGGCTACTTACGTTGTTAATCCGAACCAAGTGATTACGCTGACCACGGAGGATGCCAACTATCCGACCTATAAGTATAAGGTGGCTCAGGCTCATACGATAACCTTCAAGAACGGTGAAACGACCTTGCAGACCGGTTTGCAGGAACTCAACGAACCGACTGTTTATGCTGAAGCTGAGCCGACGAAGGCGAGCACAGAGTTGAACTCGTATGTCTTCGATGGTTGGGCTACGGAGGCTGACGGCGAAGTCGTTTATGCGAAAGGTGCGGCGCTGCCGAACGTAACGGCGGATGCCACCTACTATGCCCACTTCAACGAGACTACGCTGAAATACACCGTAACCTTCAATGCAAAGACCAATGGAGGCAATGAGAATGACCAATTGGTTTATGTGGAACCGAATGCATCTATAGGTGACCTGCCTGCCGCCACTAAGACCGGCTATACATTCAACGGTTGGTTCACAGCTGCTTCCGCAGGCACGCAAATCACGGCATCCACGCAGATTACAGCCAATGTAACCTACTATGCGCAGTTCACCGTCAACCAGCATACGTTGACATGGGAGGCGAATGGCGGCGCGATAGCGGGAACCTATACCAAGGGTACGGTTAATTATGGTGCAACTATCACTGCTCCGACCAACGCCAACGTAACCCGCACTGGTTACACCTTTGCCGGTTGGAATGTCACTCCCGCAACCAAGATGCCGGATAATGACCTGACTTACACTGCGCAGTGGACCCCGAATACCAATACCGCCTATACTGTTCAGCACAAGTGGCAGAATGCGGATCTGAGCGGCTATACGGTACATGAGACGGAGAACCTGATCGGTACGACTGGAGCATACGTAACCCCGAAGACCAAATCCTATACAGGCTATCTGACTCCGGCAACGCAGACGGTACAAATCGCGGCGGACGGCAGTCTGGTGGTTGAGTACCTGTACAACCTTATTACGTATACCATCACATGGAACGCGAACGGAGGTACGTGCGCGACGGCTACGACCGATGTGAAATATGGAGCGACACTCACATTGCCTGAAGCAACCCGTGACGGATATACTTTCGACGGTTGGTTTACCAAAGCCACCGGCGGCGACCAGATAACGGCTTCCACTGTCATCCAGCGCAATATCGGTACGCTCTATGCCCACTGGACGGAGATTATCACGGAGAGTACAGTCATTATTGCTGGAACGAGTGGCGATGCTGATGCGGCCACCATCACCATTTCGGACGCTGTAGAGGCTGGCACGCTCATCATCGAGAAGGACGGCGCGGTCAAGATTTCTTCGGGAGCCTCATTGACGGTTGAGGACTTTATTCTTGAGGCCACTACCACCGAGTCGGGGCAGCTGACCGGCGGTAGCCGCATCAACACGGCGAACGCATACTTCGACCTCACGCTCAATGCCCAGACGCGTACATGGTACGGGGTGGGTGTGCCGTGGAGAGTGAACGCCGAATATGGTATCTACGGCGACGGCAAACACCTCGTTCTTGGCAAGGATTTCGATATCATCTGGTATGACGGTGCAGAGCGTGCCGCTTGGGGACCGGTGAACAGTTGTTACAAGTATCTGGAGGACATAGGCAACCCCGACAACCGCATTGTGGAACCCGGCAGAATGTACTTTATGTTCTTCGCCCGCCCGTACAATGTCATCCGCTTCAAGAAGATAGCAGGCGAACCGTTGGTTTATGACCCGAGTAACGGTGTCTTCGGTGGTAATGATGTTTCGCGTTTCGACGGTTCGACCGATGAGACCAACCACAACTGGAACGGTATCGCCAACTCCTATCTGAAGCACGTGACGACAGAGAACACGGTATCCTACGCATACCGCTACAAGAATGTCAATATCGACCAGAACAGGACCAGCCAGTGGGAATTGGTGACCAACTTCGCCGGTTCGAAATTCGTTGTGGGTCAGCCTGTCATGGTTCAAGTGCCGAATATTGGTTCAGGTACGATATGGAATGCTCCGGCACCTTCAAGCTTGGCTCCTGTGCGCAGGATGGCGGCTGACGGCGACATTGACCGCGCCGAGGTGGTACTCACGTCTGCAACGGGTCTGACCGACCGCATCCTGTGCGTGGTGAACGACGAAGCCAAAGACGAATATACGCTTGGTGACGACCTTGTGAAGTTCACCAACGGCGATAACCTGCCGCAACTGTGGATTAACAACTACAAGCACGCCCTTGCGGTTAACACTATCCGCTTGGAGAACAATGTCGCCAACTATCCTTTGACCATCGTTTCGCCGAAGGCGGGTGACTATAAACTCTCGCTGGTCAATCATCTTGCGGAGGGCATCCACCTCTATCTGACCTTCAACGGCGAGGCGATTGCTGACCTCACCGAAGGTGAATACACCCTCTCGCTCGGCAAGGAGACCAGCAAGGCGTACGGCCTGCGTCTCGTCCGCGGTCCGCGCGGCACCGTGACAGGTGTCGATGAGGCTCTCAGCGGCAAGGAGAATGTTGAGAAAGTGGTGATGGACGGCGTGCTGTACATCATCCGTCAGGGCAAGGTCTATGACGCACACGGCAAGTTCATCAGACTGCAATAACGTGAGAGAAAGTGAATAGGAAGAACATCCAAAGAGAACAAAACAATGAAAACGATGAAAGCATACAAAGAACCTGTGACAATGGTAGTGTCCTTGTTGTCGGACTTGGTGATGAAGGTGTCTGGTGATGCGTCACTGCCGCAGCAAGTGGCAACTGGTGGCGAAGATTCCGGTTCGATGATGTTTGATGCTCCTCTCGGCAACAAACGCCGCCAGCTGTAATCTCCGCTTTTGATGAGAATCTTTTCCCATTCGATGCCCCAAGCGTAACCTTGGGGCATCGAATGTCTTTTCTGTTTTCCCAAAAGGGTGATGCGCCCATTACGGAACGTACCCTGACCAGTTCCCCCCTTGTTTTTTTCATTGTGTCTGAATGTTGTTCAGACAACGGCTCACAGAGCCTCTTTTTTTTGCTACCTGTATATGACGATTTTTAAGATAGAACGAAGAAATGAATAAAAAATAACGGCAAAAAATGTACTTTTCTTAAGATTGGGTGTACTTGCTTTGTGAAAAAGTGCTTTGGATTTGACGGTTTGTGTTACTCGTAGTATTTTTGCCACGTCCGAAATATGGGGTCAAAAGAAAACAGATGTTTTTCACAGAATGTAATCCATCATAAGCAGGACAGTTAAAACATTGAATGATAAAGTACAGCATATATGAAGACATTATTTGCTAAATCTTACTCTTTTCTTACTTTTACTTTTGTAGCAGGTCTGTTATTTGTCGGAGCCACACCTTCTTGGGCATATTATAGTGCTACGGCAAAAGCATATTCCCGACCATCAAACGGGGGATTTGTATATGTAGGGACATCAAGTAATTGCGGAAGTGGAAATTGCGGTTCTAAGACAGAGGATAGTGCCGGCTCTGGAAATCAAGGAAAAATTTATAATGTAAGTGGTTCTTATACCTTTTATTTCTGCAATAATCCTGCTACAAGTTATGTATTTAAAGGCTGGTCAACGGATGAAAACGCTATCAGCGGGGAAGGTGTCAATAATAACCCTTGGTCTAAATCGTGCAATGCGACATCATTGAATCCGACCACTACGTATTATGCCATCTTTGCACGTATGACGACCAATGTGTCATCACTTTCGTTCGACAATGTGGTGGTCGGCGGTTCGTCTTCAAAGACATTCACCATCACCCACGCCCGCGCGGGTCAAATCACTATTTCCAAGTCGGGAACGAACAGTGGCGATTACACCATCAATACCTCCTCTATTTCCAATAGCAATAACGAAACAACCACCACCATCACCGTCACGTTCAGTCCGACTTGCAACGGTTCGCGTGCAGCCACACTCACTGTTTCGTCCAGCAATGGCCTGAGCAGCAAGACAGTCTCCCTTTCAGGTGACGGTACGTTGAACGCACAGACACTTGCTTGGGATGACAACGCCGTTCAAACCAATATGCTGGTCGGTGCTTCACAAACTAACACGGCTACTTCTACTAGCGGACTTGCAGTTTCCTATTCGTCCGATAACACAAGCGTGATGACCGTCAGCGAGGCAGGTGTTGTGACAGCCGTCGCGGTTGGTACGGCTACTATCACTGCTTTGCAAACCGGCGACTGTACCTATGCCACGGCTACGCCGATTACGCGCACTTTCACCGTCAAGTCCAAAGACACTCCCTATTTTACGCCCGGCTGGTCAGGCAGTAACTCGACTCACCCGATGAAGGTGGGTGACAAGGTGACGCTGACCGTGGATAATGTCAGCGGCGGACTGACAGGCGATTTCCGTCCGACATACGACTCCCACTACTTCAACGTTACGCGCAGCGGCAACACCGTCACCATAGAGGCGATGAATGCAGGCTTGGGCAAGACCGTACAGTTCACCCAGACGGAGAACAGCACTATTTTTGCCGCAACGGCTACGTACACGTTCGACATTACAAAGATTGACAACACCTTGCAGGCGGGCGCATCATACGATATTTACGTGGACGAGTACGCCTCCTCAATTATCAGTCAGAAGAACAGCGATGGCGAGATAACCGCCACATCCACCGACGCGACCCTCGCCTATTACGACATTGCCAGCAACCGCATCATTGCGCAGAACACAGGCAACCAGTCGTTCAACACCAAGAACGTGACCCTCACCATCAGTCAGGCGGCCACCTATAAATATACAGCATCTACCCATACCGTCACCGTTACCGTCAAGAAACACGTACCCGTATTCACATGGCAAAGCGGCGATGTCTATCACGATAACACTTACACCGACTATCTCAAGAGTACTGGAACGAACACGTTCTCCGTATCTTCTTCGTCCGATGAGGCGGTGGCATACCTGACCAACGGAACAACGAGTACCAGACTCACTCTGAAAACGCAATACAAGTACAATTCCACCACACTGACTGTCACCCAGTCGGAGAACTACTACTGGGCGGAGCATACGGAAACAAAGACGATTACCCCCGTATTCGCCTCCAACCACGTGCCGTTCACCCTCTCGCAGGCGATGTACAACACCGGCTCAATCAAAATCAATAGCGTCGGCGATAATACGTGGGACGGCGGCATACGTTTGGGCAACACGTCTGTTCTTTCAGGGGCTGCAACAAATTGGGACGACAAGTACGTGGATATCCGCTTTGAGGGTATTCCTGACCAACTGTCCTTTACATTCTCCAATTCCGATGCGGCTACTGGATGCGATAAGAAAGTGATGGAGAGTGCCAACGGATCTTCTTGGGAAGAGATATGGAGTGACGGTGACAACCGCAAAGGAGGTATAAGTCAAACGCTTAATCTTAAGCCAAGTACACGGTATATTCGTTTCTTCTATTCTGGCAACTTCGCCGGTTATTATAAGAACATACAGGTAACGCAACGCCGTGAGTTGCAAACCGTTCGCTCCGCTTCCGACTGGACAAAGGTTACTGTCATCGACTTCGGTGACAACGAGATAACCGTTCCTGCCGCCGATCAGACATACTATCTGTTCTATGCTTCCGCAGGGCATAATGTGACGCTGACGACAAGCGACCCTGCTTTCACCGTAGTTCCTGTTTCGATTTCAACCATCGGCGGTGACCAATATGGTACAACTCCCGTCAAAGTGTCCTATAGCACTGCCGCGCAGCACAACAATCAGAGTGCCACTCTTACAATAACGGACGAGAACGGAACAAGTTCCACTGTTACGCTCAAAGGACGCACAAACAAGAAGACACCTACTATCGCTTGGTCCTCTGACGCTACCGCATTCAACGCGGGCGATGTGCTGACCGCCTCCTCCGCCGAAGGAACAACCGTAACCGTGTCAGCAGCAGGATATGAGGAGTATGTCGCCTGCGAGGGCAATACGGCAACGATGCTTCAGGCTTGTAATGAGGATGTGGTAATTACAGCCACCGTGGCGGAGAACGCCACGTTCGCTGCGGCTTCTGCCACCAGGACCATCCGCATCACCGACAAGACCAAGCAGACCATCACATGGGAGCAGGCTCTCAACCGTCTGAAGACGACCGATGCAGTCAAGTCAGTTACGCTCAATGCCACTGCCTCATCGGGGCTGCCCGTCACCTACGCTTTGGCAGGCGACCAGACAGGTCTGACCCTCACGCAAAGCGGCAACACGTGGACACTGACCTACTCGGCGGCACCTTGCGCCAATACCACCCTTATTGCTACCCAAGCCGGTAACGAAGAGTATGCGGAAGCAACGCCTGTCTCGCTGCCTGTCAAGGTTACTGACCCTACTGCCCAATGCAGTACGTCGGAAACAGTAATCAACAGCACCGTGACACTTAAGAGTACAAGCGCCACATACAGCATAGATATCCCCTCTGCGATGACTGTCAATGTCAAACGGACGAATACGGAGTGGTATGCCGTGTATGCGGCCGGATTCAAGGTGGAAATACTGAATGCCGGCGGCGCAGTGCTCAATCAGTGGGAGTACAGTCAGAACGACATCAAGAACTCCAAAACAATCTCCCTTACCAACCTGCCGATAAACGCCAAATCCGTCCGCTTGTCCACGGATGCGTTGTACGGCTATGACGTGCAGTCGCTCACTTATACCCAGCGGCAGTACTGCACTGCGGACAAGAGCGCGCTCTCATTCACGGGTTCTGCCAATGCGGAGACACCCGCGCAGACCTTTACGGTGTCTTATTGCAACTACATGCTTGAAGCCGAATCGACCAATCCCAAGTTTCGGCTGACCAATACCTCTTTCGGCGACTGCGGAGAATACGGAACGGCTACCGTTTCCGTCATCTACGCACCGGGAGACTTCTCCGGCGAGGAGAGCGGCACGATTCAGATAAAGGACAATACGGGTGCGGTTCGCGCTACCGTGAATGTGACAGGTGTCAGCGCGAGAGTGGGTCAGTCTGTTACCTCCCACAACGTCACCACCTCTTACCTCACCACCGACCAAGTGACTCTGACCGCCGAAACGAGCAGCGGACTGAACAACTTCACCTATTCGGCCTCGCCCGCAGGTGTGGCGGTCTTCAACGGCAATGTGATGACGTTCCTCAAGTCGTGCGACAATCTTTCCATCACCATCTCCGAACCCGGAAGCAACGGTTACAATCCCTGTTCCACCATTGTTGAGGGTATCGTTGTTTCCAAAGTAACGCCTGACTTGGTTGCGCCCGTCGCCACTGACCTGCACTACCTTGACAACCTATCTTCTTCTGCAATAAGCAATGGTTCGGCATCTGCTACGTATCATAACGTGCCCAATACCAGCGTACCCGGTACATTCGCTTGGACCAATCAGCAGCACGTCATCAACGATGAGCAAGGGACACACAGTTATCTTGTCACCTTCACACCTGAAAATACGGACATCTACAACACGGCGACATGCTATGTGACCATTCTAATCCATCGTGCCACGACTCCGGATATCGCACTCAACGATGCCTCTATCCTTCTTTCTGATGTAGCCAACAGCCGTATCACCAACCAATTGCTTACTGACCTTATTGCGACACTGCCGCAGCACAACCCGATGACTCGGGAGAGTTTCACCTTCTCTGTCAAGGCGGCGGACAACTCCGGTTATCTCTATTCATCGGCTACGACCGGAACAGGAATCATTGACAACGGCGCGCATACTTTCTATGCTACGGAGGCGGGTGTCTATACGCTGACCGCCACCTCGCCGCAGACCGACTACTATGAGTCCCGTTCGGTTGACTTCAATATCACGGTTAACAAGCGTCCCAACTTCATCAGCGTTCACAATACTGCTTCATCCGCTGTTGGGGATGTGGCATATACCACTTCCATTTATACCGATGCCTCGGAGAGTGGCATGACCATTAGCGCCACCAACACCGATGAGGTGAGTGCGCCTGTCACAGTCACGCAGACGGCAGGAGCGGCGATTGTCGCTTTCGACCGCGAACAGGCTACCGTTACTTCCAATTCCCTGCTCGGCGAGGCACGGTGGTTCGTGGAGCAACCCGAAAACGCCTACTATCTTGCCACCAACACGTATTTCGTTATCAATGTCGTCACCAAACCTGCCGCAACATGCAATCTTTTCTATGACGCGGAGGAGTATGATGTCATCAACGGCATAACCGACTTCCAAGGTCAGGTGGGACACACCTATACCATCAACGACGGTCAGTATGCAGAAGCCGTATATCTGACAGCCAAGAAAGATTTTGCGGGTATAAGCCAGTTCTATATCCAGTATTCCACCGACAACGGAAACACATACACCGACCTGAGCGGGCAGCTTGACTTGACTACCGAATACCAGACCTTCGGCCCTTACAACTTCCCTGATGGTACAATCGTTACTAACGTGCGAACGCTCACCAAGACAGGAGGCACACTCAATAAGTACTTCAAGAATCTCCGTGTGACACGCAAAGTCGTACTGACTGCCGAACCGGTGCATATATCCACCACTGCGGCATCCCTGCCCGTCTATGTCAACCAGCAGGGCGTGGGGACGCTCCTCGTGGAATGGAGTTGCTCCGATGGCGGCGATATACATCTCGTTTCCGACAACAGCAAGTTCACATTCTCACAGGAAATCATAGAGAACACAGAATGTGCTAACGCGATAACACCCATAACAGTTTATTACACCTCCGACAGAGCCGGTACGGACAACGCCACCGTCACCATCTACAACGAGAGTCAGAACATACAGATTGCCGTGTCAGGCACTACGTTGCGCACACCGCAGACCATCGAGTGGTTCGTCAACGATGTGCAGGTACAACCTGACGAACAAGGCTATATACCAGTCCGCATGGGCGATGTCATCACCGCACACACCAACCGCGGACACCTTGTTTATTTCCAGTCCACAACCGATGCATCCGTTCTCTCCATCAGCGACAATGAGCGGTTCCTCATTCCCAACGCCACCGGTACGGCTACCGTGCAGGCGCACGGACTCAATACAGATGAAGAAAGTGAGTACACGACTGTTGATCAGACTATGCGCTTCGTTGTAACCGAGGACATCATTCAAACCATCGTATGGAACCAGTCCTTCCTCTCTTTAGTGTATGGAGAGGACGGAACTGTTGAACTGACGGGCTACGCCACCTATACCGACAGCAAAGGCAAGAGCCGCACACGCGCCGTTGTCTATTCGGTAGCGAACACTTCTGTGGCTTCCGTGGAAGGCAATATACTTACTATCCACCGTCCCGGACAGACTACCATCACGGCTCTTGCATCGGGTGGGGAGATTGACGGAGAATTCTTCCTCGAAACCTCCAAGACACTCAGAATCGTTGTCCGTGATCCCGATGCGCCTTGCGATGTCAATATCTATACCCAGACGGAAGAGGAGAAACGGGATCTTGGCTGGAACTGGACTACGGAGGACAAGACGGCGACGGTCGTTTATGACCTGCAGTCATACGGAGAACCGCGCACTTGTAGCTTTGACTATTGGGGAACGTCCCAGAAAGACCTCGTGGGTGTTTCTTACTTCGCCCCCGGCATAGTCAAGGTGGAGGAATACTACGACGGTACTTGGCACACCGTTGCCGACAACATGCCGCAGACTAAACAGGACCAGTCGCAGAATTCAGGTGAACTGCTCCTGTCCGACAAGGCCACCAAAGTACAGGTCATTGCCTATGGACCGATTAAGAGTACGTTGGTTAACAAGTGGCCTACTGGATACTTCTTCGTGGATAATATGACCATCACCCTTGCTCGTTACCTGCGTCCCAGTGTGGATACGCTCCGTCTTGGCGAGCAGCTCATCTTTGCTCCGTTTACCAACGAAGAACCTATCCGTATAGACTACAGCAATATACATGGACCTGTCAGCATAGCATCCGACAATCCGAAGTTCGTTGTTTCGCAGCGTACGATTGCGGGCGAGTGCGGAGACCGTGGTTCGTATCCTATCTATGTGACTTATACTCCTGACACCGAACTGATACCTGATACGGCGCATATCCGCATTTCGGACGGTCGTATGGACACGACCATCGTGGTGATGGGTATGGGACGTGCCATCCCGACCTATACATTCACCGGCGAGGCTGGTACGACAGACAAAGCCACAGCCGCCAACTGGGACGAGGAAGGCATTCCTACTGTTCGTGACTGGCGCGTAGTGGTTGAGGCCGATATGAAACTGACGGAAGGACAAAGCCTTGAGTCCAATATCTTCGTTGTCAATGAGGGCGTTACTGTCACGGTTGGTGATGGTGCTACACTGACCATCGGCGGTGGCTTCCCGTCTGATGCCGTGCAAGGCAATATAGTGGTGGAAGCGGGAGGCATGCTCAACTTCACCGATGTAAACACTTATGGGAAGGCGCATATCAACGACCTCACTCTCTGTGCCGCTATTGGCAACAAAGATGGCTCGGGCAAGTCGGGACAGATTCACAATATTGATAAGCTTGATTTGCGCGGAGACGCTTACTTCGAGGTAGCACTCGATGCGTCCGGTGCGTGCTCAAAAGGTTGGTACGATTTCACCGTTCCTTTCGTGGCGGAAACCAAATCCGTGACCCGTCGTGACAATACAACGCATGAGATAAAGCAGATTGTGGAAGGTGTCAACTATTACTTCATGGACTATAGCGAGTCGCGCAGCCTCAACGGCCGGGGATGGCATCGTATAGGCGGAGGAAATCTTCAGCCGGGGAAAATCTATACCATCACCATTGACGATGTGGACAATGTGTATCGCTTCAAGAAAGCCAAACGTACCGCGCTGACCGACCAGACCAGAATGGCGATGGATTGCTCCGATGGTGATGAACAGAAGCGTGGATGGAACGGTATAGGTAATGGTACGTTCACTTACAGCAATATTTCTGCTGACACCAATGACGATGCCAATCAAATCCGGTATATCCAGATCTACGACCACGCGACCAATACGTACAACCCTGTGGAGATTTCCGAGTTTACGTTCGTGGTAGGTTCCGCTTTCCTCGTACAGACACCGGTGGCGCAGAATATGCTTTTCTCCGAACCTGTTACTAACGGGACATTGCAGGCACCGGGACGTAAGCGTGGTGAAGAATCGGATGCATTCACGCTTGTCTTGACCAATGAAAAGGGTACATCTGTTGCAGACCGGCTCTTTGTCAAAGTTTGCGATTCGGCTCTTGATACATACCAGATCGGTCACGACCTCGCTAAACTCGGTATAGTCAGCGAAGCCCAAACGGCGCAGATGTGGGCAACCGCCTACGACGCCAGACTGTGCGCCATTGAATCGCCGTTGCAGGGTAACAACGCCCGCATCCGGCTTGGTCTGTACGCGCCGGCGCAAGGCACGTACCTGCTTGACATAGCCAAAGCGCCCGCTGATGCTTCGCTCTATCTCACTTACGATGGGAAAGCCATCTGGAATCTCTCCGCATCACCCTATACGCTTTACCTTAACGAAGGGGAGAACAACCGCTATGGTCTGATGGTCATACAGGATATGCGCCCTGTTCCGACAGGTTTTGAGAGTGTGGAGAGGGATGAACAAGTGCAGAAATTCGTACAGGAGGGCATCCTTTATATGAACAAGAATGGTGTCATTTATGACGCTATGGGCAAAAAAGTGAAAAATATCAACGAATAATTTGGTCATATCATAAATCTTTAAGACCTTTGCCGCCGTTATGAAAAAGAACTATTCAATGCCAAAGGTAGGGATAATCGCCCTCCAGGCAGGGGAAAGACTAATGTGGGAACTTGAAAGTTCGTTGGACAAGGATGACCCCAACAACCGTCTGGCTCCCCAAAGACGCACGGATGGGGGTGTTCCTTTCAGAAGCCTGAGGCTGCAATGGTAACAGATAGATATGGTTGTTGCGTAACGTGCGCGTGTTGAGTACATTGTGTTGCAACCGCTTTTTGTGAATAGTGCTTGTCGTGCAGAGTGAATTTAGGTAGTTTTTTTAATAAATTAAATATCTGAAAAAATGAAGAAAATCGTTTTGTTGTTCCTTGCTGGTCTGTTTACGCTTGGAGCAAACGCACAGTTGAAGATGTCCTCACGCACAGGCAGTGAGGTTGTTGACAAAACCAATTATTATGTTGTGGCTTTTGAGGATAATGCATATCAGATTTTCTTGCAGGACTATTTTGAGAGCCGCGAGATTTCTGTCAGTCTCGGTGCGGACAAGCATCAGGCTCTTGCAACCGTTCTGCAGATGATTACTTGGTTGAAAAGTGCCAAGAAGGGCGAGTCCAACCGTGTGTCAACGGATGAAGTGAACTATAATTTTGTCAAGGCGGACGGTAAGACGCTAGTCGTTTCCAAAGGTGACAGCGAGTATTGTATGGCGGCATACGAGGTTCTCGTCCCCAATCTGAAAAAGCACCGCAACTTCATTCTTGAGTCAGTTGACCTGCCTCATACTGTCGGGCATATCACCATTTCTGACTTGAATCGAATCCAGAAGAAACTTCTCAAATGATTGACTATATCCGGGGTTCACTGACAGAGCTCAATCCGGCTATGGCAGTGATAGATGCAGCAGGCGTGGGCTACGCGGTTAATATCGCGTTGCCCACTTACTCTTTCCTGCAGCCACTCGAAAACAAGGAAGTAAGACTCTTTGTTACAGAAATCATCCGCGAAGATACACACGACTTGTTCGGTTTCCCCACTAAGGGGGAGAGAGCCTTGTTTGACCTGCTGCTCACAGTAAGCGGCATAGGAGCGAATACGGCACGTATGATTATGTCCGCCTTCAGCGCGGGCGAAGCACGTCAGATTATAGCCACGGGCAACGCACGCCAGCTCAGTCAGGTTAAAGGACTCGGTCCCAAAACGGCGCAGCGCGTCATTGTCGATCTCAAAGACAAGGTGCTCAAAATTGACCTCGGACAGGAGAATGTGTCCGATGTGGTGACTCCGGAGTACAGTGAGCCGGTTGCCACTCCTATACGCGGGGAAGCCGTCAGCGCACTCACGATGCTCGGTTTTGCGCTTGCACCTTCCAACAAGGTGGTGGACAAGATTCTGCAAGATACACCTTCTGCTACTGTGGAGCAGGTCATCCGTTTGGCACTCAAAATGTTATAGATACATCACCTCCTTTGATCTTCTCTTGACACATCGTCCGCTCATATTGTTTTTGTTGCTTGTTCCGCTTGTACTCAATGCACAGACACCGCAACTGACGCCCGCGCAACTACATGCCGATTCCGTTCAGCGTGCTGACACTGTCGGGAGTATAGTCTCTCCCTCTTTGCCAACGCCCGACCAGTCGGTGCAAACCACCGTTGAGTACCAACCGCTGCAGAACACCTATCTGCTTCGAACCAAGATAGGCGAACTCGATATTGAATCGCCCTATCTGATGACCCCCGAAGAGTACAAGCAGTATCAGGAAAGGCAGTTCATTCGCAAGTACTGGCAGCAGAAGATCGGTGAGGTCGAACACAGCAACGAAAAGAAGTTTGACATCACCGATATGAAGTTCAATATCGGTCCCGCTGACAAAGTGTTTGGTCCGGGCGGTGTGCAGCTCAAGTTACAGGGAAGTGCGGAACTCATCTTCGGTTTCAACCATCAGTTCGTGGACAACCCTGCTCTTACACGAAGGGCGAAGAACAACAACGTGTTCGACTTCGATGAGAAGATTCAGGTCAATGTCAACGGCAAGGTGGGCGACCGGCTCAATCTCAACCTTAGTTACAACACCGAAGCCACTTTCTCTTTCGACCAGCAGAACATCAAACTCGCCTACAAAGGGCAGGATGACGACATCGTCCAGTCTGTAGAGGGCGGAAATGTTTCGCTTGACCTCAACTCACAGCTCATCAGGGGTAGTCAGGCTCTGTTCGGTGTGAAAACCAACCTGAAGTTCGGACGGCTCAAGGTGCAGGCGGTAATCAGTCAGCAGAACAGTGATGCGCAGCAGGTGTCGTCGGAGGGTGGGGCGCAGATGACCAAGTATGAGGTTACAGCCGACCATTACGATGAGAACAAGCATTTCTTCCTGGGGTACTATTTCCGCGACCGTTTTGAGGCGGCTATGTCCACGTTGCCGTATGCAGCCTCCGGTGTAACCATCAACCGTATTGAGGTATGGGTCACCAACCGGCGCGGCAACTACGACCAGGCACGCAACTTCACTGCCTTTATTGACCTCGGTGAGGGAGATGTGACACACCTGCTTGACCAGTCGCTCTATACGTCAGGCAATGATTTTGCTACACCTGCCAACCGCAACAACGTCCTCTACGACCAGCTGATGGGTTTGGGCGACAATATACGCTCCATCTCACAGATAACGACCACACTGCAAAACAACTTCAATTGGGTCAGTGGCGAGAACTACGAGAAGGTGGAATCGGCTCGCCTGCTCACATCTGGTGAATACACTCTTAACCCTGCGCTTGGTTTTATATCCCTTCGTACTGCGCTCAATCAGGATGAGGTGCTCGCCGTTGCATACGAGTACACTTATGGCGGTCAGGTCTTTCAGGTAGGTGAGTTCTCCACCGATGTGCCATCCTCTTCCACCACCGGTGACGCGGCACCCGCTCTTGTTCTCAAACTGCTCAAGCCATCCAACAACTCGCCTCACGCCCCCAATTCCACCCGTAAAGGTGAGCATTACGGTTCATGGGATTTGATGATGAAGAACTTTTACTCGCTCGGTGCCAGTACGATGTCAAGCGACAAGTTCGAGTTGTACGTCTTTTACCGCAATGACTCCATCGGTACCCAGTTGCAGTACCTCACTGAGGGACCTGTGAAGAGCAAGCAGTTGCTGCGAGTCTTGAATGCCGACCGGTTGGACACCAAAAACAACGCCTCGCCCGACGGACGGTTCGACTATGTGGAAGGTTACACCGCGTTCAGTTCTACGGGACGTATTATGTTCCCCGTGCTTGAGCCATTCGGCAGCCACCTTGCTGCTCAACTGGGTAATGACCCTGCTTTGGTGGAGAAGTACTGTTTTCAGGAACTGTACGATTCGACCCGTGTCGAAGCGCAGGAGATGACTGAAAAGAACAAGTTTGTCATTTCGGGTAAGTACAAAGGCACCAACAGCAGCGAGATACGTCTCAACGCGATGAACGTGCCGCGAGGCAGCGTCAAAGTGACGGCGGGCGGTGCGACGCTTACGGAGAATGTGGACTATACGGTGGACTATACGATGGGTGTTGTCACCATTCTCAACCAGTCTATCCTTGATGCGGGAACGCAGGTCAATGTGCAACTGGAGAACCAATCGACATTCTCGATGGTGCGCAAGGGCTTGTATGGGGCTAATCTGCAATACGAATTCAGCAAGGATTTCAACGTGGGCGGTACGATTATGTACATGCACGAGGCGCCGCTCACCACTAAGGTGAATGCCGGCAGCGAGCCGCTCAGCAATATGATATGGGGGTTGAACCTCAACTACCAGAAGCAAATGAACTGGCTGTCTAACGCCATCGATGAGATACCGTGGATGACAGCCACAGCCCCCAGTTCGTTCCAGGTGGGGGCGGAGTTTGCCCATCTCGTTCCGGGACATACGCACGAAGTGGGGAAGGCGGGGACTGCCTATATGGACGACTTTGAGTCCACCACCACGGGGATTGACATCCATTATCCGACCAACTGGTTCCTTGCTTCCACGCCGTCCGATCCGGCGGATGGTTCGACCGGCACCTATTATGAGGATGCCAGAAAGAGCGACGACTATGACTACAACCGGCACCGCGCGCATCTCAGTTGGTACACGGTGGATCCCATCTTCGGACACCCGCAGACCAACACGCCGATGCACATCAAGTCCGACCCGGAAGCCTTGTCCGACCATCGCACGCGTATCGTCTATGAGCAGGAGATCTATCCCAACAAGGAGGTGCTGGCAAGCGAGGACACGCGTATGACCGTACTCAACCTCAGCTATTACCCAGCAGAGCGCGGACAGTACAATATCTCCGCCGACCGTATTAACAATCGGGGCGAACTGATTGAGCCTGAGAAGAACTGGGGTGGTATTATGCGTCGCTTGGACAACACCGATTTTGAGACTTCCAACATTGAATACATCCAGTTCTGGCTGATGGATCCGCGCTTGACCAACGAAGAGGGTTTCTCTGGTGGTGACCTCTATATCAACCTTGGCGACATAAGCGAGGATATTCTTCGTGATGGCAAAAAATCGTTCGAGCACGGTTTGCCGCTTAATGAAACCGACCGTGCGATGTTGGACTCCACGGCTTGGGGATACGTGCCTCGTACCACCAGTACGACTGTGGCTTTCTCCAACGAGGCGAATGCGCGCGAACGTCAGGACGTTGGACTCAACGGTCTGAGTACGCCGCAAGAGTTCGCCTATGAGTATAACGGCAAGCGTCCTTACGCTGACTATGTGAATTCTCTTCGCGCCAAACTGGATCCCGATATCGTTACCGCTTGGCAGCAGGACAATTTCTCTCCGCTGCGTGACCCGGCGGGCGACAACTACCACTACTATCGCGGAACGGACTACGATCAGGCGGAGACACCTGTGCTTCTTAGGTACAAGCATGTCAACGGTACGGAAGGTAACTCTCCGGAGAGCAGCACCAACGACAGTTACGGAACCGCCTGGACTCTATCTCCCGATATTGAGGACATCAACCGCGACAATACGCTGAATGAGTCGGAGAAATACTTTGAGTACCACGTCTCGCTTGACCCCTCGCAGTTGCAGGTGGGTATGCAGCATATAGCGGAGAAACTCGAAACCAACGTCACCCTCAAGAACGGTCAGACCGTCAAGGTGACGTGGTATCAGTTCAAGATTCCTGTCAAGGGCAACGATGTCCGCGCGGTAGGCAATATACGCAACTACAAGTCCATCCGCTTTATGCGTATGTACCTTACCGGTTGCCGTCAGACCACGCACCTCCGTTTCGCGACGCTCGAATTGGTTCGTGGCGAATGGCGGAACTATTCCAAGGGATTGTATTACAACTCTTCCACGGGTCAGTACAACACCACGCTGTCCGGTTCCAACGCCCTGCTTGATGTGCAGGCCATCAACATAGAGGAGAACGGGGCGCGTTCACCCATCAACTATGTACTTCCGCCCGGCATATCCCGTCAGACTGACCCGGGACAGGCACAACTGATTGCCCAGAACGAGCAGGCGCTGGTGATTAAAGTCAACCACTTGCAGCACAATGACGCGCTCGCCGTCTACAAGAACGTAACCTTCGACATGCGCAATTATAAGCGTCTGCAGATGTTCGTTCACGCCGAAGCCGTTGATTCCGACCCGGACAACGAGAAGGTGCAGGACGGCGACCTGAGTTGCTTCATCCGTCTCGGTTCTGACCTCAAGTACAACTACTACGAGTACGAGATTCCGCTTTCGATTACCCAGCCAGGTGTTTATAACAATGACAATGTGCGTGACCGCGCTATCGTTTGGCCGCAGCAGAACGAGTTCGACTTCCCGCTTTCTGTGTTCACCGATGCCAAGACGGCGCGCAACAAGGCGAAACGCGCGGGAGACCGGTCGGTGGCCAACAATATACCTTATGTCATCTATGACACGGATAACGGTCGTCCTGATAACAAAGTGACGGTAATGGGTAATCCGACCTTGGGTGAGATAGAGACGGTGATGATAGGTGTCCGCAACCGTAAGAACAACCTCTCGGGCGGTGTCAATGGCGAAATCTGGGTGAACGAACTTCGCATGTCGGAGTTCAACGAGGAAGGCGGTGTGGCGGCGATAGCCAATGCTGCGCTCAAGGTGAGCGACATTGCCCAGCTCAATGTGACAGGACGGCTCGAAACGGCAGGATACGGCAGCATTGAGAGCAATGTGCAGACACGGAATATGGAGGACCGTTACAACGTGGCGGTCAGTGCCGCTCTTGAAGCCGGCAGGCTCGTTCCGCAGGAGGCGCATCTCCAGATACCTCTCTATGTCAGCTATTCCAACGAGAACCAGTCACCCAAATACGACCCCATCGATTCGGATGTACGGCTGAAAGACAACCTCGAAACCTATACCACCAAGGCCGAGAAGGACTCTGTACGTCAGACGACCAACACACGGCGCGAGAACCTCTCCTTCAGCGCGAGCAACATCAAGGTGGATATACACTCCAAGAAAAAGAATATGTTCTACGACCCCGCCAACTTCTCGCTCTCTGCGGCATACAACAGGCAGAGGGAGAGTTCGCCTGAGTTGGAGAACAACCAGAACTCCTCGCAGAAAGGGTCGTTCAACTATGCTTATTCCTTCAATCCCGAACCTTGGGAGCCGTTCAAGAAGAACGACAAGGTGAAGGATGTCAAGTTCCTCTCCGAGCTGAATATCTACTACTTGCCCCAGTCGTGGTCGTTCAACACGAATATGCAGCGCAATTTCTCATCCCTCCGTATGCGCAACTTCAATGTCAACGACGGAGCCGAAGCCGTTGCTTTGCCACCCACGTTCTCCAAAGACTATATGTGGGACCGCAACTTCGATTTCAAATACGACCTGACCAAGAACCTCAAGTTCACCTTCCATACGGCGATGAACGCGACGGTGGATGAAGGCTATTACACGCCGGAGATTATACGTGACTACGGATTCACCCACGACTACTACGAGGCATGGAAGGACACGCTCCTGCGCAGTATGGGGACGTGGGGGACTCCCTACACCTACCAGCAGGTGTTCACCGCCTCGTGGAACGTGCCGTTCAACCGCATTCCGTATCTCGACTGCCTGACTGCTAACGCGTCGTACAACGGAACTTATACATGGAACCGTACTGCCGGCTCGACCACCAACCAGAACCTCGGTAACACGGTTGCTTCCACGCGCGCCATACAGGCGGACGCCCAGCTCAACCTCGAGACGCTGTACGGAAAGAGCGACTACTGGAAGCAGATGACGCAGCGGATGTCCGCGCGGCCTGCACGAAGATCCAACTTCCGCGAGAAGAAATTCACGCAGACGCTTGCGCTCGAGAAAGGCAAGCCGGCCACCATCAACCATAAACTCGGCTCCAAGTCGCTCAAGATTGAGGTGAAGGATGCGGACGGCAATACCGTGCAGGCCAGCCTGAAAGCCATTGACAATAATTCGGCGGCTCTGACCGTACAGCAGGATATTGCTGCGGCTGCGGTTACCGTTACTACTAAGGATCCTTCCGAGCGTACGCCCGCCCAGCAGGCGCTTGATTTTGCCGCCTTCTTCGGCACGATGGTGCGTCGCGTGCAGGTTACGTACCGTCAGACCAACTCGATGACCGTACCGGGATTCAATCCCATGCCCGGATTTATGGGTCAGCGGCAGGTGGACAACAAGTATGCTCCGGGCTTTGATTTCGCCTTTGGTTTCTTCGCTGACGATTTTGTGCAGCAGGCCAAGGCCAACGGCTGGCTGTCGCTCTCGTCCGATGTGGTGCAACCGTCTGCTTCCGCCTTTACGCAGGACTTTGACTATAAGGTCACGCTGGAGCCGTTCCCCGGATTCAAGGTGCAGGTCAACGGAAAGAGGTACGAGGCGCAGTCTGTCTCGATGCTCTACGGCCGCTTGGACGAGACGCGTGACTTCACTTTGCAGCAGAATGCGACCGGTTCGTTCAATATCACGCAGATAGCCATTGCCACCGCCTTCGACAAGGTTGGCAACGCATCGACGATGTTCGCGTCCAAGACTTTCGACCAGTTCCTCGATAACCGCGCGATGATGGCTCAGCGGATTGAAGACCGGTATCAGGGTGTTCGGTATCCTGCCGGGTCAACCTTCATACCCGATTCGTTAGTCGGTAAGACCTACAGGGGAGGACGTATCAATCCGGCGGCTGCCGATGTCCTTGTTCCCGCTTTCCTGGCCACTTATACCGGCACCGACATATCGCGCATATCGTTCAATCCGTTCATCTCCATTCTGCGCACGATGCCCAACTGGAGCGTTACTTTCGATGGACTGGGACGGCTGCCGTGGATGCGTGACAATTTCCGTTCCGTCACCCTTACCCACGCTTACACATGTAAGTACGCCATCGGTTCCTATTCGTCCTTCTCCACGTGGGTCAGTGCCGGCGACAACGACCGTACGCTCGGCTTCACGCGTGATGTGACCACCCAGTTGCCGACACCGTCCGCCTCGTACGACATATCCTCCGTCAGCATGCAGGAATCCTTCTCGCCGCTCATCGGAGTCAATATGACGATGAAGAATTCGCTTTCCATCAAGGCGGAGTATCGCAAGCAGCGTAACATCGCGCTCAACATCACCTCCGTCCAACTCACCGAGGGACACACCAACGAGTTTGTCATTGGCGCGGGCTACACCATCAAGGATTTCCACTTCACCAAGAAGAACCGCGATGGCAAGCAGTCGAAAGTCAGCAACGACCTCAAACTCAATGTCGATGTGAGCTACAAGAACATTATGACGCTCTTGCGCAAGGTGGAGGAGAATCTGACGCAGGCGTCTTCCGGCAACCGTGTTCTTGCCATCAAGATTAGCGCGGACTACGTGGTTTCGCAGCGTGTCAGCCTCAAGCTATTCTATGACCACGAAGGCAACACGCCGCTCATCTCCAATTCGTATCCTATCAATACGGATAATGCGGGCATATCCATCAAACTGATGCTCACAAGGTAATGCGGATAGCGTTCATCGGACCGGAGTCCTGCGGCAAATCCACTCTCTCGGCGGCAGTCGCCGGTCGCCTGGACATGCCGTGCGTCCCTGAATATGCGCGTACGTATGTGGAGCGCCTCACGCGGCCGTACCTCTATCGCGATGTCGTTGCGATAGCGCACCGCCAGATACAGCAACTGCGTGCTTTCCCGCACGCAGTTTTCGACACCGAACTGATTATCACCCAGGTCTGGATGCACCGGTGCTATGGACGCTCGCCGTGGTGGCTGCAGCGGGCGATGGAGCAGTTCCCGGTTGATTACTATTTCCTTTGTGCGCCGGACCTCCCGTGGCAGTCCGACCCTGTTCGTGAGAACCCCGGTTGCAGGGACGAACTGTTCCGCATCTATCTCTCGCGTGTCCGCCGGACAGGAGCTCCTTATGCCGTCATTCGCGGCACCGACCCGTCCATCCGCTTGCAGCAGGTCCTCCGCAGCCTTTCCGGCCTACTGCCCTTTGCCGTTGAAGAGGACCGACAGGGTGGAAAGCATTATCTTCAGGTCCAGCAGTAGCGACATGTTCTCCATGTAGGCGATGTCGTAGTTCAGGCGGCGTATCATCTTCTCTATAGTGTCCGTATATCCCACGCGGATGGGGCCCCAGCTCGTCAGTCCCGGACGTATCTTGTACAGCAGGCAGTAGTACGGTGCCTGTTGCTCTATTAGGCGGATGAAGTACGGACGCTCCGGACGGGGGCCTACAAACGACATGTCGCCTTTCAGCACGTTCCATATCTGCGGCAGTTCGTCCAGCCGGTACTTGCGCATCCAGTGCCCTGTCCTTCCCGTAACGCGGCTGTCGTCCTTGCTGCTCAGTTGCGGCAGACCCTCTTCCTCCGCCGACTCAATCATTGTGCGGAACTTGTATATCTGGAACGGCTGTCCGTGCAGGCCTGTGCGCTCTTGCGTATAGAATACGGGCCCTTTCGACGACCGCCATACCAGCATTGCCAGAAAGGCGTACAGCGGACTGAGTGCCACGAGGCATATCACCGCAACCACGATGTCGAATGCGCGTTTGACGCACACTTCCCAGTCGCTCATGTTCAGTTCCGTGATGCAAACCAGTGCCTCGTCATCCAGGTTCCTGATTTGGGCGGCGCCTGTCAGCAGGTCATACACGCGCGGACGGATGTAGATGGGCTTGCCGGTGGGGTAGGCGTCACGAATCTGCCGGTACAGTTCCCCTTCGTCTCCTGTTGGCGGGTCTATCACGATGACGTCCTCGCGCTCGTTGTATAGTCTGCTGAACCGCCGGACAGCCCAACGGCAGGCGTGGCTGATGATGAACTGCAGCAGGAAGAGCACGCCTAACGATACCAGGTAACGCTGGTATTCGGTCACGTGGTCGTCTATGATGATGATGAAGAACGCGCCCAGCGAGATGATCATCGCACTCACGAATGTGGTCAGAAAATCCTTTGAGCGTGAGCGCTTGAACGGGTGCAGGTAGTAGCCTGACAGATAGTAGACGGCCAGACACCCGAGCGGGTACAGCACAAGGGGCCTGTGGAAGTCGAATGCCGGAATCAGCACTCCCTCCACCGACATCACCTTGCCTTCGTACACTATCCAGCGGAAGAGCAGGAACAGCAGCCACACCAGTTCGGCGGACACGATGTCAGCCAGTATGATGCGCATTTGTTGGCGGCGGTAGGTGCTCATAGCCTTCTGACGGATAGTTTAACGAATCGTGTTGCCCATAAGGTCGTAGTGGCGGCCTTGGTGGTGGATGTACATGCGCCCGTCCTGCATGTATTTGTTAGATGGCGCGCGTTGGGTCATCTCGTCTGTGCCTGTTTCGGTATAGGGTTTTGTCAGGTCGATGAAGCGGAACGTCACCACGCCGTCTGTTTCTTCTATATGGCGCAGTTCGTACCGGTTGAACAGTTTCACCGACTGCACGCCTTCCGAACCGGGGTAGGGGACGTCTTCGCGTCCGCCGCCCATGGTCGCGGTGGTGTATGGCGTTTCTCCCGAGGCGGTCACAAGGGTGTATCCTACCGACTCGATGTTGTTGGGCGAGTTCTCATACCAGTCGTCTTCGTTGTATATCACCCGCCATATCAGCAGTCCGTGTCCGGGGAGGTAGAGGTCCCAGCCCTTGTATTGCCTGTTCTCTATGTAGTAAACCGTGTCTGCCGTTTCCGCGCCGTTGGGAGGTGTCAGACCGTCGCGGGTCACCATGTAGGCGCTCTTGTTGTCGGCTTCCAGCCGGATGGTCTCTCCGTGCTTGGGGATGGAGGGGGTCAGCCAGCCGAGATAGTATTTGTCGTAAGCGGAGTAATTGCACGGTGTCTTGCCGTTGTTGTTGTAGCAGGCGTAACCCATTATCGACCATGACCCCGGCGAGTACGGATTAATCTGGCTGTAATTCGCGTCTTGCGGCGGATAGTAGTCCGGCAGACCCAATACGTGCCCGAACTCGTGGCTGAACGTGCCTATCCCCGCCCGTGTGGTGTCAGGACGCAGACAGGCGGAGCAAGCGTAGTCGTTGAGTTGCAGCCCGTCGTAGCGGGGCAGCAGATAGTCGTTTTCCGAGTTGTAGTAATACTCCTTCTGCGCGGTGTAGCCGTAGTAGAAGTTGCTCATCATGTCCCAGTTGTGCGGCCAGATGGTGTTGGATATGTGTTTGTCCGCTTCCGAGAAACCTGCGAATAGGATGTACACGAAGTCGATGAATCCGTCGTGGTTGTGGTCATACAGGGTGTAGTCCACGCCCAGCGTGTCAGCTTTGGCGACGGCGTCCATCACAAAATCGCCCGTGTTGTTGTCGTAACCGCCTTCATCATTCGCGCCGTAATAAGCCATCTCGTGGGGCAGTTCAACCGGACCTATCACGTCAAAATCAGGCACATACTGACCGTCCGACTGCGCGCGGAAGTATTCGCGTGTGCTTCCTGTGGCGCCCTGGTAGGTGTATTTCACGGCGTTTACCAGTGAGTCAAAGCCGTCGTGGTCGTTCTCTTCGCGGAAGCGCACGTCCTTGAAGTTGGCAAGGATGAGCAGTCCGCGCGGAGCGATGTTCTTGTCCCCTACCGACTGGCTGCCTTGCGCTTTCATGCGCAGCGGCTTGCACGATGCCGGGCGTTTGACGCGGGGGCGTGTCATGCGGTTGCGGCTGTCGTCTATGGACGGGGCGGAGGCGCTGGCTTTCTGGTTCCATGATGCCTGTTTTGTCTGGTATTTCTCTATCTGCTTGTCGCTTACGCGGATGGCGTGTTCAAGGGTGTTGATGTCGCTCATCAGTACGGCCAGCCGGTAGGTGTCTGCCAGTGCCAGTTTCTCGTTCTGTTGCAGGTAATACACTTGCTCGCTCTTGCCCAGCAGGCGCACTTGCATCCGGCTCTCTGTGTGGGATGCTATCTGTTCCAGCAGCCGCAGGGCGTCCGCTTCGGGGATGGTCAGCACCTCGTGCACTCCTTCCGCCTCAAAGCGGTGGTTCGTGCCTTCCGCTTCCACGTAGCCTTCGTCGAATGTCAGGCGCACGCCGTGCTGGTCCATCGCCTTCGGGCCGTAGTAGTAACTCTGCAGGGTCAGGCGGCGGTCGTCGGTCACGTAGGCCTGCAGGTAGTTGCGGGAGGTGTTCTTGTCCGTGCGCAGCAGTTTGTGGACGTAGTGTCCGTTGTCCTCGTACGCGCTGTCTTTCTCATAGTGGAAGTTTTTCAGCAGAGGGTCCGCTTCTGGCAGCAGCACTTGCAGCAGCGAGTCCGAGTACGCACGTGTCTGCATCGCTTGTACGTATTGCAGACTGTCTTTCTCACGCATCGCCTGCCGCATCTGGTCTGCCTTCGACGGCTTGTTGCAGGCGCAGATGCACAAAAGCGCTAACGCCAGAATGCATCCTGTTCCATACTGTTTCATATCGCTATTATCGTTATATCGCAGCAAAGATACTGCTGAATTCGGAATTTGCGGCATTTTTTGGCGTAATTTTCTTCATTTGGTTCGTGCTTCTGTGTGGGGGATGCCGTAATGGTTTGATAAATAGCGGGTGTGGCGCGGCTGTGTTCGGGTGGGTGCGTTTTGTTTTTTTCCGGAAAAGTGCTACCTTTGCTCGCTCAATTAAAATCGTTATCTTATGCTTACAGTAGGCGACCGTATGCCCGCGTTCTCGGTCATTGACGAGACGGGAAAGACCATCACCGAGCGCGATATGCTCGGCAGGAAGACAGTCATTTATTTCTATCCGAAGGACTCCACGCCGGGCTGCACCGCGGAGGCGTGCAGCATCCGCGACAACTATCATTCCTTCCTCGCGCAGGGGTATCAGGTGTTCGGCGTGAGCAGGGATTCGCAGGCGTCCCATATCCGTTTCAAGGAGAAGTTCGGCCTGCCTTTCCCTCTTTTGAGTGACCCCACAACGGAGATGTTGCAGGCTTTTGGAGCATGGGGGGAGAAGAAACTCTATGGCAAGGTCAGCATGGGAACTCTCCGCAAGACCTTTGTCTTCAGCGGGGACGGCGTTCTTGAGCGCGTCATCGAAAAGGTGGACACGAAGAACCACGCCGCGCAGATTCTGTAGGCAGGTGGGCGGCGTCCGTATCCCTTTCCCGGCGTTCTGATCTTCCGCCTTCCCGTCCTCCGTCCTTCCGTTTCCTATCCCGCCCGAACCCATACCGAACCCTTGCCGAACCCATAGGCTTCCGGTGACGGAATCATAACCGCCCAATCCGCTACCCTTGCGCTACCCTTGCGCTACCTTTGCGCTACCGATAAGCAATAAAAATGCATCTATATGCATAAATATCGGATATAAGTTCGCATAATTCGAGAAAAAACACCACCTTTGCAGCGTAAAAATGTGGAACTCCACAAAAAAAAATCTGAAAGTGATGGAATTTAATCGCGACATGAACGCAGCTTACACGCCTTCTTGCAGATGAAAGAGAGCCGGCACCCCGTGGCGTTTTGGCCACTATACGGCGGTCATCGAAATGGCCGGCATTTCGCCGGTCCGCAGGGCAAAAAGAAAGAGCATATCGTCATGCGCGTCGCGCCCGACTGCTATCCATATACAAGTAGCTTTTGTACTCGCAAAAAACGCGTATATACGCAAAAATTTCAACTGAAGATTTGCTCAATTCAAAAATAACAGTACTTTTGTACTCGCAAAAAATGCGTATATACGCAAAAAATGCAAATAGCATGAAAATACAATTTAATTCACCTGTGCTACATCTTTGCCATCTAAGGAAGTTTTTGCGTCAGCAAAAATCACTTGAGGCAGCAAAAGAGACTCATCTCACCGAGCGACGACCGAGCGACGACCGAGAAAGAAAATAAAAATTACGGGATATATACTGCGTATATATAAGGTAGGGTGGGATACGTGATTACACCGATGTGCATAGGGAAATACCCCGTAACGCCTATATGTCGATAAATCAAAGCGGAATAAAAAAGAGAAAAGAAATAAAGTCGTGAGTGGGGCTCACGGTCGAAAAATACGAATTATTAAAACACACAGATATGATTATAACAACAACGCCCACGATTGAAGGGCACACTATCAAAGAGTACAAAGGTCTTGTTTCCGGAGAGGTTATTTTCGGAATGAATTTCCTGAAAGACATCGGCGCATCAATCCGCGATTTCTTTGGCGGACGAACCGAGAGTTATGAGAATGCTATGCTCGAAGGACGCGAGACAGCGCAGAAAGAGATGCAGCAGCGCGCAAAGGAAATGGGCGCCAATGCTATCGTTGGAGTGAGTTTTGGCTACGAGACGATGGGGCAGGGAAACAGCATGATTATGATTTCTATTAGCGGTACAGCTGTAGTCATCGATTAGTCATAAAAACACAAAGGTTACGGCACAGCAAATCAAAAAAAGAAGATTGCTTTTGACAATCATCGCGCAGTAATCACCCGATATCCCCCACATCCAAGACCGCAATTATACTGGTTTTGCGAGGGTACGAGCGGCTGAGAAACGTGTGAAGAAACGGTTAAAACAAGAGCGGAATAAACAAGAGAAAATAACTATAATCAAAACAATTACAATGAAAGCGAAACCATTTGTCAAATGGGTAGGCGGAAAAACGCAACTCATTGAACAACTCGAAGCATTGCTTCCTGCTGACTTTGACCAATGGGAGAATGTCATTTACATTGAGCCTTTCGTAGGCGGAGGAGCGATGCTCTTTTACATGTTGCAGACACACCCAAACATCAAATCAGCCATCATTAACGACATCAATCCCGATCTCACGACTTGTTATAAGGTGGTGAAAGAATTTCCCAATGAGTTGGTGGAATCTCTAAAAGAAATTCAGAAGGAATATTATTCCCTTAAGTCGGAAGAAAGTCGCAAGAATTATTATCTGATGATGCGCGATGAATTCAACACTAAACAACTGAATCCCATCCGCAACACCACTTTGTTTTTCTTCCTTAATCGTACTTGTTTTAATGGCTTGTATCGTGTAAATAAAGCAGGTCTTTTCAATGTGCCATTTGGGCGATACGAAACCCCGACTATTTGCGATGCAAACACGATTTATGCAGATAGCAAATTATTAGAGAAAGTTGAAATTCTAACTGGTGACTATCAAGAAACATTTTCACATGCAGAAGGACGAACTCTCTTTTATTTCGACCCGCCCTATCGTCCATTGAATAATACCAGTAGTTTTAATGACTACACAAAAGAATCGTTCAACGATTTAGCGCAACATCGACTGAAAGAATTCTGTGACAAAGTAGAAGCAGCCGGGTATAAGTTCATGTTGAGCAATTCAGATTGTGCGGATATGTTTTTTGATGACCTTTATCTTCAATATGTAATTGATCGTGTTTGGGCGTCTCGTAGTGTCAATTCGAATCCTAACAAACGAGGGAAATTACAGGAGATATTAGTGCATAATTACCAAGATACAAAACTCAATGTGGCATAATTACCATGGCAGCACACACTACAGAACAATTTAACCTTTTCATATCTCAGTTGCGCGAAACGAACGCAACGCTTGATTTTTATTGTGACTTTCCGAAGATTGCGCGCAATGTGGCAGACATCGAGATTAGTCTGAACACGCTGAACTATCTCATCGGTAAAGAAAATCTCCGCGAGGCAGTTGAAGCACTTTGGAATCGTGACCCACGTGTCTTTGAAGGAATGGATATTCTCATTGCCACACGCAAGAAGGATGACAAGAAATACATTGACAACGATGGTTCAATGCACTCGGTTCATTCGTTGTTTGGTTCAGTGGATGGCGTGATGAAATTCATTGAAGGAACGGGTCTTGATAAGGTCTTCAAAAACAAGGAAGTGAAGGACTTGGTAGACTATGTGTTCGGCGTGGAAACAGGACTTGACACAAATGCACGCAAGAACCGAAGTGGAAAGATAACGGAAACGCTTGTTGCTCGTATTCTTGCTAATGCCGGTATTGCTTATCGTGAACAAGTATCATCTAAGGAATTCCCTGCAATCGCGGCCGTTCTTGGTGCAGACCAAAAAGTATTCGACTTTGCAATCTCCGCTAATGGAAAGACTTATCTTATCGAAGTGAACTTCTATTCCGGCGGCGGTTCCAAACTCAATGAGGTAGCACGTTCGTACACAGATGTTGCCCCAAAAGTGAATGGTGTGCCCGGCTTTGAGTTTGTTTGGATTACTGACGGTATTGGTTGGAATAGCGCACGCAACAAATTGGAAGAAGCATTTGCTGCTATACCGAGCATTTATAATCTGACCACAATTAGCGAATTTATTTCTAAAATCAAATAATATGGCAAAGAACGTCTATTCACACACTATTGACTTAAAGAAGTTAAACATCCGTAATGCGCCTCGCGAGGAGTTTGCGGAAAAGGTAATCGCTATTGAATATCGAGGCTATGAGGTTGAACAATGTGATGATGGTCGCAAAATCGTTATCACAAAGCCCGGAGGTAAAAGTGTGTATGGACGTCCTAAAAAGGAAGACATTTTGGTTTTCATCTTTGACCCATGCGAAAATTTCCTTTGGCAGATTTCACACCAACAGATATTGGATGATGTGACCGCCAAATGCGAAGAAAATCCGGCAGAAGGTAAGAAACTTATTGCTCTGCTTGAGAAAACCTTAAAGGGAGAAGAACCCAATGACTTCATTGCAGATATTCACGCTTTATCTTTCCAAACAGGAGAGAATCCGGAAGAATTGATTAAGGCATACAAATGGATTTGGGGGCAGGAAGACGTAAACTATCCTAACGGAGAAGGACGTTTCTTGTCTTGGGGTGCTTACGAAAAATTACTCAAAAACTTATAATGAGCATAACACCTGCATATCCCGATTTCCGTATCCTGCAAGGTGATTGCATGGAACGTTTGCAAGAGATAGAAGATAATTCTATTGATGCTATCTTTGCTGATCCGCCTTATTTTTTGAGTAATGGCGGCATAAGTGTGCAAAGCGGCAAGCAAGTTTGTGTGGATAAGGGAGAGTGGGACAAAGGCGGAACACCTGAATACATATACGAGTTTAATCGCAAATGGCTTGGCCTCTGTCGTTCCAAACTCAAAGACAACGGCACAATTTGGATTAGTGGTACACACCATAATATCCACGTGGTTATGCGCTGTTTGCAAGAGTTGGGCTATAAGGTACTAAATACAATCACTTGGCGGAAAACCGACCCGCCACCCAATTTGTCGTGTAAGTATTTCAACTTCTCGACCGAACTCATTATTTGGGCGCGTAAGCACGAAAAAAAAACGCACAAGTTCAACTATGAAGTTATGAAACAGTTGAACGGCGGCACACAAATGACGGATGTGTGGTGTATTCCGGCTGTCGGCAGATGGGAGAAGGAACAAGGCAAACACCCGACACAAAAGACGCTTCGCCTGTTATACCGAATTATCCTTGCTTCTACTAATGAGGGCGACACCATTTTAGACCCGTTTAGTGGCTCTGGTACAACCGGCATTGCTGCTAATTTGCTCGGCCGCAAATATATTGGCATTGAGCAAGACAAATCGTTTGCGCAACTTTCGCTTGCGCGCCGTGAAGCATTGGAAGATGATAATGCACGCAAGAAATTATTTGACAAGATGCGCGAAAACGCACAGGAAGCAACGGTACTTGTCAACCATATGCGCGAGAAAGACCGCAAGTTGGCAATGCAAACAGGTATCACGTATGTGCGTGCAGGCGATTCTAAAGGCTCGTTGCTTGTCAAGCAAGGCTTTGAGCGTTTGGGATATATCTGCATACATACAAACGGCGACAATCCGCAGTTATTCAAGCAGACTAATATAGGTTTCCGAATTTGGACAGCAGAGGCTTTGCGTGAAAAGGGATTTACTGCAGAGAACGCGCCTTATTATGCCGTTTTTCTCTTTGACCCGAATAAGCCAAAAGAGTTTGACCAGCCGATAGACTTGCACAAAAAGAAATATACTCAAGTGGCACATATCCATCCATTAAGTGACTTTATCAGTATAAAATAAAGGGAATTAATGACTGCGAAAGAAGATAAACTAATGATATAAGAAATCTAATAATGCAAGAATATTCCAACCTAACTATTGTTGTTCCTTCACTTCAAAAGCAATAGGAACTTGTAGAATATATAAAGGCTATTCGACAAAAAGCAAAATCTATGCAAGAAGAAAGGAAAGCCATCTTGGAGCACGCAAAGAAAGAAGTGGAACAGATGATTTAGGATAATCATGAAAAT
The DNA here is from genome assembly GCA_017962005.1 of Paludibacteraceae bacterium. GTDB lineage: Bacteria > Bacteroidota > Bacteroidia > Bacteroidales > Paludibacteraceae > Colicola. Next base: position 8,711 of record JAGCWE010000039.1, on the reverse strand, counting down.
GTAACATATTTAATAGGAGTAAGAATATGAAATTGAGAACAGATTTTGTGACAAATAGTAGTTCTGTAAGTTACATCATCACTATGGATGAGAGAATCGTGAATTGTTTTTTAGGTCATTACAAGGGATATGAGCCCGAGGCAGGAAGAGTGCGTATGGCAGAGGCTTTGAAAAAGTTTATGCTTGAAAACGGCACAGTGACATATATGCACGAGCATGAGATATATACTTATCTAATGACCTTCCAAGATGATGATGGAGATTGCTTAAATAAAGAAATGCTCGAAGAAGAAGGCATGAAGACAGATCCGTTGGAAATGAGTGAAGATGAATTGTTTAATTTTATCAGAGGGGAATATATTCACAACAGAAAGATGAGTGAATTATTCCAAGGGTTTGGAGCAACACAAGTTGAACAATATTAATGCTGCGAAGGGATATTAAAGATTACCATTTTAGAGCCGATGCACATACAGGCTTGACGATGCGTTGGGGAAAGACGCTGCATGATAATCCGTCATGGGCGCCAGTACCGGAATTGGCAGATCTCTCTATTTCGAACCATTGCTCAAAGGAATGCGCATATTGCTATCGTGAGAGTGCGCGTAATAATGATTTTTTGTCCGTAAATGATTATTGCAAGGTGCTGGACGCGATGCGTCATCCTGAATATGGGAATGTGTTTCAGGTAGCAATAGGCGGAGGTGAACCATTGGAGCATCCGGATTTTGTGAAGATAATTGATGCTACGTTAGAGAGAGGAATCGTACCTAACTTTACTACTAATGGTATATTTCTGACAGAGGATGTATGTAGAGCGATACAAGGCAAGGTTGGAGCAGTGGCATTGTCGGTAACGAGCGTGACTGAATTGCAAGAAGAGAAGATTGCGATGCTGCGGAAGTATACGATTCGAACAAACATACACTATGTACTATCAGCAAAGAATATCGAGGAAGCAATTGAGATTGTGAGTGGTAAATATGAAGCACATTTTGCCGGAGTGAATGCAATCATTTTTTTAACGTATAAACCTGCAGGAAGAGGAACAAAAGAAGATGCGCTAAGGAGAGGGGAGCAATTAGATAGATTTGTGAAGATGGTGAATGCGCATCAAAATAAGGGGTTGAAGATAGGTTTTGATGCATGCTTTGTGCCGAACTTGTTGCATGCAGGATTTGGACGACCTGAGTTGGTGGATGTATGTGAAGCAGGATACTTCTCTGTATACGTAGATCACAAGATGAATGTGTCGCCTTGTTCGTTTAGTGGAGGAAGGGATGCATGGAGTTTGAAAGAATATGATTTTTATGATATATGGGTAAATATGTTTAAAGGATATAGAAATCGGCAGCAGAACCGATGCGAACATAATGATTGTGTAGCACATGAGGTGTGCCGGGGATGTTGTCCGTATTACCCACAAATAACGACGTGCTATGATAATTGATTGGAACAAATTGCTGAAAACAGAGGAAGGAGAGAGGGCCGTGTTTGAACAGTTCTGTCGCCATATTATATTGCGTTATTTCAACGATTGCGGGATAGAAGATTATAACTATAACACCCCTGGTGCGGAGTCATATATCTTGATAACCAAGTCCACGGACTATCATGGTGTTGCATTAAATGCCGGCGATGTGGTAGGTTGGCAAGCAAAATATTGGAAAGGGAAAGACCCTAATAACTCACCCTTAGGTAAAGGACATAGGGATGAATTGGTTGCAGGCTTCACGAAAGCTGTGGAATGTAAAGGAGAAAAACTCAAATTATGGATATTATGTACTCCAGGTAATTTTGACCAAAATGCATATACGACATTGAAAGAGCAGTTGGAAATAGTAAGTAGCAATTGCCTGATTGATCCGTGGAGCAAAGGAGAGTTTGAAGCATTATACCTTAACGAACAGGACAAATATAATGGGATATTCCATTACTATTTTGACGGTAATTTTTTAGGAAAGCGGACTATTGATTCTATAACAAAGGACACATTAGAGAAACTAAGAAATAAATACGATGTAGATTTGCATGTCCCTTCTGAAATGGAGAGGCAACTATTGACCGTTGTCGATTCAGAAGCAGCAATGCAGACACTAAGAAAAAAGATCGAGCAGGTTGTTGATGGCATCCGAGACGATATGAAGCATCACGGCATGCTCAAAAAGGATGGATACACGCATACTCAATTTACGGATAGGTATTTTCAACTCTATGATGAGGAACAAAAGAACAGAGTAGCATTGGCGGATGCTTTGGCTCCATATCTGGAAAAGGAAGATCTGCTGGAGCACGTACAGGTGATACTTCAGATAGTAAATCAGTTTATAGAACAGAGGGGACATAACATCGATGAAATAAATAAGGAACTGAGAACTATTATACAGAAGTCTGAGAATCATGAGATGTCTGCCAGCACATCTTTCTATTTCGAAGGGCATCGAGATCGTATTTATGAAATAGACAAGTTGATTTGTCGTCAGCAGCCGGGAATACTAAATCTGGATCAGACGTTACGGCTGCTATTGAAAAAGATCCATTCCATCTTTGCCGAACCTGGATATGGCAAGACGCATTTTGCTTGTTCGGTAGCGATGAATTTACTTCAGCGAAAGCCATCATTGCCAGTATTATTTTTGCAAGGGCGCGACTTCGGTAAGGAAAAATCGTTGGCCGATATTATGGCGAAGAAGTTGAATATAGCAAGTGATACGGATATGGATAGTATCATGGACATGCTGGATTTCATGGGAGAGCGATATAAGTGCCGTATGCCAATTATCATTGATGGACTTAATGAAGCAGATCCATATACGAAGAGATGGAAGGATGATTTGGTGGAAGTGGAGCGTAGAATACAAGAGCGTAGTCACTTGTTGCTAATCACGACATGCCGAAGTCAGAAAGATTATATATCGGTGATATATGGGCCTGACAAAGTGGATGAAATAGAGAACTCATACGAGTTGAGCGGCATTGAACCCAATGAGGTAAAGATGGCTGTGAAAAAGTATTTCGCGGAGTACGATATCCGCCCCAATCCGCATCCTAACTTGTCGGAATTTCAGCATCCATTGCTTTTGAAGATATTCTGCCAGACAAATAAAGGGAAGCATGATTTCGATATCACCGGCACCTCATTGACAGAGAGCATGATGAAATATAGTAAGCAGATGATAGAGGCGGTGGCGAACAAAGAGCATCCCGACTTTGAAATGCGTGCATACGAAATACAGAAAGGATTACGAAACTATGCGCGAGCGATATGGGAGAGTAATAAGCGCGATATGCCATATGTGCCGGACTTCTATGAGAAATTTGATCAGAATGAATATGCTCGTGGCATAGTGGATGAAGGATGTTGCACGACAGAGATGGAAGGGACTGAGTCCTATGTACATTTCACGTACGATATGATAGCGGGATATCATATAGCAGAACAGATCATCGCGACACATGCTGAGAAGGCAGATTTTATATCCTATGTAACAGAACAACAAGCAAAACTATTCGGGGAAGAACGCCATACTTATGGACAGGATATTGTGAAAAGTCTGGTGTTCTTGGTTCCGGAAAAGTATGGGGAGCAATGGTGTGCATTGATGCCAAGTATGGAAACCATTACAGCTATGTTTGAGAATTTAGATGGAGTGCTTGCTTCCTTGACCGGTATTGAGACACTACGAACCATCATTACAAGCAAAGCAAAGGACGCAGGTATAAAAGAGCAGTTGTGTAAAAACATCTATCGAAGGGTATGTGTCGAACATAATCTATCTCATTTCAGAGAGTTCCTACCATTGTTCGCGGCTATGCAGCCTATAGAAATAGATCAATATTGGAATAACCGATTTGTCACATACCCACAGATGCAGGAGATGCAAGGGGCTCTGCATGATGATTATATGCTGGAGACTTATGAGTGGGATGATATAATCAGTTGCAATATTGTGATGTGCGGAATAATGGATAGGGAGTTCCGGGAGATATATCATAAGCAGCTATTTGCACATACGATGCGACACTTTGACGATGTAAGTCCCGATGTATTTGCGAAGGGGCTGCGGATTCCCGACGCATTCATGTTCGAGTCGGTTGTGACGGTATTGACCGGAATTGGGCTACGAGCGGAAGAAAAGGCGCGATATGAAACGGTGGTGGAATTGCTTGAAGATTATATGCGGGAGTACACATCGAATTGTGTGCTGCTGCTGGATGCGTTGGAAACATTATACAGCTATGGAGCGTATAGATGGGGAGTTGCACATGACAGAACCATATTGAGTAAGAATAAGACGGAGAAATGGAAGATTGTGAAATGTCGAGAGGTTGACACGTTTGGCTTGTTTGACTACGATTTTGATAAATTCAATATTCGTCCGTTATATAGCGCAAGTTATTCCTCAAATTTTACCATAAAACAACTATCGGAACAGAAAGTGTATGGTATGCTTTTAACAAGATGTCGGCAGAATGGATATGACGAGGAAATATGCGCAAAACTCAACAAAGAAGCGTATGAGAAAGCAAGTTATCGTAGTTCAAAGCATATAGGATTCGGAGAAAAATACGGACGTTTTGCGTTAATGGAATTATATGGATGGTTGATATTAAACAGTTATATTAATCCCGTATATAAGGATACATTCCGTACGGAATTATTTGATGTAGATCCATCTATGCCATATTTCCCGAAGAAATGTAGTTTAGTGAGCCGTAGCTTGATGCCTAAGAATAGAGATGATTTAGGAGAATGGATAATGAAAGATGACATCAAAGTTATGAAGGAATTATTTATTAACCAATTGCCAGGATATGAAGGAGAATGGGTGATGATGCATGGAAGATTAAAGCAAGAAATTTCAGATAAATATGCCAATTACTATATATCAGGGCACGTGGAACTTGCAAAGGAGAAGATGTCAGACAAGACTATAGCTAAACTAGAGGTGGTGGATTCGATAGATACAGATCATACATATGGAGCAGAAATAGGATGGCGGTTGTTAGAATCGCGTGAAAAAGACGAGTATTGGGATGAAGAGAGAAGACTATTAGGATATTATGGCTTTTCTAGTTGGAGCGGAAGCCGGTACAGATATCGTAACTTTGAATATTTGCGCACAAAATGGGCTGTACGTTTTGGACTGCGATTTGATGTGAACACGATGATTTATTACGATCAAGATGGGAAAGAGGCATCTGCGTATTTTGTCAATGATTCCGACTTATTCTTCTACTTTCGTAAGGATATAGTAGATACCATACTGAAGGAGACAAAAAGTTGCCTACGTTTTCATATCTATGAGCGACGTGTTATATCTGCTGACATTCCTAAGGAACGCGATGTCTATCCTAAAAAGTTTGAGCAACGAGAAAGAGATGTGATTTATAGGATAGAGAAGTAACAACGCAATGATTAATTAATCAATGAACCATATATAAATGTCAGAGGTAAGTGGCATAATTGGCAATGGATAACATCAATGGTTGACAAAGAAAATGTATATACATTTGAAAAAAGTTGCTTTTTAGGTGATAGATTTAGGCCATTTTTTTGCTATATTATGGAGGGGTATATAAAAATCGACAAGAAAGTCTTGCTTTCGAAGTCGGAGAGGAGGAAGTACGAGTCATTTACTTTCGATGATGTCGAAAGTCGTTAGACGAGTCACTTCCGACGAAGCGGTATTGACAATTGCGACAGCCCCCAAGGGCGTTGTTGCCGAACGCGAAAGTGTGACTTATTGTGCATTATTGGGACGCAGTGGGACGCAGTGGGACAATGCCAATCCCCGCTATCGTATCTTTGCACCCGCTAAGCAGTCAGTGGGGCGCATACACACCCCACTGACCGTATGAATCGTTGTGGAGGACAAGCCTCCGCACTCGTTTACTGCACTTCAGCGCCGAACATGTTGTACGTCTTTCCGTCGCGGAGGATGAACACTTTGCCGTCACGGACCACCTTCTGCACGGCGGTCGTTGCGTCTGCTTCGGTCTGCTCCGCAGCAGTTACCTCGCTGATAGTCCACTTTGCGCTGTAGATATTGACCGTTCCTGCCGTAAGGTCGTCATCCTCGGAGGCTGCGGGAGCGCGCTGTATCTTCGACGCCACACGCTGCGGTGCGGGCAGCGCTTCGCCGTCGTCGTAAATGCCGTAGATATAGACAAATGCCTTCTCCTCTTCGTCAAATGGTATGTCAATCTCGGTCTTTGTGGCGGGAGCCTCACTGACGGATAAGCCGTCGTGACCGGAGATATAAGCCGCTATCGCGCGCTTGCCGGTCACTTTCGCCTCAATGGTGACAGTACCTTTGCCTGCTGGTATCTCCAGCACGATGCCGCTGAAGTTGTTGCGCAGCACGTCCATGTTGCCTTCGTGGGCGGCGATGTTGTCCAGCATGAGCTGGTCCACAACGGTGTTGAAGACAAGGGCTTTGTCCGTACTGTTATATCCGTCGCCGTTGGTGAGGTCGCAGGTGACATACATGTTCCCGATAAGTGCGTTGGAGAGGTCTTTGCCTTCCAGGTTGCTGAAGTCAGAGGCTCCGTCCTCTGTGACAGGGCGCAGGTCTGCCACGTCGGCGGGCTTGTTCTCACCCTCCATCTCGACAATGTTTTTGAACTTGCCCCACTCTTCGTCCGCCTGGTACGCGGTCTTTGTTCCGGCGGGAACATAAAGCGTGATGGAGCCGTAAAGGTCGATGTTGTACCAGTCCTCTATGGCACCGCTTTCGAGCACACCGGCTGGGGTTTCAATGTATGATGTGATGAGCGTGAGATTCTCAAGGTTCATCAGTCCCGTGTTGGAGACTCTCTTCAGGTTCTTGGGCAGCGTGAGCGAACGGATACCTTCCAGTTCCACAAAGGCTTCGGGGGCAATCGAGTCAACCGATTCCGGGATGAACGAGCCGTTGCAGGCGCTCACCAGCGTATTGTCCTTTTTGCGGATGATGGCATTGCAGTTGTCGCGTGAGTCGAATGTCCGGTTGTCAGGGTTGACGGTCAGGCGGCTCAATGGCACGCCGAGGAGGGCTGAGCCTTCTATCTCTTCTACGGTTGCGGGTATCTCGAGTGAGCGGAGCGGGCAGCCGCGGAAGGTGCGGTTGCGGATGGTATGCAGTCCGTCAGGCAGGTGCAGGTCCCGCAGGGCCGAGCAGCCGGCAAAAGCACCGGCGCCAATCTCAAGTACGCCGTCGGGGATTTCTACCACGCGCAATGCCTCGCAGCCGAAGAAGATGCGGTCCTGAATGTGCGTGGTGCCTTTCTTGAACACCGCTTTGCGCAGATTGATGCACTCTTGGAATGCGGCGTCGCTTTCCCATTGGCTCTGCGAAGCAGGAAGAGTAATTTCCTCAAAGCCTGCGCGTGCGAATGCGAGCCAGCCGACGTGGATGACGGATTCGGGTATGTCAAGCGACTTGAGGTTGAGGGCATCTTCAAAGGCTTCCATTCCTACTTCTGCTATAGTATTCGGGATAGTCAGTTGCTCAAGGTTGCGTGCACCACGGAAGCAGTAGTCGCCAATGCCTGCCACGGTAAGGGTGGTTTTCTCATAGCCATCCTTCGGCGTAAGGGAATAGGTGGTATAATCTTTAAGATAGAGAGTGATTGATTCGGGAATAGTGATTTCAGACTGCTTGTAGGGGAACTCGCTGCTCCACTGGCTTACATAGGAGCCGTCGCGGTTGATGTACCACACCTGCGGCATCACCACGCTGACACCACGGCTGGTGCGCAGGTAATAGAGACCGTCAACATAGAAGTGGAAATAATCGGGCACATATTTGATGCCGTAGCGTTGTGCGTCATCCATTTCTTCTATAGTGAAGCGGCGCCAGTATTCATCGGCAGAATATGTCCTCTTCATACCGTAAGGTACATAGAGGGTGATAGCGGTTGCGTCCGGCTGCGGTTTGTCCTCATCAAGGAAGGCGAACATACGCGGTCCTGCCTCAAGCAGCTTTGAACTGTTAATCTGTATGCTGCGCAGGTTGCGGCTGTATGGGCAGAAAGCAAGGGGCACTTCGGTGAAATTCTCGCCGAAGACCACCTCCTCCACGCTGCCCCATGTGTGGAAGATGGGGATGTCCCAATCAGCGTCTTTCTTCACGGTGATGTTACGCCCGAGATAGAGGTAGGTGCAGGTCATTGCCGCCTCCTGGAAGGAGAACTCCTCTCCCGTGTCGCCCTGCCTGGAAGTGAACTCGATAGGCTCGTTGCCGTCGGAGATGATGATTTCATCAATGCCTTTGTCCCATTCGTTGAGGTATGACTCTGCTGCCAGATACAGACCTAATGTCTTGACAGTGGCAGGGATGGTGACTCCCTTCAGATAGGGGCTTTTGGCGAATGCGCTGTCACCCACGGCGGTAACGGTGTAATCAACGTAGTTGTAGGTTTCCTGGTCGTAAACGGAGACGATGGACGGGATGTTGAGACGGCCCGTGTAGTTGTCCTCCGCCACCATGTCCGCGTTTGTGTCGTTCGGGCGGAAAGTGACCGTGGCGGTCTTGTTCTCCTCGTCAAGCAGGTACCACACGCCGTCTATTTCGGTGCGGGTTTGTGCGTTCAGCAGTCCCGCAACCAGCAGGAGTGCCGCAACAAACAAATTCTTCTTCATAGTCATGTTAGTTTGGTTGTTATACATCATTTGTTCTTTCGCAGGAAAAAGCCTGCGTAACAAGTTTGGTTATTCAACGAAAGTG
>JAGCWE010000038.1 GCA_017962005.1 Paludibacteraceae bacterium | reverse complement strand
GTAGAAAAGCAGTCCTTTGTCCGCATTTTTAATTAATTTGATATTAACCTTGTGGAGGGCTTCCTCCTCGTTGAGATACACATTGGCGTAACTCAGGTAAAACAACGGCCGCGTATAGCCTTCCTCAGACGAAAAATGGGAGAGAATAAGCCTCACATCGCCGGTGACGGCTGAAAGTAGAGGCTTCAAAAACTGCACTGTGACCGGCTTGCCGCTTCTGCCCGTAATCTGGAACATCTTGCTGCCGTAGCAATACATATGGAGGTCCTTCAGTACGGCGAAAGTGATTTTGTCATAATCGTCGCCGTTGTAGGTGAAGAGCGACCTGCCCGGCAGCACGGAAATCTCTTCGCCGTCTTCCTCGTCCGGTCCGAGCAGTACAAGAAGATCCCTTCCGCTTTTCATAATCGTCGTTCCGTCGATGGTCGCCATACCCGACGTGAACTCCACGTTTTCGCCTTTCCATTTCAGGCTGACAGTTTCCGCCTTGGCGATGCCCGCCGCAGCAAACATCATCGCCACCCAAAGTGACCCCAACAATAGTCTTTTCCTCATAGATGTTTGTTTTTTTAGTTGTTTATTTCTGATAATCGTACCATTCGCCCCATGTCATGAGCACATAGGGGATATTGAGATCCTCCATCTTCTCCATCTTCCTGACGGTCATCCAATATGCTTCGCGATGGTCTATGGAGTGCTCTCCCAGTTCGTTCTCATGCCCCGTGATGATGAGTCGGGGTCCAAAGCCCTGTATGGTGCGCTTCATATCATTAACCCAGCAGTTGGGCATCAGCACATCAATATCATATTTCTCATGCACACGGTCAATCCACACAAGATCCGCCGTGCCCCACTGGTCACCGGTCTGCGCCACCGTGCCTTCGTTGTGAAACTCGACAACATTGATGTTGTTATAGACATCGCCCTGGTGTCCCGGGAGGACGTGGAGCGTCAGGTCCAGTTCCTCAAACTCCACATCAAACTCCTGATTCTCCTTTTCCAATGGTCGGATAAGCGGGTCAACCCCCACCCACAAGTCTTTGGGTGCAATGACGAGTTTTCCGCGTGCCGCAAACGACTTTGCGACATTGAGATTGGCATGGTCAGCATGAAAATGCGAGATGAACAGCGCATCGCACTTACCCGCTATTCCGTACACGACGGAGTCCGTGATGAACGGCTTGGCATCAGAGCCTCCCGGAATAAGGTCAATGGCAATAGTAGCTTTGGGAGACTTCACGATAAACCCGTCGTTATACAGTTTGTATATACGCAAGCCTTTCGCAACGGGTCTGTCCAAGTCCTCAAGCACACGCCTCATCCGTGTATTGATGAAGGCATAGAACGGTTCTGTCGCGTCGTTGTCTGTATCGTGCAACAACTGGTCGAGACTGACAAGCGCCAATTCGCGCGGCAGCGGTATTTCCGTTGCAGGACGGTATGTCTGGAGCATGTCGTCAATGGCATTGAATGCCGTAGCAGCCTGCCCAAGCTTGTAGTCGGAAGTCTGTGCCGTAGCAGCAAAGGCTGCGTTGAGCATCAAGAAGGCAGTAAGTATATGATGTTTCATAAATGTACAGACGTTAAGGTGTGAGATATTCATATATGGTCAGACTATCATTTCACTTTGATACCAGCGGGCGTATAGAGAGCACCCTTCCGTTCGATATACAGGATACCATTCCGCATCACTTTGGAGGCAGAAGAGGATATGTTCGGTGAATCAGTATCGGCATAGTCGTACGCCTCCCCCCACGTCATAATAACACCAGGGATACCGAGGTCAGCGACGCCCTTCATCCTCTTCTGCGCCTCCCAATAGGATTCGCGCCTGTCAACAGCACTCTCCATCTCGTTTTCGTGCGCCGTAATCACCACGCGCGGGCGGAAGCCCTCAAGGAAAGACTCCAAATTGTCCGTGCTTTTAGTCAAAAGGACGTCTATGCTGTACAGGTCGTGCACACTGTCCATCCAGTCCCAATCATTGTCATTGTCCTGTGCTCCCGTATGCGCCACAATGCCGTTACCATGAAAGTCCATGACATAGATATTGTTCCTTGCGTTTCCCCTGTGCCCCGGGAGCACGTGCAGCGTCATCGCACCCAGTTCGTGCGTTTGCAGCGTGTCCGCCCCGACGGGCATTATATCTCCCAAGTTGGACCACAGTCCCTCGGGCAGCACAACCGTTTTTCCGTCATCGACAAACATCTTCGCCACGTTGCGGCTGGCGTGTCCTCCATCGGAGTTGGTGATGAGGAGGGCATCGCAGCGACTGACAATCTCGTATATCACAGAGTCCGTAAGGAAAGGCTTGGACGTCGTTCCTCCGGGAACAAGGTCGATGGCAACCGTCGTATTCCTTGTCCGAAGGATAAAGCCGCTGCCATAGAGTTTGTACACACGCACACCGGAGAAGACAGTCCCGTCCATTCCATCGAGCATCCGCGCCATGCGCCCGCTGACGAAAGAATAGAAAGCGTCCCTCCTGTAGTATTCGGCATCATGAAGGAACTGGTCGAGCGTGACAAGCGTCAGCCAGCGATGCCTGTCGATCTCCTCCACAGGCGGATACGCCTGCAGCATCCTGTCGATAAGCGGATACGCCGCTTTCGCCTGATAGTTCAAATAGACAACCGGATAGCCCCAGAAGACATAGTCGTCGTCAAACGCGAAAGGACTGTTCCGCTGCGCCACAACAGGCAAAGCCGCCACAGCCCACACCCAAAGCAATCCGAAACGGAGCAGTCGGCCGGTAATACAGGAAAAATCAGTCATACTAAAAAGGAATATCAGAGTGAATTTATTTCATACCACGTTTGTCCATCTCCTGCACGATAAAGGACGCCACATCATCGGCGTAGGTATTCATACCGAATCCTGCGTCAAAGCCAAGTTCCTGCGCCAGTTCGTGCGTGATACGGGCACCGCCGCAGCAGCAAATCATCTTGTCGCGCAGACCTTCCGCCTCCATCAGTTCGATGACGTTGGTCAGGTTCTTGATGTGCACGTCCTTCTGCGTGACCGTCTGCGAGATAATCAGGGCATCGGCGTGCAGTTCCACACCCTTCGCAATGAAATCCTCGTTAGGCACCTGCGAGCCGAGATTGTACGCCTCAATCATATCGTAACGCTCCAGTCCGTAGTGACCGGCATAGCCCTTCATATTCATGATGGCATCGATACCCACCGTGTGCGCATCGGTACCCGTAGAGGCTCCCACAATCACAATCTTCCTGCCGAAATGCTGACGGATATACTCGTCCGTGTCGGGCATAGAAAGCACGTTCGACTCCACTTTGGGCACGTAGATGGACGAATAGTTGACCGTGTGCGTGCACGAGCCGTAGCAGTTGAAGAAGGTGAATCCCGGGGTGAGTTCCTTATAGTACACGACAGAGGGATTGTTAAGCCCCATCTCCTTGAGCAGCTGCTTAGCGGCTTCCACCGCTTCGGCTCCGCAAGGGACAGGCAAGGTGAAAGAAAGCTGCACCTTGCCGTCGTTCATCGTGTCGCCGTATGGTTTGATTTTGGTCAGGTCGAGGGTCTTGTCAAAGTCCTTCGCCTCCATGCTGTACAGTCCTTCACTCATTATCTTTTCCCTTTCATTAGTTCGATAAACGGATTGAAATAGTTGTCTTTCTTCATGCGCACACCCGCCAAGCCCTTGCCGCCTGTCTTCGGACGCTTCACATCGCCGAAGATGCCTTTTTCAAGAGCAGTAAACAGCCCTTCGCGCACCATTTCCTCGAGCAGGCGTATGCTGTTGTCCAGCACGAGCGCCGCCCTTGTACGGCAGATACCTCCCTCGCGGAACTCCATCTCCTCGCCTATGTCGCGCATGTTGTTGAAGATATACTTGGCGTTCTCAATACTGAGGTAACGGTCACTCATAAAGGGCGTGTGGATAGCCTCAGTAGGCATACCCAACAACTGGATGCCCTGATGCGTCCATATACCCACCATATTGAAGAGCGCGTCCTGAATGTGTCCGCGGAAGATGTTGCCGGTCATAAACTTGGTCGGGGGCATATACTTCAATGTGGCTTTGGGGAATATCTCGCGCGTCATCTGCGCCTGCGCCAGTTCCAAAAGGAACCCGTTCTCAAGCATCGGATCCATCTCAAAGGCGTGTCCGAGTCCCATCTGCTCCTCCTTCAGTCCCGCCATGAGAGCCAGCTGCTCGTTGATAAGGTCGCTCGCGAGCACCGTATGGGCGGCTTCGACCGCATCGGCAGTAGTCAGATAGTTGTCCTCGCCGGTGTTGATGATAACGCCCGCGAAGCCGTTGATGATGCGGCTGAAATACTGGTCGATAAGCGTGCGCTGCATGTT
>JAGCWE010000037.1 GCA_017962005.1 Paludibacteraceae bacterium | reverse complement strand
TACAAACTCCGTGCATGCGGACAGTGCTTTGTCCTTATTACCGATTGCGGAGAACCCAACTCCGAAATCGAACAGGCTATCCGTGAGGCCAACCACCTTGTTATCGAAGCCAATTACGATGAGCATCGTCTCCTCAGTGGCTCGTATCCTACCTACCTCAAGGAACGTATTCTTTCGCCGACAGGGCATCAGAGCAACCAGACGTGCGCCCAACTGCTCGCGCAGAATTTCCACCCCGGGCTGCGCAACATCTTCCTCTGTCACCTGTCTCAGGAAAACAACATTCCTGAACTGGCATACCGGACCATTGCCGACGAACTCCTCAAACAGAACCAGCAGGCTGGTACGGACTTCTTCCTTACGCCTCTCTATCGGACAAGGTGCAGTCCTGTCTTTACGCTTGGCGACCAACCCCTTAAAGGGTCTGTTGTGTTCCCTGATGATGAAAGCATCAAAGACCTTTTTCATATTCATCTAACGCGCAAATAGTATGAAACGATTGGTTATTATTCCTACTTACAACGAAAAAGAAAACATCGAAGCCATTATTCGGGCGGTGTTGGATCTCCCCGTCGATTTCCACGTGCTTGTCATTGATGACGGTTCGCCCGATGGAACGGCGGCTATTGTCAAGCGGTTGATGCAGAGTGAGTTCGCTGATAGCCTTTTCATTGTTGAGCGTCAGGGCAAGCAAGGTCTCGGTACGGCATATATCTGCGGATTCCGATGGGGGTTGGAGCATGGTTACGACTATCTGTTCGAGATGGATGCCGATTTCAGCCATAACCCGCAGGATTTGCTCAAACTCAGCAGCGCGCTTACTGAAGAAGATGCTGATGTGGCCATCGGAAGCCGGTATGTCAGCGGTGTCAATGTCGTCAATTGGCCTATGGGACGCGTCTTGATGAGTTATTTTGCATCCAAGTACGTCCGTACCGTTCTCGGCATTCCCGTACATGACACTACAGCAGGGTTCGTCGGATACAGGCGCAAAGTCCTTGAAACCATCGAACTGGATAAAATCCGTTTCAAGGGATACGCTTTCCAAATCGAGATGAAATTCACGGCGTACAAGTGCGGATTCCGTATCAAGGAAGTGCCTATCATCTTCGTCAACCGTGTTCTCGGCACCAGCAAGATGTCAGGAGGTATCTTCTCCGAGGCACTGCTTGGTGTGCTGCGGCTCAAGTGCAGTTCGTGGTTTAGGCACTATCCGGAAGGTCGTGCATGATTGAATCTGAATGTTGAAGAATAACTGATTAGCTATGTCTGGAATGAAAATTAAGAAATGGGTATTCCGCCTCTTTTTCATCGTTTTGTGCAGCTGTGTGTCACACAATAAGCAGGAACAAACAGCTTCCGTCCAACCCTGTGAACCCGTCTTCGCTTATGGACTGCGTATAGACACTTTTTGTATAGACACCCTTACAATCCAAAAAGGCGAGACTCTCGGGGGAATGCTCACCAGAGCGGGAGCGTCGGCAGGACAACTGACGCAAATCAGCCTCCTCAAAAAAGAGCAGTTCGACACCAGAAACCTGCAAGTGGGCAAGAAGTATTTCATACTTTATCCCCAATCATCAGTAACCGAACAAGCCGATTCTGCGCAATCAGCCCTTCCTGCCTATTTCATTTACCAGCTTTCCATCCGTGAGGCATACATCTTCGATTTGCGCGACTCAATTTCTATCACCCACGATGTCAAGCCGCTGCGGATAGAGACACATTCTGTTCAAGCCGTCATCGAATCCAGCCTTTGGAACGCTTTCACCTCACAGAGTCTGCCTGTTGAACTTGCCCTGCGGCTCAGTGACATCTACGCGTGGACCATTGACTTCTTCGGACTGCAGAAAGGTGATTCCATACGTGTCTTCTATGAGATGCAGTATGTGGATTCCACGGCTCTCGGTGTGGGGCAGGTCTTTGCTGCCAATTTTTACCATGGAGGGCATTGGCAGGAAGCGTTCCTGTATCAAACCCCGGACTCGTTGCGAAACCGGTTCCCGAATGTCAACGGGTATTACGACGGTGAGGGCAAAAGCCTCAGGAAAGCATTCCTCAAAGCGCCACTCAACTACCGCCGCATTTCCTCGCATTTCACTTATGCGCGCAAGCACCCCATTTTCAAGACAGTCAGACCGCACACTGGTGTGGATTATGCGGCACCTAAAGGCACGCCCGTTGTTTCCATCGGAGACGGTACGGTCATTTTTAAAGCATACAATGGGGGAGGGGGAAACACTGTCAAAATACGGCACAACGCCACCTACACCACAGCCTATCTCCACCTCAACGGATATGCCAAGGACATTCAGGTTGGCAAACACGTTAAGCAGGGACAAGTCATCGGATACGTAGGCTCAACGGGACACTCCACTGGTCCGCACCTTGATTTCCGTGTCTGGAAAAACGGCACGCCCATTGACCCGCTCAAGATGCAAAGTCCGCCTGCCGATCCTGTTCCCGAACAACTCAAGAATGATTTCCGGATGGCTGTTGAGGAATATAGAAAGCATCTGTAAGCTTCAGACAACTCTCCCTCAATAATAATTCTCACAACGCTGAACTGACAACACGTAACGAAATGAAGAATATTGCTTTTATTATCAATCCTATCAGTGGGACACAAAATAAAAAACGACTGCCCAAACTCATCAATGATATTATTGACCGTGAGCAGTTCCTACCTAACATTGAGTTCACCGAATACGCGGGGCATGCACGCGAACTGGCACGGCAATATGCGCAGATGGGCTTTTATGCCGTTATTGCTGTCGGCGGGGACGGGACTCTCAATGAGGTTGCCTGCGGACTTCGCGACACACAGACCGCACTCGGTGTTATACCGATGGGAAGCGGTAACGGATTTGCAAGACATATCGGTGTGCCGCTTCGGGCACAACGCGCGATAGAGATGATCAACCGCTCTGAAGTTATTCAGGCGGACTATGGGTTGGCTGACGACAGGCTGTTTGTTTCTACCTGTGGAACGGGTTTTGATGCGCTGATCGCTTACAGGTTCGCCACAACTGATGTCAGAGGATTTCAGGGATACTTCAAGAACGTTGTCAAAGACCTTATTACCTATCATCCGGAAACATACCGCATTCGGACAGAACAAGGTGTCGAAATTGAGCAGAAGGCATTCCTTGTCACTTTCGCCAATGCCGGTCAATGGGGCTATCAGGCATATATTGCACCCAAAGCCAGTATTCAGGACGGTAAGATGGACATCTGTATGCTTTCCAGCAAAGCCATTATAGAGGCACCCATTGTTGCGGTCAATCTATTCACAAAGACGCTAGACAAGAACTACTTTATGGATACCATTCAGGCACGTGACATCATGCTCTATCGTGAGAAAGCCTCACCTTTCCACATCGATGGTGACCCTATTGATATGCCCAAGGATATACGTATCCGCATTGTAGAGGACGGTCTGCGCGTACTTGTTGCCAAACGCTTTTGACATTATGAATATCAATATCATCAATAGGTCTGATAACCCTCTGCCTAAATACGAGACACAGCAGGCGGCAGGAATGGATATACGTTGTTTCATCAGTCAGCCGGTAACGCTCCAGCCTCTAGAACGCAAGCTCTTCCCCACTGGTCTGTACATTGAACTGCCGGAAGGGTATGAAGCGCAGATAAGACCGAGAAGCGGACTCGCTCTCAAGCGCGGACTTACTGTCCTCAATACTCCCGGTACCATTGATGCCGATTATCGGGGGGAGATAGGTATTATCCTTATCAATCTCAGCGGTCAGCCGCAAACCATTGAACCAGGTGAGCGCATTGCACAGATGGTCATTGCGCCCTGCATACAACCCTGCCTCGTTCAGGTGGACGAAATCAACCAGACAACACGGGGAGAAGGCGGATTTGGACACAGCGGGAGCAATTGAACGTATGAGATTAGTCCGCGACATACTGACCGTTACCCTGTTATGTCTCCTTCCCCTTAATGGTGTGGCGGCAGACAGACACGCAACGCAAACCGATGAGCCGACGCGGCAGCGTTTTCTCTATTATTTCTATGAGGCGCAGCGGCTCTTCCATAAGGCTGACTACCAGACGGCTTTCCAACTCATCGACTTTTGCCACCACCTTTGTCCCGATGACCCCGTCGTCAATTTGTATATGGGCGATTTCTTTATGGGATTCAAGCGACCCGCACATGCCTTGCACTATTACGAAACATCCTATCGCCGTGACCCCGAAAGCGAATCAATACTCCAACGGCTCGAACAGGCAGCGTACTATTCGCTCAATACAAAAAAAGCGTTGCATTATCAGAACCTTATTGACAAGCGTGACGGATATGACATCTATAGTGCTTTGCAGCGGTATCACATCTACGCCTCTGTGGGGGATATGAAAAACGCACGCAAGGAGGCGGAAAAATACCTCAAACAAGACCAGGGAAACCTCCGTTTCCTGCTTCTTCGGTTGCAGGCTCTTGAAACTACGAAAACATCGGCAAAAACGTTGAAAGAAGCATACGAGCAGATTCTTGTCATCGACCCCGAAAACGTTACCGTGATGAACAACTATGCCTACTTTCTTTCGACGCACAAGGGTGACCTCAAGATTGCTGAAGACTTGAGTCGGTATGCAGTCCGCTCAGAACCTGACAATCCTGTCTTTATTGATACCTACGCATGGCGTATCCTCGCAAGAGGCTATGTCAAGTTCTTCAATTTCGCTGAGAGGGAGAAGAATACCAAGAAGTATCTGCAAGAGCATCTGGTATTCCCGTGCACTGCCTACAGGAAGTACAACGGCTTCTTGGGCATCGTTGCGTGGGATTGGACAAATGACCGTCTGTTCATTGCTTCAAAATCCACCAACGAGGGCGACCACTCCCAGCTTGCAGAAAAGATCCTTCGCAAGTACGCACCTATCGAAGCGATAACCAAGT
>JAGCWE010000036.1 GCA_017962005.1 Paludibacteraceae bacterium | reverse complement strand
ACGGATGCCTTTCTCATTGGTCAGCACGCGGTTGAGCAGCGTTGTCTTGCCGCTCCCCAGATAACCTGTCAGCAACAGGACAGGCACGGATTGGTTCTCTTTCATACTCTTCCTCTTAAAAAGCGCACAAAAATACACCATTCCCACCATTGCAGCAACAACCCCGCGTTTTTCTCTGCGTTTTTCCCATCCGGATCCAGTCATGACCTGAAACGGACAGCTCATCTGCCAGGGATGAAGACAACTCAAATATCACATTTCTACTTGGTAATGAGCATTTCGCAACGGGCACAGTCGAAACGAAGTTCAAGGCGCATGCCATTGGCAAGGCGTAGGTAGCGAGGCTCTGAGGTCATCGGATTAATCTTGCGGCAATGCCCCATCTCGTACAGAATGCAATAGCGGCAGGTCATCAGCGGCGCATCGGAGGTTTCTTTCTGCAGAGCTGAGATGATGGTACTATCGACCGCTTTACGATTTGACTTATGTGTCACAACAGGTGCATTCATCAGTTGTTCCACTACCTGCCTGCGCCAGTCGTTCAGCACGCCTGCCGGAATGAAAAACGGCGCGTCCGGAAGGCTGGTGTCCTCACATATATAAGGTGTGCCGCCGAGCTTGGACAATTGCCGGCGTTGGTTGTCGAATGCCAATTCTTGGTTATCGGCCGGCTGATGGGGATATTTGAATTGCTTGGAAACCTGTATGCATTCTTCCACGGGGGATGGCTGCGCAGAGAAGCAAAGGCGGAATCCATCGGTTACGGCTGCGAGAGAGATACGGACAGGTACGCGCCTTTCGGAACGGAGCGAGTCAGTGAAAACCTTGTCAAAATTGCGGGTCAGCGGCTCACCCGCCCGCAGACGAACGGGGCGGTTGGGCAGGATGCGACTGCCCTCCACGCCATTCACCAGAAAGCCTTCGTTGCCATACCCTATCCCATCGCCAGTGTGAAGCTTTATGCCCGGCAAAAGACGGAGTACGAGCCAATTTCCTTCAGTTCGCAGATACGTACCAATAGGTTGTCCTGTTGATTTGGGTGACTGCCATTGTGCCATACCGGAAGTTCTGCCGTGCAAGAAATAATCGGTCTGCGAGCGGTGGAATGTGCGGGCAGGATCAGGGGTGAATGCATAGGTATAGCGAACAGGTTGCGGGCGTCCTTCCAAACAGTCTATTTTCTGCCGGTAGTATGCCACCACGTTGGTCACATAGTCCGCGTTCTTGAGCCGTCCCTCAATCTTGAAGGTTGTCACGCCCGCATCGATGAGTTCGCCGAGATAAGCGGAACGGTCCAAGTCCTTAAGGGAAAGAACGTACTGCTGATGCACTGGGCGACCGTTATCATCCCGTATCTCGTTTCCTTGGCTGTCCAGAAGGTCGTAAGCCATCCTACACATCTGGGCACATTCGCCACGGTTGGCAGAGCGATTCATCAGCCGCTCGGACATAAAGCAACGCCCCGAATAACTGACACACAGCGCACCATGTACAAACGCTTCCAACTCAATGGGATTATCAGGATTATCCCGCAATGTTGCCTGCCGGATGGCCCTAATCTCATTGATTGACAACTCACGCGCCAAAACAGCCCGCCGGAAACCGAGTCGCTGCAGCCGGACAACCTGTTCTGGTGTGCGGTTGTCGCATTGGGTGGAGGCATGCAACCTAACGGGAGGAAGATGTTCGCCGAGCAAGCGAAGATCCTGTATGATAAGGGCTTCCACTCCCGCTTCGTATAGTTGCCATGCCATACGGACGGCTAAGGGCATTTCGCTGTCTTTGAGGAGGGTGTTGAGTGTCACCAGAATCTGCACACCATACGGTCGGGCGTATCGCACAAGGGCGGCTATGTCCTCTATGCTATTGCCCGCCGCCTGCCTCGCTCCAAAAGCAGGCGGACCTATATATACGGCATCCGCTCCCGCCTGAATGGCGGCTTTGGCGGTATCGAGGTTTCTTGCAGGAGCGAGAAGTGTAAGTTTGGCAGTCATTACTTTGACGGATTTCGCGAGCGGGAACACCAGCAAACCTGAATGTGGCAAAGGTATGGAAAGATTAGATATCGCAGACTTGTAAAGGCGGTGGAACGGGGCAAATTGCACGGGAAAAACAAAAAATGTACAAATGTTTGGTCTGTTTGCGAAACTTAACGTACCTTTGCCCGCTTTTTTGAGACTTTTTTCGACGGTTTCAACGCCGATGTACAACGGAAACAACATTTTAACACAATAATTTATTATGCAAAACAAAGGACTTGTTAAGACTTTGGCAATCCTGCTGGCGCTGATATGCGTCTTCTATTTGTCGTTCAGCTTTGTAGTGGCTCATTACGACAAGCAGGCGAAAGAGTACGCCGCAGGCGATGCCGCCAAAGAGTATTTCTATGTGGATTCAATTGCCACAAAGAAGGTGTGGTTCGGCTACACGCTGAAAGAGTGCCGCGAGAAACAGCTCAATCTGGGTCTGGACTTGAAGGGCGGTATGAACGTTATTATGGAAGTGTCAGTGCCTGACATTCTCCGCGCATTGAGTGGTTACAACACATCTGAGATTTTCACCCGCTCAATGGAGATGGCGCAGATGAAACAACGCTCGAGCGATGCGGATTTTGTGACGCTGTTCCTTGAGTCGTTCTACGAGGTGGACCCCAACGCTCAGCTGGCAAGCATCTTCTCCACGTTTGAACTGAAAGAGAAAGTTACAACTACCACTCCCAACAGCGAGGTTGAGCGCGTGCTGCGCGAAGAGGTGAACGGTGCTATAGACAACTCGTTCAACGTGTTGCGCACCCGTATTGACCGTTTCGGCGTGGTTCAACCCAATATCCAGCGTCTGGCGCAGGCTGGCCGCATACTGATTGAGCTGCCAGGTATCAAGGAACCAGAGCGCGTGCGCAAACTGCTGCAAGGTAGTGCCAATCTGGAGTTCTGGGAGACGTATGAACTGAGTGAGATTCTTCCCCAACTGGCACAGATCAACAACGAGTACGCCCGTATGAACGAGGCTACGGAAAATGCAACCGAAGCCAAAGAGGAACAAGAAACCGTCACAGAAAACGCAACGGAAACTGTGACCGACAATCAGACAGCGGCAGAGAACGATGACCTTGCTGATTTGATTGACGGAGTTGCTGCTGATAGCACCGTCCAGGAGGATGCCAATCAGAAACAAGCCGTTGAGAACTACCAGAAGCAGAACCCGCTGTTCTACATCCTTAACCCGAGCATCAGTGCAGCAGGCCAAGCGTATCGCGGTCCGGTGGTAGGTACTGTTCATTATACGGATACCGCGCGCGTGAACGCTATGCTCTCATCAACCGTTGCCAAACAGGTTCTTCCCCGCGACTTGCGTCTCAAATGGACAGTCAAGGCGATTGACGAGGCGAACACCCTGTACCAGCTTGTTGCCCTGAAGGCACAACGCGATGGTCGCGCCTCACTGGAAGGTGACGTGATTACCGACGCGCGTGCTGATTTCGGTCAGCTGACCGCTTACGCCAACGTAAGCATGTCGATGAACGCCGAGGGTGCAAAGGCTTGGCAGCGTATCACCAAGGACAACATTGGTAAGTCGGTGGCTATTGTATTGGACGGCTATGTTTACAGTTTCCCGACTGTTCAGAATGAGATTGCTGGCGGCAACAGCCAGATTACGGGTAACTTCACCGTGGACGAGGCAAAAGACCTTGCCAACACGCTTAAATCGGGTAAGATGCCCGCTCCCGCTCATATCATCCAAGAGGATGTGGTTGGTCCCTCGCTGGGTCAGGAGGCTATCACCGCCGGTTTATGGTCGTTCGTGCTGGGCTTCGTGCTCATTCTGCTCTATATGATTTTCTACTACGGTGTCGTTCCTGGTCTGATAGCCGATGCCGCTCTGCTGTGCAACATCTTCTTGCTGATGGGTGTGCTGGTATCCTTCTCCGCCGTACTGACGCTGCCGGGTATCGCCGGTATCGTGCTGACAATGGGTATGGCTGTCGATGCCAACGTGCTTATCTACGAGCGTATCCGTGAGGAGATGCGCAACGGCAAACAGCTGCGCAAAGCCATTGAGGACGGTTTCAAGGGCGCTATCTCAGCTATCGTGGACGCTAACGTGACCTCCTTCCTGACGGGTGCTATCCTTGCTATCTTCGGTACGGGTCCCATCAAGGGCTTCGCCGTTACGTATATGATAGGTATTGTTACCTCGTTCCTGACCGCCGTGTTCCTGACCCGTCTGTGGCTTGAGGCATACGCGCGCCGCGAGAACGCCAAGGAGCTGACCTTCACCACCGACCTGATGAAGAACTTCCTGCAGAACATCCAGCTCCGTTTCGTGGAGAACCGCAAGGCGTTCTACCTCTGCTCGGGTATTGTTCTGATTATCTCCATACTTGGTCTGGAGCCACATATCTTCGGCAAGCTGAATCTGGGTATTGACTTCTCCGGTGGCCGCAACTACGTGGTACGCTTCGCTGAGCCTGTCAATACGCAGGAGGTGGAGAAGACGCTGACGAACGTATTTATGACGCAGAATCCGGAGGGAGAGAACCTGTCCATGCGTGTCATCACCATCGGTGACGCCAACCAGATCCGCGTTTCGACCAACTTCAAGATCAACGAGAACAGCGAGACACTGGACGACGAGATTGAGACGCTCCTCTATGAGGGCTGCAAACCCTATCTGGACGAGAGCATCACCGCCGAGCAGTTCAAATCGACGGAAATCAATCCGACCATCGGTATCATGCAGTCGCAGAAGGTGGGTCCCGCCATTGCTGACGACATCACTTCTGCTGCCATCATCGCCATCATCTGCGCGCTGATTGGTATCTTCCTCTACATCCTGCTCCGTTTCCGCAATTTCGCCTACTCGACGGGTGCCGTAGCCGCTTTGGCTCACGATGCTACCATCGTATTGGGTGCATACGCCATCCTGTGGAAAGTGATGCCTTTCTCTATGGAGATTGACCAGGCGTTTATCGCCGCCATACTGACGGTTATCGGTTACTCAATCAACGACACGGTGGTTATCTTCGACCGTATCCGCGAGTACAACAGCCTGTATCCGAAGCGCGATCGCGGCATAAACATCAACGCCGCCATCAACGCCACGTTGAGCCGTACGTTCTCAACCTCCATGTCCACGCTGGTTGTGCTGCTTGCCATCTTCTTCTTCGGCGGCGAGAGCATCCGCGGTTTCGTCTTCGCCTTGCTGATTGGTGTGCTGGTAGGTACCTATTCATCCATGTGCATCGCGCCGCAGATTGCCCTTGAAATCCAACTGGCACAGGAGAGAAGAAAAGCCAAAAAGGAACTGAACAAATAATATCCGCAGAAAGGATACCAACGCATATTCCCTCTTCTCCGTCATTGGGGGAGAGGGAATATGTTATAATAGATTATTGACTCAATTCAACACAATATGACAAGCGATTTTCTGAAATTCGCCAAGAGTCAGGGACTCAACACGATGCATGTTGAGCAAGTGATGAACGACTCCGCCTCCTATTCGTATATATCCCCGTCCATCCTCGAGGAGCGTCAGTTGAATGTGACGCAGATGGACGTTTTCTCGCGCCTGATGATGGACCGCATCATCTTCCTCGGCACGGAGGTGAACGACTACACTGCCAACGTCATCCAGGCGCAGTTGCTGTATCTTGATTCCGCCGACTCGTCGCGCGACATCAGCATCTACCTCAACACGCCCGGCGGGTCGGTCTATGCCGGACTGGGCATCTACGACACGATGCAGTTCGTTCACAGCCGCGTGGGTACTATCTGCACGGGTATGGCGGCCTCGATGGGAGCCATCCTGCTGGTGGCGGGTGAGAAAGGCATGCGCGCTGCCCTGCCCCACAGCCGCGTGATGATTCACCAGCCGATGGGAGGCATACAGGGACAGGCGTCCGACATTGAGATTACCGCCAAGGAGATTCTCAAACTCAAGGACGAACTCTACCAGATCATTGCGGACCACAGCGGACAGAACATGGAGAAGATTCGTCAGGATGCCGACCGCGACTACTGGATGACCGCCGAAGAGGCGCTCGCCTACGGAATGATTGACAAGGTATATACCAAGAAGAAATAGGCGTTTCCATTCGTTTTCAACCAATCAGTTATGAGCAAGCGAAAAGATTCCTGTTCGTTCTGCGGACGAAGCGGTGTCCCATTGTTTGAAGGTCTTGACGGCGCTTATATCTGTCCGGACTGCATCGAACGCGGACACCAGATAATAGCCGAAGAGAACGCCAAGAACAATTCAGGCGGGAAGCGAACCGGCGAAACCGATTTCAGCCTTTCAAAACTGCCCAAACCGAAGCAGATAAAGGAATTTCTTGACCAGTACGTCATCGGTCAGGACGATGCGAAGCGGTATTTGAGCGTGGCGGTCTATAACCACTACAAACGTCTCGCGCTCGCTCAAGGGGTGGATATGCCCCGGCAGGCGCAGGCGTACAAGGATGTGGAGATAGAGAAGTCCAACATCATCATGGTAGGTCCGACGGGTACGGGCAAGACGCTGATTGCGCGCACCATAGCCAAGATGCTGACCGTCCCCTTCACCATTGTCGATGCCACGGTTCTCACCGAGGCGGGCTACGTGGGCGAGGATGTGGAGAGCATCCTCACGCGCCTCTATCAGGAGGCCGACTGCGACCTGCAGAAGACCGAGCGCGGCATCGTCTTTATCGACGAGATTGACAAGATTGCCCGCAAGTCGGACAACCCGAGCATCACCCGCGACGTGTCGGGCGAGGGTGTCCAGCAGGCTTTGCTCAAACTCCTGGAGGGTTCGGTGGTGAACGTGCCCCCGAAGGGCGGACGCAAGCACCCCGAACAGGAGTTCGTGCACATCAACACGCAGAACATCCTCTTCATCTGCGGCGGCGCGTTCGACGGCATCGAACGGAAAATCGCACAGCGTCTGAATACGCAGGTGGTCGGCTTCGAGGCGGCGCAGCAGGCGCAGACCATTGACAAGGACAACCTCTTGCAGTACATCGCCCCGCAGGACCTCAAGGCCTTCGGACTGATTCCCGAAATTATCGGCAGGCTGCCCATCCTCACCTACCTCAAGCCGCTGGACCGTGCGTCGCTCCGTTCCATCCTGACCGAGCCCAAGAACGCCATCACCCGCCAGTATCAGAAACTGCTGGCTTTGGACGGCGTGGAGCTGACCTTCGAGCCGGAGGCGTTGGACTACATTGTGGACAAGGCCATCGAGTACAAACTCGGCGCACGGGGGCTCAGAAGCCTGACGGAAACGGTGATGTCGGATTTGATGTACGACATTCCCACACAACAAGTCAAGACGTTTGTCGTCACCCGCGCTTTGGCGGAACAGCAAATCAGCCGTGCCGATACGACACGCATCCGGAACGCCATTTAGAAGGTGGCGTTCCTTTTCTTTTGTGTATGTGTAAACTGCTTCTCTTTGTCTGTTTTCTTGTCTGTCCGCTTCTCGCGGATGCCGCCGGACCGTTCACGGTCAGCGGTTACGTGACGGATGCCGGGTCTGGTGAGCGTCTGATTGGTGCCACCGTTCTCGACACGCTTTCGCGGCAGGGCACGGCCACCAACACAAGCGGTTATTTTACGCTCACACTTTCCCAAAAGGAGGCGGCTATACGTGTCTCGTATGTTGGCTATGCGCCCAGTGAGGTGTATCATCTGACGCTGACCGCCGACACGCTGCTTCATGTCGGGCTGCGGGAGAACACCCGGCTGGAAGAACTGACCGTGATAGCGGAGCAGTCGCTGTCGGGACCGGAATCGGTGCAGATGTCGGTGGTGGAGGTGCCTGTGCAGCAAATCAAGGGCATACCGGCGCTCGCGGGCGAGGTGGATGTGCTCAAGGCCATCCAGTTGCTCCCGGGCGTGCAGTCGGGCACGGAGGGCAGCGCGGGGCTGTATGTCCGGGGCGGCGGGGCGGACGAGAACCTGATTATCTTGGACGACGTGCCGCTTTACAACGTCAATCACATGCTCGGCTTCTTCTCCGTGTTCAACGCCGAAGCCATCAAGAACGTGACGCTCTACAAGGGCAGTTTTCCCGCGCGTTACGGTTCGCGCCTGTCGTCTGTGGTCGATGTCCGCCAGAGGGACGGCAGTCAGACCGGCTGGCACGGAACGGCCATGGTGGGGCTCATCTCCGCCAAACTGAATGTGGAGGGTCCCATCCCGTGGAACAAACAGCAGGTGGACATGATACGCAACAAGGAAATCATCACCCGCAACGCCACCACGTTCAGCCTCTCCGCACGAAGGACCTACTACGACCTTTTCATGGCTCCGCTCCTTGCCGCCATTGTCAGCAACGGGACGGACGGACAGAACGCGACAGCGGGCTACTTCTTCTACGACGTCAACGCCAGACTCACCCACCGTTTCAACGAGAACGACAAACTGTCCGCCTCCTTCTACATGGGCGATGACGAGATTTATGTCCGTTACAGGGCGAACAACACCACTTCCGCCGACGACCCGAAGGTGCAGATGCGACTCAACTGGGACTGGGGCAACCTGCTCGCTGCACTCAACTGGGAGCACCGTTTCAGTCCGAAGATATTCTCCACCACCCAGCTCTCCTACACGCGCTACCGCTACGACCTGCGCCAGTCGCTCAGTTACGACGTGGCGGGTTCGGACGTGGCCACCTCGCTCGGCGAGAGTATGGACTATAACTCCTATGTGAACGACCTCATGCTGCAGACGCAGTTCTCCTATATTCCCTCATCGCGACACGACCTCCGCTGGGGAGGCAACTATATCTTTCATCAGTTCCGCCCGCAGGTCACCTCTTTCAATCTCCGGTTGAGCGGCACAACGGATTTTGCCGTGGACACCTTGCTCACCGACGGGCAGATACCCGCGCACGAGGCTTCTATCTTCGTGGAGGACACCTATACGCCGCTGTCGTGGCTGCGTCTTAACCTCGGTTTGCGCGGCAGCATCTATGCCACGCAGGGCAAGGTCTATCCCTCGCTGGAACCGCGAATAGGCGTGCGCGCCCTCGCTTTCAGGGGATTCGCGGTCAAGGCGGGCTATTCGTATATGTCGCAGTACGTGCATCTGCTCTCCAATTCGTCCGTCTCCCTGCCCACCGACCTCTGGGTGCCGGTCACCCGTCAGATTCTCCCGATGCGAAGCATGCAGGTGGCGGCGGGGCTGAGTTACGATGTGTTGGGCTGTCTTGAGCTGTCCGTCGAGGGCTACTACAAGCGGATGATCAACCTTATCGAGTACCGCGACGGCGCATCGTTCATCGGAACGACCGAAGGATGGGAGCAGAAGGTCTGCATGGGCGACGGATGGAGTTACGGCGTGGAGTTCCTTGCGCAGCGCAAGGCGGGCAAACTGACCGGATGGATTGGCTATACATGGTCGCGTTCCATGCGGCAGTTCGACCGTGAGGGACAGACCATCAACTTCGGCAGGCCCTTCCCTGCCAAGTACGACCGCGAGCACGACCTGAGCATCACGCTCCAGTACGCCGTCACCAAGCATATTGACCTTAGCACCACCTTCGTCTATGGCACGGGGGCGCGCGCAACACTCGGCACCCAGACCTACTACGACCCCATCTCCCGTCAGACGCTGACCTATATCCCCGAGCGCAACAACTACCGTATGCCTGACTACCACCGCTTGGACATCGGGGTCAGTTTCCACTATCCGCTCCGCAAGCATCCCGAGTGGCAGTCCGTATGGAACGTGAGCGTGTACAACGTCTACAACAACATGAATCCCTTCCTGCTCTACCAGGACTCCGGCAGGATGTACAAGGTGTCCATCTTCCCTATACTGCCGTCCGTCAGTTACTCCTTCAAGTTCTGAACCGCCCGAATGATGAAAACACGACATATCCTTACTCTCGCGCTGCTGTCCGCACTCGTGTCATGCCGGACGGAGGTGAAATACAACGGCGAAATCACCGAACCGAAGTTCGTTGTCTTTGCTCGCTCGGTCCTGTCCCCTACCCTTCAGCGGCACCGGTGCTATGTGCAGCAGAGCACTTTCTTCCTGGACGACGAGCCTTCGGGGAGGATGTTGGATGACGCTTCGGTCGAATGGCAGTTGAATGACGGTGCTTGCTATTCCTTTGCTTTTGTACCTGACAGCGATGCCTATGTCCCTTCCGTTACGTTGCCGAATGTGAATGCGGGCGACCGCATCACGATGCGCGTCACCCACCCGCTGTATGGCGCCACCACGGCCTCGCAGACTGTGCCTTTTCTGCCGCCTGTGCGGATGGACAGCATACAGGTCAGGACGGATACGCTTTCCGAACGCACGGAGCATGTCGCGGACAGCCTTGTTCGCATCGTTTATGCGCGGCAACGGGTCGCGCTCAACCTCGTCTTCCAGCCGCACGGGTACAACGACGGCGATGTCATTGAGATTACCGCACAGGCGGTCTATCATCCCGCGCCCGACTCCACCTTGCGGCGCAAGGCGTATCTGAGCAGTTCCGACCCGCTGTTCCGTAATCTGACTGCCGAGGTTGATTTGAGCATCATCGACGACCTGGCTTCGCTCTTCGGTGACGAGGTGCGCCGTTACGACGCGTTCTATTTCCCCGTCGCTAACATTAGGCAGGGGCGGACGGCGGCTGTCACGGTCTTCACCCCGCAGGACGATATGCTGCCTGACAGCCTGCTGCTGACCGTCCGCGCAATGACCGATGACGCGTGGCTCTACTGCGTGTCCATCGAGCAGCAGTCCTCCGGCTCCATCCTCGGACTCGGGCAGGAGGAGAAGGTGCAGGTCTACGGCAACTTCGCGGGCGACGTCATTGGGGTGTTCATCGCCTCCGCGGAGGAGACGCACGCCGTCAGGCTCAACGATACAGACGATTCCATCTCTCAATAAACCATGTACGGATTCCTTATTTCCACTCAGCCCGCAGAGGCGGCATTCCCCGAATACGGCGGGCGTGTCCCGGCCATCGGCCGCCGGTGGGACGGCAAGAACCTGCACATCAGGCAGGTGACGCTTGACAAGTTCACTGGCGACAAGCTCTTTGCCGACACCGGCGACTTTTTCGTGGCAACGGAGGGCGTGCTGCTCAACCTTGCCGAACTGAAACAGCGGCACCACACCGGCGACACGGCGGAGTTGTTTGTCAGGCTCTATCGGGAGAGAGGCGAGACGTTCTTCAGTCTCCTGCGCGGCTCGTTCAGCGGCGTTTTCTACGACAAGGCGAAGGACTTGCTGCTTGTCTTCACCGACCAGCAGGGCAGCAAACTGCTCTTCTACGACACCCGCGGCGGGAACCTCTGTAGCAGTTCGTCGCTCCCGTGGCTGGCGGCGCAATGCGGGCGCAGAGGATGGAGCGAGGCTGGGCTGCTGGAACTGCTCACCTTCGGCTATTCGCCCTCGTGCCGCACGGTGCTCGATGGCATACTGCGGGTCGGCGCGGGCAATTACCTGCGTGTCACGAATGGCGCGGTGCAGGAACTGACCTACCACCGTTTCACCAACCGCCACTGCCGCCACACCACGGCGGAGACGTTGCGGCGCGCCGACGAACTGTTCCGGCAGGCGGTCAGAAGGGTCACGGACAAGAACACGGAATACGGTTACGGGCAGTACATCCCCTTGAGCGGAGGATTGGACTCGCGCATGATTACCCGCGTGGCGGTGGAGCAGACATCCGAAACCGTCTGTAACTTCACCTACGGCACCGTCGGCTCGCCCGATGAGCGGCTGTCGAGGCAGGTCGCGGAGGCGTTCGGAACCCGATGGACGTTCCAGTCGCAGGAGGGAGGCTCTTTCCTCGAGCGCATCGACGAGGCGGTGCTGCGCAGTGACATGCAGCTCAGTTATGCCGGCCCTGCGGAGAGTTACAACGCCTTGCTCGAACTGCCGCCGGACAGGACGGGAATCATTCCGACCGGCGTGGGAGGAGACAATCTGTTCCATTCGCTCTTCCACCGCACACACCGCCGTTCCGCCTATGGCGACTTCTCCCTTTCCGGCTGTTTCTATCCCGAGCAGAAGGGGCTTATGCCCGCGGACTATGCGCGGCGCTTTGAGAACAGGAACATCCATTCGCTCTACACGCGCATTTTCTACTGCCACAATTTCGGCGCGCCGCTGACCTACCAGTGCGAGGCGGAGAGTTATTCGGTCTTCATGGATGTCGATTTGATGGAGTATGTGCTGGCTGTTCCCGAATGGGAGCGCAAGAACTACCGTTTCTACGACCGGTGGGTGCTGTCCTTCTACCCCGATGCTGCCCGCATTCTGCACAACGACCATCAGATTGGCAGGCGCGAGCCTGTCGTGGAGATTATGGGAAGGAGCGTGCCCGTCCGTGACGTGATGCGCCGTGCCCTGTCGTTTGTGCTGCGCAAGGCGGGTGTCCCGCTTGTGCAGAGGCCCGATGCAAGCAAGTCGCCCAATCCAACCGAGCAATGGCTGGAGGAGAACAGCGCCTTGCGGGAGTGCTGGGACAGGTATTTCCATACGAATATCGACTTGTTGGATGCCATGCCTCGGCTGCAGGCTCACGTCAGCAGCCAGTACTTGCAGACCCGCGACTGCCAGCAGCGCTTCCACGCCCTGACCGTCCTCTCCGCCGTCCGCCTGCTCCACCCTCGCACTGACAGCATCTAGGCTCCGCACCGACAGCGCACACAACTCCCGTACAGACAGCACACAACTCCCGCACCGACAGCATATAAGTCCCCCGCTGACGGGTATAGGCCACCCCGCACGGACAAAATACAACTCCCACACAGACAGCATATAGATCCCGCACAGACGGAATGTTTGACCTGTCTTTCAGGCACCGTTTCCTTCCTTTAGAAGAAAAACGCGCTCTGCACTGCAAAACGCTTGCACGGTTCCGACGGATGTATTACTTTTGCAGACCGTAGTAAACAGCAGGAGTTGGTAGGATATTAGTAGGTGATTAGTAGGTTATTTGTAGGTCGGTAAGCAAATCCCACCGTATTCTCACCTGTACTGACCCCATTTTATTGGACACAATAATTGTTTTATTATGAGACAAAGAGTGTCATTAGAGTTAAAACATGAAGCTCTGGGACTTCTGGAATCGGGCGAGTCAGTTGCTGCGGTCAGCAAGCGTCTGCATATCAGTT
>JAGCWE010000035.1 GCA_017962005.1 Paludibacteraceae bacterium | reverse complement strand
GTATTGGTGCTGCTTATGACGGGATGCCGTTTTCGCGATGATGAGTTTGTGGACTTCGGCCATAAGGTCAGCGGAAAAGGACTGAGGTTTCAGGTTATCGGTCAGTGCGAGACCGATTTGAGCGGAGGACTGCCGGACAACTGCTATCTGCCGGACGGCACGCCGGTGAACGAGTGGACGGATGAGGGGGATGGGAATCCCTCCTCTGGAATCGCGGCATCGGACGGTCGCTGCGAACGTAAGACTAGCAGTGTGACGGGAACGGCTGTCGTGCAGGAGTTGCTCAAATGGGGCAACCAGAACAATGTAATCGAGGTGGTGGGTACATATCCGAGCGTGAATCTTGATATGGACACCATCAGGCTTTCTGGCAAGGTGATACTGCCAAAAGGTCGCAGACCCAAACGCCTGATACTGGTGAGCCATTACACGGTATGCTCGAATGCGGAGGCGCCGAGCAACTGCTTCTCACTGGAAGGAATTCTTGCCAAAGCGGGTTATGGACTGATTATTCCTGATTATCTTGGTTACGGTATCACGGCTGACCAGATGCACCCTTATCTGGTGATGGACAACACGGCGCGGAACGTGCTGGATATGTACCTTGCCGTCCTCCCGTGGCTGGAAGCCGTCGATATGTTGCCCGAGGAGGATGACATCTATCTGATGGGCTATAGTCAGGGCGGGGCGACCACGATGGCGGTGCAGTACCTGATTGAGACAGAGTATCAGAACGCGGACAACCCTGCGGACAGGATACATATCCACCGCGTGTTTGCAGGCGGAGGTCCGTATGATGTCAAGGCCACCTACGAGCGGTTCGTTAATACGGATAAGACCGGCTATCCTGTGGCGGTGCCAATGGTGCTGCAGGGGATGATTAAGGGGAATCGCTTGAAGGTTCGGTTGGAGGATATGATGCAGGGCTGGCTGTGTGACCGGATAGACGAGTGGATTAACAGCAAGCGGTACACATCCGCACAGATTAACACCTTCATCAATACCAAAACGACACACAATATGCTTACCGAAGAGGCTATGAACCAGGTGTCAAGCAACGTGGCGGAGTTGTACAAGGCGATGACCGCCAACTCGATAACGTCCTACTATTGGCAGCCGGAGGCGGCGGTTTATATGATGCACTCGATGGACGACGAGGTGGTACCTTACACCAATGCCACTAACGCCAAAGCCACATGGCAGTACGCCAACATAGAATACAACTTCGGTCATTACGGAGGACACGCTAAAACCGCGCTGCGCTTCATCTATACCGTGCAGACACTCCTTGAACAGGAGGAGAAAGAAAGGAGGGAATATGAGGAATAACCTGACAGTATGGCTCATCTTTGCCGTCTTCGGTGTGTTGTTCACCGCCTGCAAGCCCGAAGCCAAATGGGAGACGGAGGACGTGACGATACAAATGAATGTGCAGACCGTGTCAGCCGGTTTCGCCGAATGTTCGTTCTCCACAAACAAGGAGGCGTATTATCTTGTGGCTATCCAGCCTGCGGAGGAGGGTTTCGACCCGATGAAGAACCAGAAGCAGTTTATGATGCTTGCCCTCGATTCCGCCAATTCGGCATACCTCAACTGGCGCTACTGGCAACTCAAGGAAGGGGAGTTCAACATCGCCTCCTTTGCCAGCCATTCGCTCCAATACGGCGAAACGGAGCATGTCTTCACCAACTTGATACCGGATACCGATTACTGGATCTACGCTTTTGTCGTTAACCCGGAAACACTCAAGCCTGTCGGCAGATTGTCGCTCACTACCGTCCGGACGGCCATCATAAGCACCTATGACGTGCATTTCGATTACCGTGTGCGGGGACAGTGGGATTACATTTACCCGATTGATGCCTCAGGGCATATCGACAACCGCTTCCCCTATATGGCGGCAACGAGGGACAGTGTCTTCCTTGCCGAATATATGAAGCAGTCGCCGGAGGACTTCTTCACAACCCTGTTCGTCAACTACGCTCTTTACGATATCAAGGAGGCGGTGCTTTACGGCGTGCATGTGGTTAAGAATGACGGTCTGAACTCGGAAGAGATCTTCCAGGTCGGTCACACCTACTACACCGCCATCGTCAGTTTCGACGGCTTTATGGGAAACAATGTCATCTACAAGTTCACATGGACGGGCGAAGACTGCGACCTCTATATGACTGAGAAGGATAATATTATCACTTACGACGAGGAGGAAAAGACAGAGGTTAGCAGAAGGAGTGAGGATGACCTGCCTTTGTGACAGAAAATGAAAAAAACGGAAAAATTTGGTCAGGATAAATATCTCCGCTACTTTTGCGCGAAGATTGGGAAATAGAGAAAAACAAACATCAAGATTTATAAAACAGACTTATGAAACGTATTGTTTATTTGTTTATGGCAGTTGTCTGCCTGATTATGAGCGGTTGCGGTGTTAATAGTTCGCAGTATCCTAACTCGAACGGCAACACGAATGTGGTGATTCAGGACGGTCATTTTCGTTATCTGAAAAAAGTGAAGGGCGAATGCAGCCAGACGTACATCTTCGGTATCGGCGGATTGTCAAAGAGTTCGCTTGCCAACAACGCGATACAGGATATGTACGACAAGGCGGACTTGAAGGACGGTCAGGTGATTGTCAATATCACCACGAGTGTCAGTTCGCAGGTTTATTTTCCTCTGATATACACAACCCGTCGTGCTACGGCATACGGAATGGTGATTGAGTTTACGGGGGAACACAGAGCGGACAGGGCAACTAGAAGGGACCGGGCGGATGACGGTGACAAACCCTATGAGAAATGGGAGAAGAGACAGCGCAGCAAGAATCCCCGTGTGAGTGCCGAACCGGAGAATGAGAGTGACGAATCCTCAAGCGAACGGCGGGAAACCAGACGTGAACGCCCTGAAAGCCGGCGTGAACGTGCAGAAGCCGCTCAGACGGATAACGGAGAATCTGACAGTGATGACGAAAGCGGGGCTGCCACGGCTGTAGCAGCCGCAGCATCAGCGGAGGGAGTGGCCAGAGCCGTTTCGTATCCGACAACCGACCGCTATACTTTCACAGTGGCAGACGGACGCAAGGTGGTGTTCGCACCGGGCAATCTGCGTTACAACGTGCCGGAAAAGAAGTGGATGTTCGCAGGTGAGCAGTATGCCGTGTTAGGGGCAAAGAACTCAACGGCTGGTGTATTGGACCTGTTCTGCTGGGGCACGGGCGACCGTCCTGAAACATTCACT
The DNA here is from genome assembly GCA_017962005.1 of Paludibacteraceae bacterium. Classification (GTDB taxonomy): domain Bacteria; phylum Bacteroidota; class Bacteroidia; order Bacteroidales; family Paludibacteraceae; genus Colicola. The sequence goes on along the minus strand of JAGCWE010000035.1, from coordinate 24,692 downwards.
AAGTTTTCCACGGACTTTACAGACTATCAGGAATGGGGCAGGAACAGCATTGTGAACGGCGGCGACAACCAATGGCGCACGCTGACGAGCAATGAGTGGTACTACCTGCTCAACAAGCGTGAGGAGGCGAAGGCTCGATTCACGCTGGCAACCGTGAACGGAGTGGCAGGGATGCTGATACTGCCCGACAACCTCAAACTGCCCTTGAAGAACCGCTTCATCGCAGGAAAAGACGGCACAAAGGCTTCGGACAACAAGTACACTGCCGCCCAATGGAAAAAGATGGAGGAGAAAGGCTGCATATTTCTTCCTGCCACCGGTTACTCCGACAACGGCAAAGTGAGCAAGGCAGAATCTGCTGGCAACTATTGGACCGCCAGTTCGGGTACGGCCGTATCATTCGGCAAGGACTATATCTACGCCCGTTCAACAACGCCCAACAACCGCGGCTGCGCCGTTCGTCTGGTTCGCGAGGCACGATAAGGACTGTCAGGCTGTTTTCTCCTTCGTCCGGATTCGTCCGGGAAGGAAGAGAGCGACGGGCAGCAGTGTGTTGATGAGCCACATGGTGATGGCAATGATTGCCGACGCAGGTGCGTCCACACCGTAGAGTCCGAAGGTGAAGACCGCCCAACTGCCTCGGATTCCTGCGTCCGCAATGGGGATATTGGGTGTGACCGTGACGAGCAGATAGTAAGTGGGAATAAGGATTGCCACGTCATTGAGGGGCAGACATACACCCGCCCACGCCATAGTCAGGGCGAACTGGATAATCCAGCAGGTATATCTTGCCGTACTCCACACGAATGTGTTACATAACTGACTGCCTGTAAGTCGTATAGACCGAGGCAGGCTTTTGTATCGCATCGCAACGGGAATAAGAAGCGCGATGGCAGCCACGGCACAGACTTCACGGATATAGGGCTGCGCGGTATGGTGCAGGAAAATAACGGCGGGGATGATGCCGCAAGCGATGATTACCACCGTCTGGATGATGCCGCCGTACAGTCCGAGCACAAGGCTCTGTTTCCAATGCTTGCTGTCATTGAGGCGCATTACCCGTGCGGGTATGTCCCCTAAGCGGTAAGGGGTGATGAACGCTGCACGCTGACCGTACAGGACCTGAAGCAGTGCCTCCTTTGAATCAAGCGGATGCAGTTCGCATAGCAGTTCCTTCCACTTAGCCCCCTCAAGGTAAAGATTGAGAGGCATAAGGAGGATAGCGATAGACAAACATACCCATTGCCCTGCACTGGAATCGCTGAACAGAGCGGCAAACGCCGAGTATCGGTCGAAAGTGGCAAGCTGATAAACAAGATATGCGTAGGCAGCAAGAGCAATTAGCCACTCTACGGCGGCGCGTATATTCTTTCTTATGAACAGACTGTTGTTCACTTGTACGGGTTATTCATCTGAACGTGGGGGCAAAAGTAGAGCATTTCTTGTACGTTTACAAGGGAAGGACTACTTTTGCGTTGCTATGCGAAGCCTGCTGATTGTCCTGCTTTTTCTGTCCGTATCCGTACATGCTGCCGTTCCGCCTGCGAGGATGGATGATATAATAGACGATGTGTATTCCTTCCTGTCGGAGTCGGGCGAGGTGGATTATGACGACTTGCAGGAGCGTCTTCTTTCTATTGCGGAGCATCCTGTCAATCTCAACAGCGCCACGTCCGATGACCTGTCGCAACTGGGTTTCCTTTCGGACAGGCAGATAGACGATATCCTCCTGTATGTCTATCGTCATCCGATGGACAGTCTGTACGAGTTGCAGCTGATTGGCAGTTTACGCGACTACGAGATACGCAACCTGCTGCCCTTCGTGTGTGCCGGTCCGGTAGAGAAAGACTCTGTTTCTTTGCGCGACGTGTTCCGTTATGCCCGCCATGAACTGACAGCCCGCGTGGACGGACGATACATGGAAGACCCACGCCGTGACAAGCAGAACGATGCTGTATATGCCCAGTTGCGCTATCGTTTTCGCTACAAGGACAAGGTTCGTCTGGGGCTGACCGTCCAGCGTCCTACAGGTGTTCCTGCGAAGGATATGCTGTACGGTGGCTACTTCCAACTCAAAGACATCGGGGTCTTGCATACGTTTGTGGCGGGCAACTACCAGGCTTCGTTCGGACAGGGACTGGTGGCGGCATCCCCGTACCGCTTTGGCAAGTCGATGTACGTTCTGAACGCCGCTTCTTCATCGGAAGGCCTGCGCTACCATAGTTCCGCCTCGTTTGAAGCCCTTCGTGGAGCGGGTGCAACTGTGCGTATTGGACGGTGGGACGTGAGTGGGTGGTACAGTTTCCTGCAACCAAATGATACATTGAGGCATCATCTGATTGGCGTGAACACAACCTACCGCCGTGGCAACCTGAAGATAGGTTTCACAATGACGGAAAATCTGTATTCGGATAGCGTGCGGTACTACTTCGCGAACGCGGCGTACAACCAAAACTATTTCCGGGGCACCAACCAATGGGTAGGCGGGTTGAATTTCCGTTACCGCATCGGGATGGCGGACCTTTTCGGGGAGGCGGCGGCAACGCAGAATCTCAAGCAGTGGGGCTACGGAGTGATTACAGGTGCACGCTTGAGTCCGATACCGGATTTGGGACTGATTCTGTTGTACCGTTACTATTCGCCATATTTTGACAACACGCAGGGTTACGCTTTCTCGGAGACGTCCCGCCTGAATGACGAGAACGGATTGTATGCGGGAATAGACATCGGATTACTGCCTCATTGGCGGTTCGCTTGGTACGGCGATTTGTTCCGCTTTGAGGGCGTCAAGTACGGTATCTCCTATGCCCCTTCGTGGGGATACGACACGATGGGCGACATTGAGTATCTGCCCGATGACGACTGGCGGACGGGTCTGCGTCTGCGGGCGCGGCAAAAAGGAGACAAAACCAATTATTCGCTCAGGTACAGTTTCAAGTGGGAGTGTCGGAACTGGCGGATAGTGACACGCGTGGACGGGAATATTGCGCGCACAAAGGATATGTCACCGACGTATGGTTACAGCCTGACGCAGGATGTGCAGTACAGTCTCTCGCACGCGCCCGTGACGCTGCAATTGAGGCTGCAGGGATTTCGCGCGACGGATTGGGACAACCGCATCTATTGCTATGAGAATGATGTGCTGTACGCATTCTCCGTTCCCGCCCTGTATGGGTTGGGCGGACAGGCGTACCTGAATATGCGCTGGCAGATTATCCCACAACTGGGACTGTACTTGCGCGTTTCGGAGAAAGTGTACGCTCCGTCGTGGGCGCGGCAGCAGTCATTGGCTGCAGTCACCCGGACGGATGTGCATCTGTTGCTTCGCGCGACGTTGTGATTCAGGCGGCGTTGATGAGCCGATAGGTCAGATATGCCGCATAGACAACGAGAAGAACGGCACCGCCCCATCGTTGTATTTTCCGTTCGCGGTTGGCTTTCACGAAGAGCCATACGAGTATGCTTCCCAGAGCCGCCATCCAGGCGTCAAGAACAATGCCGTCGTATGCGGGCAGGGGACGGACCACGGCGGAGGTGGCAAGAACGAAATAGACATTGAATATATTGGAGCCTATGACGTTGCCAAGGGCTATGTCGCAGTTGTGTTTGGCGGCGGCGATGACGGATGTTGCAAGTTCGGGAAGGGACGTTCCAAGGGCGACAACAGTCAGTCCGATGATGGCATCGGAAACTCCGAGGTCAGTCGCAATCTGCACCGCCGACTTGACAATCATCTCACCTCCTATAACGAGTCCCGCCAAGCCGAATAGAATCCATAGGACGGCCTTAAAGGCGGGCATCGGTTGGAATTCCTCGGTTTCAAGTTCTTCGGGATGGTCTTTCGCGTGGCGGAAGGTGTTGTAGAGGAAATACAGGAAGACAACCAGCAGGATGATGCCTCCCATGCGGGTGATTCCCTGTTCCTCTTCGCCGAACGGTGAGCGGACGGCTACGCAAGCGAAGACCAGTATGCCCGCTATGATGGAAAGCGGGATATCGAAGTCGCGTGAGCGTTTTTGCGAGATGACGGGATAGACCAGTGCTGTCAGACCGAGGATGACAAACGTGTTGATAATGTTCGAACCCAGTATGTTGGTGACGGCAAGGTCGGTCACGCCGTCTGCCACGGAAACCATATTGACCACGAACTCCGGCATGGAGGTGCCGAAGGCGACGATGGTCAGTCCGATGACAAGGTCGCTGATGCCGGATCGTTTGGCAATGGCGGATGCGCCGTCCACCAGCCAGTCAGCCCCTTTGACAAGCAGCACAAGCCCCACTATCAGCATCAGGGCTAACAGCCACGGATTGGAAAGAATGTATTCTAACATACCTTTTTATACGTTAAAGAGGAAATGCATGATATCTCCGTCTTGGACAACGTAGTCCTTTCCTTCGACGGACAGTTTGCCGGCGGCGCGGCACTGGGCTTCGCCTCCGAGGGTGATGAAATCGTTGTACTTGATGACCTCGGCGCGGATGAAGCCTTTCTCAAAGTCGGAGTGGATGACACCGGCGCACTGCGGTGCTTTCCAGCCTGTGCGGAATGTCCAGGCGCGAACCTCGTCCGAACCCGCCGTGAGGAACGTCTGCAGTTGGAGCAGCGCGTATGCCGCCTTGATGAGACGGTTGCAGCCGGATTCCTGTAGTCCTATCTCATTGAGGAACATCTGCCGCTCCTCGTAGGTCTCCAGTTCGGCTATCTCCGCTTCTGTTTTGGCGGCAAGCACAAGTACCTGCGCGTCCTCGTTCTTGACTGCTTCCCGCACCTGCTCGACATACGGGTTGCCGTTGAGCGCGGATGCCTCGTCCACGTTGCAGACGTACATCACCGCCTTGTTCGTGAGCAGGAACATCTCCTTCGCGGCGGCCTCCTCTTCTTTGTTGAGCAGTTCCACTTCCCGCGCGTTGCGTCCTTGTGAGAGAACCTCCTGATAGCGCTTGAGCAGTTCCAGTGCCACTTTGGCCTGCTTGTCGCCGCCCGCCTTGGCCTGTTTCTCTGTCTTGGCGATGCGCGATTCCACCGTCTCGAGGTCTTTGAGTTGGAGTTCGGCGTCAATGATTTCCTTGTCGCGGACAGGGTCCACCGTACCGGATACGTGTACCACATTGTCATCATCGAAGCAGCGCAGGACGTGGATGATGGCATCTGTCTCGCGGATGTTGGCGAGGAACTTGTTTCCTAATCCTTCGCCCTTGCTGGCGCCCTGAACGAGTCCGGCTATGTCCACTATCTCCACCGTGGCGGGGATGACACCGCGTTCGGGGTGGCACATCTCGCCGAGGCGGATGAGTCGCTCGTCCGGAACGGTGATGACACCCACGTTGGGCTCAATGGTACAAAAAGGAAAATTAGCCGACTGGGCTTTGGCATTGCTAAGGCAATTAAAGAGTGTTGATTTGCCCACATTGGGCAATCCTACGATACCGCATTTCATAGTATGTACAATAGATAAAAACGCGCAAAGGTAGGCAGATTTTTGTATGTAAGCAAGAATTCGGGTACTTTTGCGGTGTTATGAGGATACTGGTGGCACCATTGAACTGGGGTTTGGGTCATGCGACACGCTGTATTGACCTTGTGAACCGGCTTCTTGCGCGCGGCGACGAGGTCGTTTTGGGAGGTGACGGTATCAGTCTTCGCCGGCTGAGGATGGCGTTTCCTTCCTTGCACGTGGTGGAACTGGCTCCATTGGAATTGCGTTACTCGAACGGCAGGCGCCAGACATGGGCGATGCTCCGTGCCCTGCCGCAGATAGTGAGGGCAAGTGTCGCAGACCACCGTTTGCTGCAAAAGGCCGTGCGGCGGGAGGGAATTGACGAGGTGGTTTCCGACAATCGGTTCGGCTGCTTCGTGAAAGGAGTGCGTTGTGTCTATATGACGCACCAACTCTACATCCGTCTGCCGCGTGGGTGGCGTTGGGCGGAGGGGATAGCATATCGGCTTCACCGCCTTGTATGGAAGCGGTATGATGAGGTGTGGGTGCCGGATTACGAAGACGAGAGAGAAAGTCTGAGCGGTGCGCTGAGCCACCGTAGGACGGGGCTTCCTTCTGCCAGTATCCGCTATATCGGTCCGTTGTCAAGGCTCACTCCTTCCTGCGAGCGGGATACGCGGTACGACGTGGTGGCGCTGTTGTCGGGACTGGAGCCGCAGCGCACCGTCTTTGAGCGGACCATACGCGAACGGTATGCGGACAGCGAAGAGCGAGTGCTGCTTATCCGGGGCAGAATAGGCGAGCCGCAGGTGGAATGGCACAACGGCAATATGACAGTCGTGCCGCAGATGGATGACAGCAGTCTTGTCCGTGTGCTGCAAGGCGCGCGGAAGATTATCTGCCGCAGCGGCTATTCAACGGTGATGGATTTGGCGGCGATAGGTGTTCTTGACAAGGCGGAATGGATTCCCACTCCCGGCCAACCCGAGCAGGAGTACCTGGCGAAGCACCTGAACAGCCACCTTCATGTAACCCCCTCCCGCTAACCTCTCTCCCGCAAATCCATCTCTCACCCCTCCTTCTCTTGCAACCCCCTCTCGCTAACCTCTCTCCCGCAAGTCCATCTCTCGCTCCTCCTTCTCTTGCAACCCCCTCTCGCTAACCTCTCTCGCTAACCTCTCTCCCGCAAGTCCATCTCGCGCCCTCTCTTGCAACCCCTCTCGCAAATCCATCTCGCGCCCTCCGTCACTTGCAACTTCCTCTCTTGCACCAACCTCAACCTGCCTCTCTCCCGCGCCCCTCTCTTCTAATCCCCTCTCGCTAACCTCACTCGCAACTCTAACTCTTGCCCTCTCTCGCAAATCCATCTCTCTCCCTCCTTCTCTTGCAACTTCCTCTTTTGCACCAACCTCAACCTGCCTCTCTCCCGCGACCCCCTCTCTTGTAATCCCCTCTCGCTAACCTCTCTCTTGCGAACCCTTCTCTTGTAACCTCTCTCGCTACCCCCTCTTCAAAATTCCGAAAAACATACCACCTTCGCAGCCGATTTGCAGCAAGAAGACTTATGACATTCTTATGTGATTCTTATGTGATTTATATGTTATTCCAAATGCTACACCGACAGCACGCCGTAGAAACGGCCTCCTCACTGTAACATCTGATACTGTCTTTAACCTGACAGTTTAACACTTTGTTAAAATATTGGAAATAAGTCTCCTGTATGTTTGGCGGAGTTGTCTATTCTCCTTGCCGGACGCGGGCGTCTACACGCTGCATATTTATGTGCAGCCTCGCTTTTGATTTGTTTCTCGCGTCTCCAATTTACTCCGTACAGTTCGAACAGATGGGAACAGAGAATCGGTGATGCAGCACAACGGAGCGGAAACGGGCGGCTGCGGCGGATGTCCAGACGGAGCGGAAAGACGTGCTGGCAGTCATTATACCAAAGGCGTACTGCCGCGCCTTGTCAAAACAGCATGACAAGACACGTCCCTCACTATCTATCACACAGCCTGTAAAAAGACGGTGACAGGGACGGTGAGAACGCCTGGGACGGAAAGAACCGTCCTTTTGTTTCTTGTAGCGGCTGTACCGCTCATCGGAGGGCATCAGGGGATTGCCGTGTTCATAATCATAGAACTGCGCCGTCTTGAACGTCAGGCAATCGGCTCCGAGTCTGCGATAGAGTCGCTCAAAGTCTTTCCATTCGCGTTCATTGGAGCGGAGTCGCAGGCACTGCAACTCTATGCGGATGCGGCTGCGGTGCTTCGTCTTTGCCTGCCGCAGGCTGCATAAAGCGGCATAGACTTTCTTTACGTCCCCGCCCTTACGGTAGGCTTCGTAGGATGCCTGCGTCAGACCGTCCATTGACACGATGATACGGCTCAGTCCCGCCTGCACAAGCGCGTCCGCCCGCTCATAGGTGAGGGCTTGGGCGTTGGTGCTGACGATGGTATAGAGTCCTTCTGCATGGGCAAGGCGGATCATCTCGGGCAGGTCGCGGCACAGCAGCGGCTCTCCCTGAAAATAGAACTGGATGGTATGGACGAAAGGCGACAGTTCGTCCAGTATGTGCCGGAACAGCGGCAGCGGAAGAGTGGAGGTGGCAGATGCTGCCTTGTCGCGCAAGGCAGTCCCCACAGGACATTCGGGGCATCGGAGTTGGCAGAAAGCGGCGGGTTCGACCGACACAAAGGTAGGCATGTGCGTGAAACGCCCGATGCCGAAACATGCCAGCAGGTAGTGCCACTCGGCACGTAGCAGGTTAAAGAGCCTATGCCAAAGGTATCTTGTCAATGCGGCGTTGGTGACGGCCTCCCTCGAAGTCGGTGGAGAAGAATGTGCGCACGATGTCCAAAGCCTTGTCCTCGGCAACGAAATTGGCGGGCAGACCAAGGATGTTGGCGTTGTTGTGCTGCCGCGCGAGTTCGGCAAGCCGTGTCTCCCAGCACAGCGCGGCACGGATATGCTGGTGCTTGTTGGCGGTCATGCAGATGCCGTTGCCTGTGGAGCAGATGACGATTCCGTAGTCGTATTCACCCTTTTCGACGGCTGCGGCGCAAGGGTGCGCGAAGTCGGGGTAGTCGCAACTGTCGGTGGAGTAACAGCCGAAATCATGCACTTGCGTACCGTTATCGGTCAGGAAGCGGATGACGGTCTGCTTGAGGTTGTAGCCTGCGTGATCGGAGGCGATGGCTACGCGGAGTTCAGATAAGTTTTTCATTATAAGGACAAACTGTTTGACAGATTTCACATTTGTGTGTCACGTAGGCTACGCATCGTCTCGCGTCCCATTCTTCCCTTCCGAGCGCGTGACCGGGACATGCGTCTATGCATCTGTGACACTCTCCGCAACCACCCTGACCGGATGCAACGGGCTGTCTTTGAGGGACACCGGACACTTCCACTTGCAGCACCAGCTCACCTATATGCACGCGGCTGCCCAATCGCGGATGGATGAGTTGGTGGTTCCTGCCGATGAATCCCAGCCCCGCAGCCACCGCCATCCGCCTTTCCAGCACAGGTGCCGAGTCGCAGAAGATGTGCTGATGGTCAGCGGAGAACACATCCCCTTCATCGGCATCCGATTCCTCCAGGATGCGCTGCCGCATCTGGTAAAGCAGGCTTTTGAGCGTGCGGTGGTAGTCATGTCCTGAATGCTCGTAGGTGAGCAGTGTGACAACTACCGTCTTGGCATCGGGCACCAGCTCGCGTATGTCATAGCGCTTGGCTTGGTTGCGCTCAAAGTAACTCATATTGCCGTGCAGACCCTGCGCGACCCATTCGTCCATAAAGAGAGCGTCACTGTCCCAGCGTTGCGCCGTTACCACACCTGCATCATCCATCCCTACTGCCAGTGCAACATGACGGATAATATCGTATGTCAAGCCCCGTGCAGGCACGAGAAGACGTTGGTAAGGATAATCTGGATGGAGATGGCAAACGCGATTACGCCGAAGAACTTGCGTACCACATACAGAGCTACGGGACCGAGATGCCGGGTGAGCCAGTTGGTACCGCGAAGCACAATGTAAAGAGTGATAACGCAGAGGACAACTGTCACCAGCAGGGAGGCGATACTATACTGCACGTGCATGGACAGCAGAGCCGTGAATGACCCGGGGCCGGCATACATTGGGAACGCCAGAGGGATAATGTCACTGCTCTCGTTGCCCAAGTCAGTCGTCTTGAATATCTGGGTGTCCAACACCATCTCCAACGCAAGCAGCATAATCACCGCTCCGCCGGCTATGGCGAAGTAGCGGATGTCCAATTGGAAGATAAGCAGCATCAGGTCGCCTAACAGCAGGAACACAAGGAAGATAAGCAGGGAATAGAGTGCAACGCGCGTCGGGTGGATTTTCGCTCCTTTGTCCTGCAGCTGCACCACGATAGGCATATTGCCGATGGGGTCGATGATAGCGATTAGCAGTACAAATGCGGCAAAGGCATCGCCCCAATGGATAACTCCGAAGAAGTCACGAATAGCGTCAATCATAGTCTGTCTCTTTTTAAGCGCGCAAAAGTAGTGTAAAAACGGCGGACGGTGAAACAATCAGTGCATTTTATTTATCCGTGCGCCGTCCATTCGCAGCAGGATGAAAAGCAGCAGGGTGAACACCCAGAACGACGACCCGCCGTAACTGAAGAACGGCAGCGGGATACCGATGACGGGCAGTAGGCCGATGACCATGCCGATATTGATGGTGAAGTGCAGGAACAGGATGCTTGCCACCGAGTAGGCGTATATCTGCGAGAACACATCACGCTGCCGCTGTGCGATGTAGAGCAGGCGCAGGATGAGCGCCACATAAAGAGCCACTACGGCAAACGTACCGATGAAGCCCCATTCCTCGCCCACTGTGCAGAAGATGAAGTCGGTATGCTGTTCCGGTACGAAACTGAGCTTGGTCTGTGTGCCTTGCAGGAACCCCTTGCCCGCGAAGCGCCCCGAACCGATGGCTATCAGCGACTGCGCCACGTTGTAGCCGTACCCCATCGGATCCTCGCGGATACCAAGTACCACCTCGATACGTGCCCGTTGGTGCGGCATGAGAACACTGTCTATCCACGCGTCGGGAATAATCTGCAACTTAAGGATGACCACCGCCGCCGCAATCGCCAGAAAACCGTATAGCAGTACCTTGCCGTTCATACCCTGCGTGTAGAAGACCAGCAGGAAAGCCGCAAAGACAAGTGCTGAACCAGTCTCTTTCTGCCAAATCATAATGATGACCATCGGCAGTCCGATGAGGCAGAACGGCACAATCAGGTCACGCCATGAGCGTACCGAATAGCCGTATCGGCTCATATATTTGGCAACTGCAATGGCAGTGACGAACTTGGCGAACTCAGCGGGCTGCAATTTCATCGGACCAAGGTCTATCCACGACAGCGAACCCTTCGTGTCATTGGCAAGAAACGGTGTAATCAAGAGCATACAAATGACGATGGCGTACATCCAGTAGCCCAGTATGTCGTACAGTCGCTCGTCGATAAGCAGTACAATCAGCCCCATCACAAGTGCGGACATTATCCATACAAACTGCTTGCCCGCTACATTGGTGAAGGAGAACATCGAAGTCTGCTCGAACGTGTAGCACGCGCCATAGATATTCACCCAGCCGAACAGGGCAAGCCCCAGATAAATCAGGATGGTCACCCAATCCACTCCTTTCCAGATAGAGTTACGGCTATTGACGGATGTTGCTATCATTGCGCTGTTGTATTGATAAAGTGGGCTGAATGGATTCTATCATAGAGGGCGGGATTGGAAACGGAGTCCGTCAGGTATTTCTCCATCATCATTGTTGCCACCGGACAGGCCCATGTGGCGCCGAATCCCGCGTTCTCCACCACTACTGCCACCGCTATCTTCGGGTCGTCTAACGGGGCGAAACCGATGAAGATGGCGTGGTCTTTCCCGTGGGGGTTTTGCACGGTGCCTGTCTTGCCGCACATCTGCAGGTCGGGGATGTTGTACCATCGGCCTGTTCCGTTGGTCATCACGCGGGCCATACCGCGCTGAACCACCTCGAAATGCTTCTTATCAACCCCCGTCTGATGTCGTTCGATGGCGGGCATCGAAGGCAGCGGACGTACCAGGTGCGGGGTCATATAGTAGCCGCCGTTGGCTATGCAGGCTGCCTCGTTGGCGAGTTGCAAGGGCGTCACCAGTATCTCTCCTTGCCCGATGCTCAGCGAACGGATGGTGATGGCGCGCCATCCGCTCTCGCCGTAGATACGTGAGAAAGTCTTTGCTCTCGGAATGCTGCCTGTGGCTTGGTTGGATATATCGCAGTCAAAACGCCCCGCAAAACCGAAACTGACCACAAGGTCTCGCCAATGGTCGTATGTGCGGCGAAAAACGGCGTTGTTCTTTCCGTAGCCGTGTTGCTCAAGGATGTCTTTGTAAGCCTGCCAGAAATACGGGTTGCACGACTGCTCAATACCCGCTTCCAACGATACGGGCGAGCCGTGATGGTGAGTGCATTTGATAGGCGTTGAGCCCGGGCCGTTGCACGCATACAGTGTATTCGGCGTGATAGCGCCCGTCTGCAGGCCGACAAGAGCCTGTATCAGTTTGAATGTCGAACCGGGAGGGTATTGCGCCTGCACTGCGCGGTTCATCAGCGGCTTGTGCGGGTCGCTCAGCAGGGCGGCATAGTTCTTCGACCGCTGCCTGCCCACCAGACTGTGCGGATCCCACGACGGGACGGACACCATCGCCAGCACCTCGCCCGTCTTAGGTTCAATCGCCACAGCACTGCCCATCTTGCCTTGCAGCAGGTCTTCCGCCATCTGTTGGAGCCGTATGTCAATGGTCAGTTGCAGGTCCGTACCCGATTCGGGCGAATAGTCCAGTTCCCCGTTATGGTAACTGCCCTGTATGCGTCCCTTGGAGTCACGCATCAGCACTTCCACGCCTTTCTTTCCGCGCAGCAGCACCTCGTACTGACGCTCTATGCCGTCCCTGCCCGAATAGTCGCCTATGGAGTAGTAGGAGTCATCTTCCAGATCCTTCCTGTTCACTTCGCCCACGCTGCCCACTATATGCGCCGCGGACGGATACACATAGTCACGCAGGGTACGCTTGCGGACCGACACCCCTGCGAAATGGAACAGTTGCTCCTGCACAGCGGCGACATCCTCTTTGGAAAGCATGCCCCAGAACAGTTGGGGGACGTAAGGCGAATACCCGCGGTTGCGGTTACGGTCACACATCTCCGACATACGCGTCTCGAACTGCTCGCGGCTGATTTGCATCGCCGAGCAGAAACTGAGCGTGTCGAAGCCTTTGCGCATCTCCCGCACGATAATCATCACGTCATAGACCGGCTGGTTGAAGACTATCAGACTGTCGTTGCGGTCGTATATCAGCCCGCGGGAAGGATAGATGGTCTGCCTCACAAGCGCGTTGCCGTCCGCCTTGTCCTTGGTTGAGGAGTCAATCACCTGCAGGTACAGCAGACGACCCAGAAAAATCAGTGCCACGGCGACTACCATGCCGCCCAGCACATAGCCGCGCTTATAGTACTGCGGGTTTATCATGACCTGTGAATCAGAAATCCATATACAAAACCGCCACCGATAGTAATCGCCGAACTGACGGTCACCTCCAGCAGTACCCAGTACCACAGACTCCAGCTCCACGCGTCAAGCGCGAACACAATCAAGTGGTGAAACAGGGTCAGAAGAACCACCAGGCGGATGAACGGCTGGGTGCCGGCGCTTTGCGGGACTATCGGTCCCACTATGCGTTCCGACTCCTGCACCATGCGCGCCAGCATCAGCGGCTTGAGCCACGACACGAACACGCACGCCGCCGTATGAATGCCCGGAGACGAACAGATGCAGTCCATCACAAAACCCATCGCCAGTCCTATTGTCTGCTCCGCCCAACGGGGCATGACAGGCAGACAGATGAGGAACAGCACATACACGAACGGATGGCAGAAGCCCAGCACGTGCAGGTTGTTGAACACGGTTGTCTGCAAGAACAGCAGAAACAGCGCGGCGACTATGATGCGGAACCATTTCATTGTTTCAGGCGCATACTGTCTTGCTCGGCGGCAAGGGGGTTATGGACTATCTGCACGTAGCGCAGGCTCTTGAAGTCGGTCGCCAGCAGCACGCGCAGGTTGTAGTATGTATCGCCGTCGGGCAGTTCAATGCGGTCAACTACGCCGATGGGGAGGCCTTCAGGGAACAGTCCTGTCAGACCGTTTGTTTCTATTGTGTCGCCCTCCTCGACAGGGATATGACGCCCTATATCTGTTAGATTGGCATGACGCGGCGAAGGTCCTGTCCACACAAGGAAACCCATCTGCCCGTTCCGGCGGATGCGGCACGACAGGCGCATCTTCGGATGGATGACGGGTATCACCTGCGCGAAATGCTTGTTCACCGCCGACACGATTCCCACCACGCCGTCGTGTGACAGCACGCCTTGCCCTTCGTGCACGTTGTCACGTGCGCCCTTGTTCAGGACGAGGTAGTTGTGCTGGCTGTTGGTCGCCACGTCCACCACTCGGGCGGGCTGGTAACTCCAGCGAAGGTGCGAATAGACATACGCGCTGTCCCTTTCCACCGAATCCTCCACCATTCCCTGCAGATGGTTCACCTGACCACGCAGACGCGCGTTCTCTTCTGCAAGAACGGCGTTCTCCTCGCGAAGATGGAAGTATTCGTCCGTGTTCGTCAGCATCAGGTTGAAGGACGCGGTCAGCGTATTGGATGCCGAAAGGAAGGTGGACTGCTGCAGTTTCTGCTCCGAGGCCATCCATAAGAAAGCGGCAACTTCCATTACCAAGAAAAGCAGGAAGTTGCCATATTTCTGTATCAGCCGCAGCAGGTTGTGCATACCGCTTTATCGCATAAGGAAGGCGAAGTTCTTTACGTTCTTCAGCGCGATGGCTGTGCCGCGCGATACGGCGTGCAACGGATCCTCCGCCACGTGGAATTGGATGGTCGTCTTGTCCGTCAGACGCTTGGCGAGGCCGTGAAGCAGTGCGCCGCCGCCGGTCAGGAAGATGCCGCGTTTCACGATATCCGCATACAGTTCGGGAGGCGTGTTGTCCAGTGCCTGAAGCACGGCGCCTTCTATCTTGATGATACTCTTGTCAAGGCAGTGCGCTATCTCCTGATAGCTTACCGGCACGATCAGCGGAAGGGCGGTCACTTTGTTCGGACCGATTACCTCATAGTCGTTCAGAGGCTCGTCCAGTTCGGGCAAGGCCGAACCCACTGCTATCTTGATGCGCTCTGCTGTCGGCTCGTCTATCTTCAGATTGTGCATACGGCCCATGTACTCGATGATGTCGCTGTTGAACTCGTCGCCTGCTGTCTTGATGGACTTGTTGGTCACGATGCCGCCCAACGAGATAACCGCAATCTCCGTCGTACCGCCGCCTATATCCACCACCATGCATCCTTCCGGAGCCTCCACGTCAATACCCATACCCAGTGCTGCGGCCATCGGCTCGAATATCATATATACGTCTCTGCCGCCCGCATGTTCGCTGCTGTCGCGCACGGCACGTATCTCCACTTCCGTCGAACCCGAGGGGATGCAGATTACCAAGCGGATGCTCGGTGTGAACAGCTTGCTTTTTTCGGGTATCATTTGAATCAGACCGCGTATCATCATTTCGCAGGCGTAGAAGTCCGCGATTACGCCGTCACGCAACGGACGGGTGGTCTTGATCATCGTGCCGCCCTTGCCTATCATCTGCTGTGCCTTCCGGCCTACGGCAACCATCTGGTTGTTCGAGGTGTTGATGGCGACCACCGATGGTTCGTCCACCATCACCTTGTCGTTCATCATGATTATCGTGTTCGCCGTGCCGAGGTCTATGGCGAGTTCCTGTGTGAATGAGAATAAGCCCATACTGCTGTCTTTTTTATATTAAGTATTATTCGAGTTTCGCAACAATCATGTATTCATGTTCCGCTACTGCTTGAAGGTGTGTCATGACCTTATCACCCTGTCCCGTCCTCTTTATTACGGCGATCCTCTGTCAGTCGCAACCTTGTTTTGGGAGGTTTGATAGAACAGGATTCCATATCCCGCGGAAAACGCGCAAAGATACGGCTTGTTTCGCTCTTTTCAAAGCGTACTTTCATTTTTTTGACATCGTCTATTGATTTTTTTCAGGATTCCTGCCGGACGTGTGACGCACTCTTGCTGAACACGTGCATAATCCTTTCCAAGCACGCGCAAAATCCTTTCAAAACACGCACAGAATCCTTGTCGGACACCACAGCAGCACCATATATGTCTGCTGACATCTTCGATACATACACGATAGATATACGTTAGATACACGTTAGATATACGATAGATATACGTTAGATATACGATAGATATACGATAGATAAAGCAACTCTTACAATCTGAATCACACTCATTTCGTAACCTTCTCCGCGCGTCAGCCCGGAGAAAAAGCAAAGCGGGCTGCCCTCATATTGAAGACAGCCCGCTTTTCCAGATTATTGGCTTGTGGCGGATGAACTCCGCTGCGGCATAATCGCGGTGGGTTATGGTTCTGTTACCTCAATCCGTTGTCCTTGCGCGTCATACAGAATACCGTTGCAGCGTATATAGAGGATGCCGTCATGGACGAACTTCCTTGTTTCGGATGCTTCCTCTGCATTGCCGTTCACAACCTCCAACTCGCTTACAATCTCACCTTCTTCGCTTTCCGCCACGATACGAACGCGTACCGCTTGAATATTCTCCGTACCACGGAAGAGACCCCTGTAGGCGCGGATATTTGTACCGTTCTGATTGGCGGCAAAAATCTTGTTCTTGCTCAATCCGAAGTAGTAGCTTCCGTTGTCCTCCTCAGCCTTGAGTACACCGGTGCGGAGCGTACCTACAAGATATATGTTTCCTTGTGAGTTGGAGCCCTCCAGATTGGCAATATCAAAGCCGGACTGAATATCAGCATCGGTGTTGATTATCACGCTCTGGAACACGAACGATTCCTTGACTGACAAAGTCTTGTTCGCATTCACTATATACCCCTTGCCGGCATCCATTTTCTTCGCTTGCGAGAAATAGAGTGTCAAGCCTTCTATATTATCTCCCTTGGTGTATTTGAACTCATAAACGCGGTTCATTAACCCGAGCGATGTCATAAGTGCCGCAGATACATTGAACGGCAGGCACAATGTTGCCCATAGTCCCTGGCTGAACTGACGGTTCAGTGTGGCGGTCGTAGCGCGCTCGCCGCTGTACATATTGGAGAAACGGGTGTAATAGTCATCGTCTCTTTGTTCCTGAAGGATGATATGCAACTTCTTTTCGTACTGCGCCGTATAAGTTACATCGCCCGTAACTTGGGGAAGTGTAGTTCCCATAGTATAGGTTTGGTTCTCGTCCGCCCAACCGGTGAAGGTGAACACATGGTAGTTCTCCAGTTCATCGTACTCTCTCCCTCGTTCAGGGGTTTCACCGTTGTAAACAGGTGTCTCGCCCGCATCCAGTTCGCTTTTCTGCAATTCGTTGCCATCATTCACGAAGCGCACCGTGTATGTGAGTTGTCCGAGAACTGTCAGTTCGAGCGTGTATACGCTGTCGCAGCCCTCCGCGTTCTCGATGGTGTCGCGCACCGTAACAGGCTTGCCGTACTCTTTGCCGTGCCACGGGAAGGTCTCGCCCGCGTTGATGGTCTTGACGGTGTTCTCATACGTGCGGCGGCGGACCTCCACATTGTAAGCCGCTATGCTGTCCGCACCCGAAGCCGCCTTGTATGTCCGCTGGTAGATACCCTCTTCCTTTATGACGGTCTCGTCATCGAAGATCTTCACGCTGTCACCCTCGCAGAACGATTCTTGGAAGGTCTTTGTGATAACGTCGTTCACAACCAGATTGAACACCACCGTGCTGTCGCATCCTGCCGCATTCGTCAGCGTCTTGGTCAGATAGGTGCTCTCTTTGTATGTCACGCCGTCCCACGTGTAGCTCCCTCCGTAGTTGATAACCACTTTCACAACCGAGTCAGTGGGTTCCTTGACGCTTACGTGGATATTGTAAACGCTGTCGCAGCCGTCAATTGTCTCGTAGCGGCGGATGTAGTCGCCTTCGGTCTCGGCGGTGATGCCGTATCCGGAGTAGGTATCGCCCGCACAGATGGATTCGTATCTGTCAAAACTGTAAGACTCCTTCACCGTCAGCACAAGTGTCACGGTGCTGTCGCAGCCGCCGATACTCGTGAGGGTCTGGGTGTAGGTGTCCGGCGTGGAGCAGTTGAAGTTGTAGTCCGTATAGGCGTCTCCGGCGCAGATGGTGGCATAAATGACATTGTTATATACAGGCACTTCCTTCAGGTTCAGCACGCGCAGTCCCTCGCGTCCGTCGGGACGCGTGTAAGGCTTCGAATAGGTGCCGGCTTGGTCGTAGGTGTCCCCCTGCCATTCATACATCCCGCCCTCGCAGATGAAGCCGTTCTCATACTCCGGCTCTACCGGCGGAAGGACATCCAGATGCAATATGGTGGTGCTGTCGCAGCCGCCTGCGGTGAGGTCTGTGCGCGTGTAGTCGCCCTTCTCGTATGCGACGAAGCCGTTGAGGTTATAGACCTCGCCCTCGCTGATGGTGGCGGTTATCTCAACGGTCAGCGGCTCGCAGACGGTAAGGTTAAGGATATATGTGCTGTCGCAGCCCCATACCGACTGGTATTCCTTGCGGTGAACTCCAGTTGTGCTCTCGTTGAAATGTTCGTCCTTGTAGGTCTGTCCGCTCTGGATGGTCTCGTTCAGCACAAACTCATATACAGGATGCACGCGGAGCAGCAACTGGGTAACATTGAATCCCTTCTTACCCTCCACCTTAGCAGAGTCAATGTACGTACCCGGACGGCTGATTTCCTCACCCGCGAAGGTGTGTGCATCACCGGCGCAAATGTCCACAGTATCGTATTTAAGGTCAAGCACGGGCTGCGTGACGGTGAGTATGACCGTGCTGTCGCAGCCGAAACGGGAAGTGAACTTTTCGGTATATGTTCCTTCCTCCGTGATGGTCTGTGTGCCGAAAGTAATGGTCTCGTGTGGCTTAAGGACATACGAATCATTCGTTGTGCTTGCGCCCATAATGGTGAGAATCATACGGTAGCGTTTGCATTCGTACTTGTCGCGCACCTCCATCACGTAGTCGTAGGGATACTTATCCGGCTCGGGTTTAATAGTGAACGTGTGTCCCCGATAGGTATAGGTGGTGGCGGAGCAGAGGGTGTCATAGACCTCCTCTTCCAGTCCTACCACCTTCCTCACGTGGGCTATATAGATACTGTCGCAACCCGCCTGAGTGGTGTATGGGGCGGTGTATGTGCCTTTCTGACTGAGCGTCTTTCCGTGCCACTCGCGAGTCTCGTCGTCCACCAGTTTGATGTTCTCCTCAAAGAGGTAGGACTGCGCCTCTGTCAGGATGAGTGTCACGGTGCTGTCGCAGCCAAAGCGGTTGCGCAGCGCACGCACGTACGTGCCGGGGGCTGATTCGTTGAAATCGTACTTCGTATAAGTCGTACCGGTGCAGATGACATCCTCAATGGTCTGGTTCTGCGGCTGGCAGATGTCAAGATTCAGGGTTACAGTGCTGTCGCAGCCGTTGACACTGCGCAGATGCTGGTAATAAGTACCCGCTGCGGACTCATGGAAATTGTTCAGTTCATAGACTTCGCCTTCGCAGACGGTGGCGTTAATCACGTTGTTGTACGGTTGCTCCACGGTCAGTACCAATTGGTGCACTTTGCCGTCGGGGGCTGTGAAGTCGTATATGCCTGCTTGGGTGTATGTCCCGTCGCGCCACTCGTAGCTGTCGCCTTCGCAGATGGTGTAGTAGGCACGGCTGCTGATGGGCTGCGTGACGGTGAGCGTTACTATACTGTCGCAGCCGAAGCGGTTCTCCAGGTTGACCGTATACGTGCCCGCCTTGCTGACGGTCACACCGTGGTAGTCATACACTTCCTCCGGCTCCAGCACATAACTGTCAGTGAAGTACTCCGCCTGCGGCAGGATGCGCAGCTTGCAGTGGTACTCCCAGTCGCCTTCGGTCTTTACTACGGTGTAGTCCTGCGGGAACGGTCCGTCCTGCGGCAGGGCGAAGGACTCGCCTCTGAACTTGTAGAACGCTTGCGCGCAGACAGTGTCTTTCGTTTCGATAACATTGTCGTACTTGAGCACAAGTTTGTATATACTGTCGCAGCCATACACCGACACATGCTCGTCTCGGTACGTACCCGGGAGCGTAAACGTCTTGCCGTGTCCTTTCCACGTGTAGGTCGTACCCTGCTTGAACACGTCTGATTCTTCCTGATAGAAAGACGAATGAACCACCACGGTGTATTTCTTCAGCATATCGCCAACCTGTTCTGTGAACGTGGTGTTCTCGCTGTACTGCTTGCCGTTGATGGTGACGCTCTGCCCTTCGCAGATGTCGAACGTCTGCTCATCAGATATCTGGTTGATAATCTCGTCTATGTCCGCATCGTTTATCTTGCGCAGGTAGCCGCCAACGCAGTAGGCGTAACTCTCGTCCACGCCGAAGCCATAGACGTGCGCCGTGAACTCTGCGTCGGAATTGGAAAGCGTATGGGTCCCGTGGTCAATCTTCTTCGTCAGATAGGAGTACTCGGCATTGCCCGGCACGGTCTTGAAGCCGGAGAGAACCGACCCGTTGAACCGCATGCTGCCCGCAGCCGAAGTGGGGACAACGATGTTCATATAGTGGTAACGGATGACCGAGGTCTTGAACGTGGCGAAGGTTATCTGCTTGATTCCCTGCTCCTGCGGAGTGACCCATATCATCGCGGGGTCGCCTATCTGCGACGAGTTGCTCGTGCGGCTGCTCTGGTAGATGTAGCAGGCGCAAGGTTCCGAGGTCTCGAAGTATGCCGCCGCCTCGGTCATACGGTACATGTAGCTCTCGCACGTGCCGATGGTGGCAACGACCGAACCGCCTTTCATAATCTTCGTGCCTTCCGCCAGTGCGGTGAACATCACATAGTCCGCCGTCTGTCCCTGACTTTTGGTCACAACGAACTTCTTACCCCATGTCTGCACGGGCATAGCCTGCTCCACGATATGGTCGGAATAGCCCTTGTTGTCGGGGATGTAAAGGTCGATGTCGCCGTTGAACACCGCCACTTTCTTGTCCGCCTTGATGGCTGTTCCCGCCAGACTGCCCTTTTCCGGCTCGGCGACAGCCTGATACACCTGTCCCTTGTTCAAACGGATGGTGTATGTGCCTTTCTTCTTGTTCAGCGTGGGGCAAGCCAGTGCCATCGTCACGGTCGTGTTGTCTTCCGTGGCAACAACGGCGAACTCGGTTGTTCCCTCACGCTGCGTGCGGTACGCCTGAATGATGTAGTCCGTACCCAATGAAGCGGTCGGCACCACATTCGTCGCATCAAACGTATAATCGCCGAAGTTCGCGCCATACACCGATATGGGAGCGGTCGCCTGTATGCACAGACCCGTGTTCAGCGTCTGGTCAGAGCCGTAGTTGTAGCACTGCGAGGTCGGTACGGTGATGATGGTCACGCTGTTGGCTTTCACGCTCGTAGTGGTGCTCCAGCCCGTGTTGGGGTTGGTCACGGTGATGTTTGCCGCCTCACGCGACGAGAACACCAGTTGCATCTTCAGGTACACGCTGTAGGCGTTGTATTCGTAGTTCTGCATGAAGGTCAACCAGAACTCCGTGCCTTCGGTGTTGAAGTCGTTCTCCTCCTGCGGTGCCCGCATCGGTCGCAAGCCCTGTATGGGCAGCGGTGCCTGCTCGGTCTTTATGATACCCTCGCTCGGCGTGACAACCGGATTGGCGGATATAAGGTGACGCGCATTGTTCTGCGCCGTTAGCAGTGTGACTCCCGCAAAGAGAAGTACAAGCAATATGTAAAGTCTGTTTTTCATGGTATTGTTCCTTTCTCTTTGTTAGTAAATTAGTCGCAGACTGGACGCACGGACATTCCCCAGTAACGGATAGACAATGTGTTTGCCTCCGGTTTGTGATCTTCTGTATAAACATTTTTTACGTACCAATATAGTATATAGCAATCCCTGTCGGAGTCGGTCGAGGCTGTGGATGTGGCGGTAAGGTAGCGCGCGTATTTGCTGCCGTCCTTATACCACTCCGTGCCGTCCTTCTTGTAACCCGCCGTCGGCATAAAGATGGAAAGCGCCGGGTTCTCTTTGGATGTGAAGGTATAGCCCCTTTTCGAGTAGTTGTAGGTGACGGTGCATTTGTTCAGCAGTTCAAGCACTTCGTCCCGTGTGGGTATGCGCCATCCGTTGCACCATGTCTGCGCAGCGGCGTCATCCTCCTTCTCAAGAGTGATTCTTCCGTCTGCCGCCACACCGTACTTGGTGTACGGGGAGTTGTTTTGATCGGAACCTTGATACGGGCAGTAGGACCACGAGCAGTATGCCGGATTGGCAGTTGTGCCACCCCACATATAGTAGTCACCCGGGTCTTCCGGTGAGGAGGCGCCAAGGTTCATGGTCGCCCACTTCGGACCGCCTTCCCATAGTTGCACCCATTCGTGGTTGCATGTGAATCCCGACGGGTCGGCACTCGCCTCGGTGGTGAAACTGCGTACCTCGCCTTGCGCCGTACCTATGCTGTTGGTGGCGTACGCTTGGAAATAGTAGGTTGTGGAGGGGGTGAGACCGGTCAGCGTCCAACTGAACTCCCCTGTACCTTCACCCTTTTCGGTGCAGTTGGTAAGGGCATCCGCCGCCGTACCCCAGCACAGACCGCGCTCCGTAACCGTCAGTCCGCCGTCGGAAATGACTTGTCCGTTCAGCACGGCGCCCTCGGCTGTGACGGAGGTCGCATCGTTGGTCAGCACTACGGGCTTGGTGACGGGTGTGCATTCAAACTCGTTCTTGTCCTCGTCCTCCAGCTTGAAGCCCACGTACTCGTATCGTGGTGAATCGGAATAGACCGCCTTGTAGGTCGCATTCTCTGTGGCAGCCACAATATCGGGTGTCCAGCCGATGAAGTAGTATATCTTGTCCCCTATGCTATAGGCTGCCGGCTCGCCGTTGGGATAGACGGGTACCGTGCCTTTCGCCACCGATACACTTGCCAATGTCGCGTTGTTGTGGTAGTCATCATCCACGAACGTGATGGTCACTTTCGCCACTGCGCCGAGTTTGACGTAGATGTTCTTCGTTATGTCAGAACTGCTTTCCTTCTGCGTGGCAAGGAAGGCGATTATCTCCTCTTCGGGGAAGGACTCTGTGCAAGCCTGGTCGTGCCAGTAGCTTGCCCCGGCTGCGTCCAATTCGCGCATCCAGCCCTGCACGTAGTTGGTGTCGGTCTGCCACGTGTATTGCCTGTGGTCGGTTTGCCCATCCGGCCATTCGCCCTCAACAGGTATATACGTCAGGTTGTAACTGAACACCGTCCAGGGATAGTCCGGCGAATAAGGGATATGGTTCCACGACGAGTTGGTGAAGTTGCGCTCCAGTTCAGGCGGGCAGTAGAAAGCACCCTTGGTAGGCAGACCGACGCTCCATTGGTTGCAGAACGACATGCTGCCCCAAGCCTTGAAATGCACCCGTATATGCGTCAGTTTCTCGGCTTTCTGGTAAAGTCCGAACAGCGCGGTCTTTCCGGAACCGATGGTGGTAGCCCATACGTCCGGACCACGCTGCAGACTGGTGCAGTTGAGGAACATATTGTAATACACTTGGTTCACATTCAGCGTCCTCGGCCGCAGCACCGATGGGGCTTTAGTCAGAGTTGAACAGTTGGTGAACATATTGTAGCACGCCCCTTGTCCGACTACTGCATCCTCCCCTGCCATTATCTCCGGCGCAGTGGTCAGAGCCGTACAGCCGCTGAACATCTCATAGTAGCATTGCTTCGGCAGGTCGTTGCTCGGCAGCTCCGGCTGCACGTTCACAAGCGATGTACAGCCTATGAACATCGACTGGTAGCAGCTTTCCGCCAGTGTCGTCACGGGCAGCTGCGGAGCGGTGGTCAGCGATGTGCAGTAACTGAACATATAATTGTAGCAGTTGCTCGCCAATGTCGTGGCGGGCAGTTGCGGCGCATCGGTCAGCGATGAACAATAACTGAACATACCGTAATAGCAGTTAGACGCCAATGTGGTGGCAAGCAACTGCGGAGCGTCCGTCATGTTCGAGCAGTATGCGAACATCCAGCCGTAGCAGTACTGCCCCAGATTGGTCGCCGACAACTTCAGGTCTTTGGTGCTGACTATGCGCGTGTTCTTGGCATTGACGTTGTAGAAGAAATAGTAGAACGCATACGACGGCAGCGTTTTGGTGAGGTCTATGGATGTCTCCGTACCCGAGAACACCGACATCAGTTCGCCGCTCAGCACAGCCGTGCCCGAACCGTCAAAATACATGGTCCAGTATTTCATCGTCGATTGCGCAAAACCCTTTGAGGAGTTGTTGCCGTAGAACTGCATTCGCGAACCGGCGGGAATGTCACCTATCTCGCAGTTGGAGGAATTGGACACCGAGGTTACGGTCTGCCACTCGCCAACGTTGTTCGCTGCGTCTATCAAACGGAAATTGAGCGTCACATTCTCGGGAGCATAACTTCCGCGTTTGAGACGAACCGTCAGCGTCTGCGATGTATGTGTGTTGGTTACCGTGAAGAAGTCCGGCTCCGCCGCCTGCACGGATGCCAGCAGGCAGAAAACAAACGTAAGCAAGAGGGAAAAATGTCTTTTCATAGGCTTCGGATTGACATGTGAAACATTACTAAAAATGCGGAAAACGGTTCTTAATCGCGCATATAAGTGCGCAAAGGTAGGGAATCTGTTTTTATTGTGCAAATAATTCTGGCCTTTTTCTTTCACTTTGCACATTTCCCGCTTCGGAACACTGTCATCCTGCCCTCCCTGCACCATCCGAAACGCCATCCACACCACCAGATTCCGCACCAAACTCCTGTCTTGTCAGCCACAACATACGATAGATATACGTTAGATACACGATAGATATACGATAGATACACGTTAGATACACGTTAGATATACGTTAGATATACGTTAGATATACGATAGATATACGATAGATATACGAAATATTAAGCGTATTTAACCGAAGGACTACCTATACCAGCCAATAACGAACAGCAGGGGCATCTCAGATTGCCTGAAATGCCCCTGCTGATTCAAAATAAATATCCGCGTCGGTTGCCTGACGTTACTTCTTGAAGTAGCGGTTGTACAGTCCTTGGAAGCCCGAACCGTGGCGTGCTTCGTCCTT
>JAGCWE010000034.1 GCA_017962005.1 Paludibacteraceae bacterium | reverse complement strand
CAGCCTCAGAAATAGCGCAGCCCAGACTGCCTGTGGTGTCGGGATGGGCGGCAAGGATGCGGCGGCCGACTTCTGTTGTGTCTGACGGTGAGGGCGTTACGGATGCCCCGTAGGTGCGCATCACCTCACGGCGGAAGGGTTTCTGATGGTACGAGCCCTTCACCATATAGACTTTCAGGTCCATCCCGAGATAGGCGCAGGCCATCGAGAGGGCGGTTCCCCATTGTCCGGCACCCGTTTCGGTGGTCAGTCCGGTCAGTCCCTGCTTCTTGGCGTAGTATGCCTGCGCGATGGCGGAGTTGAGTTTGTGGCTGCCGCTGGTGTTGTTGCCCTCGAACTTGTAGTAGATATGTGCGGGGGTCTGCATCTTGCGCTCCAGTTCGTAGGCGCGCACGAGCGGCGACGGGCGGTACATCTTGTAGAACGAGCGGATTTCATCGGGGATGGCGATGTAAGCCGTGTCGTTGTCCAGTTCCTGCTTGACCAGTTCGGTGCAGAACACGCCTTCCAACTCGGCGGCGGTCATCGGCTGGTGCGTGCCCGGGTTGAGCAGCGGGGCGGGTTTCTGTTTCATGTCGGCGCGTACGTTGTAGTAGTGGGTCGGCATTTCTTGTTCTTCAAGATAAATCTTGTAGGGGACGGTTTGGTTTTTCATAGTTGTTGATTTTTGGGTTTGTGATATGTGTTGTTTTGTGGTTGGATTGTTGGTTTGGATGATTGCGAAAAAATATCAGCCGCAGGAGGGTATCCTACGGCTGATGTTCATCTGTTCTGATTGGAATGTTTTCAAAATGCAACGGCTTACAGATTGCGACAAACGGCACGCGACCCTCCTTTTTCGATGAGAGTGCGCCACCACCAGAAGTTTGCCATTTGTGCGTTCATTGCTTGTTGCAATTTGTCAGAAATCGGCCGCAAAAGTACTGCAATTTGTTTCACTCACCAAATATTTCGTGCATTTTGTTGTAAAATATCCGGTAATCTGTTGATTGTCAAATGCGCTTTTTTGCGGGCATTCAGCGTGTCGGTCAGTCTATGAACAGGTCGGTGGAGAGGTATCTCTCGCCTGTGTCGGGAAGGATGACGACTATGGTTCTGTAGTCGTGCGTGCGTGCGTATTCGATGGCAGCGTGGAGTGCCGCGCCGGAGGAGATACCTGCGAGTACGCCCTCTTTTTCGGCGAGCAGGCGGCTGGCGGCCTTGGCGTCTTCGTTGGTTACATCAGCCACCTCGTCAATCTCGTTGGCGTTGTAGTTGTCGGGTATGAAGTTGGCTCCTATTCCCTGTATCTTGTGCGGTCCCGCCTGTCCGCCATTGAGGATGGGGGATGATGCGGGTTCAACGGCTATTACGTGGATGTTGGCCTTGAACTGCTTGCGGAGGTAATAGGCTGTGCCGCTGACGGTTCCGCCTGTTCCAACGCCTGCGACGAGGGTGTCAATCTGACGGAGCGTGTCGTGCCATATTTCAGCCGCTGTGCGCTGGTGTGCGGCAGGGTTGGCGGGGTTGGTGAACTGCTGGAGGATAATGGCGCCCGGGGTGGCTTCCTTGAGTTCGTTGGCTTTTTTGACGGCGCCCGCCATACCTTCCTTGCCCGGGGTGAGGACCAGTTCGGCTCCGCGCGCCTTCATCAGGTCTTGTCTTTCCTTGCTCATGCTGTCGGGCATGACGATGATGGCGCGGTAGCCTTTGAGGCGTGCTATCCATGCTATGCCGATGCCGGTGTTGCCGCTGGTGGGTTCGATGATGGTGCCGCCTTCGGTGAGTACACCGCGCTGTTCGGCGTCCTCAATCATGCTGAGCGCGATACGGTCTTTCACGCTGCCGCCGGGGTTGAACGATTCGAGTTTTGCATAGACGCGGCTCTTGAGACCGAGTGCCTCCTCAATGTGCAGGAGACGCAGCATCGGGGTGTTGCCGACCATGTTGAGCATTGATTCGTACATCATAGTTGTATGGGTGTTATGGGTTTGTTATTGATTTTAGGTATTGAGCGAGGGGATGACTGTATCCTGTTCGTGGTCGCGGGATGGGATGTCCTTCGCTCTTGAACGACGCCGCAAAAGTAGGGTGAAGCGCAGACGTGGAAAAATCTGATGCCAAAAAAGAGCCGGAAAATCGAAAAGTGCGATATTCTATTCACACTTGCGGGTCGTTTTGCAAAGTCGAGATTGCAAAAACGGGTGTCTGTTCCGTCCCGCGACGGAAAAGGATAAGATGATATATGCTGAAAAACACTGAAATGATAGTTGATAGAATAGCGCGTGGTGCCTTGCTTTTCCGCGATTGTTCTTCCGCGTTCCCGAATTTGCCACCTCCTTCTCCGCGCTTTTATGCTGATTGCATTGGGTTTTTATTGGGCTATTATTGGGTGGTTATTGGGTGATTATTGGGTGATTAAGCAAACCTCAGTATAGTATGACCGAACTTCCGGCGTAGTCTGGGTGAAACGGTCAATAACGATGGGGATATCGCTATACCGCTCAAAATCAGTCCGTTCGAAAGATTAATGCCTCAGACTTGTGTGTCTTGCCAATACTTTGTATCTTTGCGGCATATTCTTGGAGTATTCAAAATAAATGACAATTAAATCATGAAAAAGTATCTTTTTATTGCCCTTGCGTTGGTAGCCGGCGCATTGGCATTTACCGGGTGTGAGAAAAGCAACGGCAAGTCGGAGCAGGAACAGACCAATGAACAGAAGGCGGTATTGGCCAGTGGCACTTGGGTGTACCAGGTGAACGAAAACGGTTATATGTTTTTTGAGTTCAGCGGTAATACGTTCAAATACCACGAGGTGGTGTCTTACGGCGGTACGGACATAGACGCGTGGGTGGGAGGAACGTACACGCTGAAGGGCAACAACCTCACCTTCACATTCACAGACACGAACGTGGAAGATATGAAGGACGAGTTGGGTAAATGCAAGACCGAAGCCACTCTTGACGGAGACCAATTGCTGTACGCTGGATTTATCTTCAAATTACAAAAATAACTATGTTGCGAAGTTAGTCGGCAGTATCACGACTTGAATGCCGATAAGCTTCCAAGAAAACGACAAGCCGCTTCTGAAAGCGGCTTGTCGTTCGTTAGTTGTGACCCTGCCGGGTCTCAAACCCGGAACCTTTGGAACCGGAATCCAACACTCTATTCAATTGAGCGACAGGGCCATTGTCTTGTTATTACTACATATTTCTCGTTGTTCAGTCGCGGCGGCTGCCCATCAGGATGAGTATGTAATACAGCAGGTTGGCAAGCGAGCCGAGGGCTGCTACCACGTATGTGTATGCCGCGCTGCGCAGTGCCGATTTTGCCAACGGGGTTGTTTCAGCGGAAGTTATGCCTGCTCCGTCAAGCCATGCTACGGCGCGACGGCTGGCGTCAATCTCAACGGGCAGCGTGATGAAGGAGAATAGGGTGGTTAGTGCAAACATGGCGACACCGAATCCCATTATTCCGGGGGCAACGTGAATCAGCAGCATGCCCGCCAGCAGAACCCACATCATCCATTTGCCGGCGAAACTGACCACGGGAACCAATGCCGTGCGCATCTTGAGCGGTGCGTACGCCACATCGTGCTGGATTGCGTGTCCGCACTCGTGTGCAGCCACCGCTGCTGCCGCCACGGAAGCGGAGTTATATACGCTTTCCGACAGATTGACAGTCTTCTCGGCTGGATTGTAATGGTCGGTCAGGTGTCCCTTGGTGCATGTTACCTGTACATCGGTTATGCCGTTGTCGCGCAGCATTTTCTCCGCTACCTCCTTGCCGGTAAGCGCCAACGGCACGCGGGAGTATTTCTTGAACTTGCGCTCCAGTGATGCCGACACAATCCAACTCGCCACGGCGATGCCGATAAAGATAATCCAGTAAAGCGTGTTGGCTGAATATATAAGTTGTTGTTCCATTTATTTCGCGGTTCTCTTTTTTCTGCACACTTTGCATTCGCCGTACACTACCAACTCAAAGCGGCTCATAACAAAGTTGCTGTATTTTTTCTCGCCCACCATTCGGGCGATGCTTGTGTCTTTCAATTCATTCTGACGGTTGCATTTTGTGCATATCATCCGGATGCGGTTTTGTCCGGTCTCGTTGAGTTCGTATTCCGTGGTCCGGTTTATGCCGGCATGGGTGCAGACCCGTATTATCTCCGCATCGCTCAGTACCCGTATCGCGTTATAGACCGTGGCCCGGCAAATATGCTCTTTTTCCGCCTCTTTTGTCAGTTCCGCAACAGTCCACCGCTTCTTTCCCGAGCAGAACAACTGCAGGATGATCTGGCGCTCCATCGATGCGCGCATTCCTTTTTCTGACAGGTACTGCCCCAGTTGCCGCGAGGCCTGATTGTAGCTGTTGTCCTGGTGCGTCATATCTCCTTGACGTAGGCGCGGCGGCGCTTGTGCTGCTTGGTGTCGAACAATTCCAACTGGCTGAGCACTTTCGTGTTGGTTTCCAGCATCGCGGTGGTCTCGGTATGTTTGATTCCGTACTGTATGAAGTATGGCACCCAGTCGGCCAGAATCACACTGTTGATTCCCTTGTTCTGGTAGTCGGGACGCACGCCGATTAGCAGCAGATCAAACACCTCCATCTGTTTGGCGCGAAGCGCTTTCAGTATGTGGTACCATCCGAACGGGAAAAGCTTGCCGCCGCACTTGCGTACTGCTTCGGATATGTCCGGCATTCCCACTCCCGCACCCACTATCTCGTCTTTCTCATTGACCACGACCGTCACAAAGTCAAAGTTGAGGATAGGGAAATACATGTCGCGGTAGTAGTCTTTCTGCCGTTGGGTCATTGGCTGGAAATTGTACAGGTTCTGATACGCCGCGTCCAGCATGTCCATATACGTTGAACCGTATTTCTGCTGCAACTCCTTGGCGGAATGTACTTTGTCCACGCGGACGTGGTAGCGCTGCTTCACTATCTCGCTGATGCGTGCCAGTTTCTCGGGCATGGCCTGTGGCGGCGTGATGCGGTATTCAATCCAGTCCGCCTCCTTGCGCAATCCGTAGTCTTCCAGGTGTTTCTCGTAGTATGCGTAGTTGTAAAGCGATGCCAGCGGAGCCAGATAGTCATATCCCTCAATGAGCAGTCCCTGATGGTCCCAGTCGGTGAACCCTACCGGACCGTTCATGGCGGTCATCCCGCGTTCCTTCCCCCAGTCCCTGACGGCGTCCAGCAGCGCGCGGCTCACCTCCTCGTCGTCCACAAAATCCATCCATCCGAACCGCACTTTCTTGCAGTTCCAGTGTTCGTTGGCGCGGTGGTTGATGATTGCGGCTATGCGTCCTACGGCTTTCCCGTCGCGGTATGCCATAAATAGTTGCTTCTCGCACACCTCCAAAGCGGGGTTCTTTTTCTCGTCAAACGTGCGCAACTCGTCCAGAAAGAGCGGCGGGCAGTAATACTGGCAGTCAGCGTACAGTTCGTTGGCAAAACCAATGAAACGGCGTAATTCCGCGCGTGTGCTTATTTTCCGTATTTCCAAAGACATACCGGGGTATTTTCGCAAAAACAGCGGGCAAAAGTACACTTTTTTTCTGAAAGTAAACAAATATGTGACATTTTTTGTACTTTTGCGCGCTTTTTTGGTGTGTTTGACTACGATTCCAGATCCGAATATGAAGAATATCGCCGTTTATTGCGCTTCGTCCTCGCAGGTCAGGCAGGTCTATTACGATGAGGCATACCGTCTGGGCCGGCTGCTTGCGGCGGAGCATATAGGGGTTGTTTACGGGGACGGCGGAATAGGCCTGATGGGCCGGCTGGCGAGTGGAGTTCTGGATGGGAACGGCAAGATAACCGGTGTCATCCCGCAGTTTATGGTGGACGAGGGGTGGAACAATACGGATAGCACCCGCACGATAGTGGTGAACACAATGCACGAGAGGAAAGCGAAGATAGCCAGACTGTCGGACGGAATGGTGGCTCTTCCGGGAGGCATGGGCACGTTTGAGGAATTGTTGGAATGTCTCACGTGGAAGCAACTGGGGCTTCACGCCAAGCCGGTGGTGATTCTCAATACGGAGGGATATTACGATTTCCTGCTTGCCGCCATTGACCGTATGGTGGAAGAGAAGTTTATACGTCCCGTCCATCGGGAGATGTACACGGTGGTACGGCACGCCGAAGATGTTATACCCGCCTTGCGGAATGCCAAACCGTGGGACAAAGCCACACGCAGAGATGCCGCTGTCTGATTGACATGTATTGCTTCTATCCTCATATTGCATCCCTTTATTCGTCGGTAGGTTTCGCTTGGCTGCTTCTTGCGCTGCTGGTCTGCGCTGTGGTGACGCGCGTTTCGTATCCTCCTTTCCTGAACGACTGTCTGACTGTGGTCTTTTCCAGGATATCCCGCCGCTATTCGGACAATGCGCGTCCCTCGTCGTTTGTGTTCTCCCATCTCTTTCTTCTGGGGACGCTTGCTCTCTCTCTATGGCTGTGCCTGTCTGTCACCGGTCCGTTGCAGTGGCTTCATTATGGGCTTCTTGTCCTGCTGTTGGTCGTGTGGCTTCTGTCGCGTTATGTCCTGTCGCGCTTTCTTGGCTATGTGTTCTCCATCCGCCACGAAACGCAGGCGGTACAGGAGGATTCGGTGCTGCTGCTGATGCTGGCAAGTCTGCTCTTTTATGTCTTGTGCTGCCTGATTCCGTGGATGCCGGTGCAGGTGGATTTCCGATGGGTTGCCGTTGCCGTCATCTCCCTCTATCTGATTGTGCTGACAGGCAAGGTGATGGTTACGTACGCAAGGTCTTTCAGGATGTTGTTCTATATCTTTCTCTATATACTGACCCTTGAGATAGTTCCGTTGGCAATGCTTTACCGCGTTGCTTCACATATAACAGCTGTTGTATAAATCCCGCTCGTATGGCACAGACAAAGTATAAGATTCTGGTTTCGCAACCTCGTCCGCTGACCGACCATAACCGCTATGCGGATATGGAGGAGGAGTTCGGCGTGACCTTTGATTTCCGCCAGCTCATCCGTTTGGACGGACTGGACGTGAAGGAGTTCCGCAAGCAGCATATCAATCCGCTTGACTATTCGGCGGTGTTGCTCAACACCCGTGTGGCGGCTGACCAGTATTTCCGTCTCTGCACCGAGATGCGTGTCAATGTGCCGGACACGATGCACTTCTACTGCCTGAGCGAGTCCATCGCCGGATACCTGCAGAGGTACATCCCCTACCGCAAGCGCAAGGTCTTTTATGCGGAGAACAACAGTTTCGAGGAACTGCTGCCGACCATGAACCGCCGTCCCAACGAGAAATACCTGATGGTGGTGTCGGAGAACCACAGCGACGATGTAATCAATATGCTGGCGGCGCACAAGATTGTTGTCAAGCCGGCAATCATGTACCGCTCCGTACCGGCTGAATGGGACAAGAACGAGCCGTTCGACTACAAGATGGTTGTCGTCTTCACATCCACCGGCGTGACGGCCCTGCACAACAGTTTTCCTGACCTCAAGACAGGCGACATAGCCATTGCCGCATTCGGCCAGAACACCGTTGCCGCATTGCGCGCTTACGGTCTTGAGCCGGATGTCCAGGCTCCCACTCCCGAGTTCCCGGGTATCACATCGGCTATCCGTTACTACCTTGAGAACCATCGTGAACAATAGGCGCGTGGCATCGGAACGGTACACATTTCCCAAGTTGCGGCGCCTGTGCGGAAAAATGCGCGTCAATGCCTTCTATGCCGAAGGGCGCAAATTTGTGGTGTGGCCGCTGCGTGTGACGTATCTCCGCAAGGACGCCGCCTCCTCCCTTTCGCCCGGTGACACGGAAGTGCTGGTCTGGGCGCCCAAAGCCCTTTTCCGTCACGCCGTGGACAGAAACCGTCTGCGCCGGCTCATTCGCGAGGCATGGCGGCTGCAACAGCACGGCCTGAAAGGCTCGTATGTGCTGGCGTTCAACTATATGGACAAGACCATGCAGCCCTTTAATGTCGTCTTCCGTGCCGTGTCAAAAGCCATAGACAAACTCAACGGCCTGTCCGATTGAATCTCCCGCAACCGATGAAATCCTCCTTTTCGTGGCATACGTTGGTAAAGAAGATGTTTCTGCTGCCCGTGTATTTCTACCGCGCATGCATATCCCCGCTTACGCCGCCGTCGTGCCGCTTCACGCCTACGTGCAGCCAGTATATGATTGAGGCGGTGATGAAGTACGGCGTTCTGCGTGGCGGCTGGCTTGGCATCAAGCGTATCATGCGCTGCCACCCGTGGGGCGGCAGCGGCTATGACCCCGTGCCGTAAACCCGCTTGTTTCCCCGGCTCTCACCCGCTTCCGCAAGGACGTTTGCAGGGCAAAAAATGTACGATTCTTAAGATTGTGTCATTTTTTTTGACCCGTTTGTTGCTGTGCGTCCAAAAAAGAGTTTCCTTTTCTTAAGATGCTATTGCAAAACGCCCCTTTTTGTTGTATATTTGCAGCCGCTAAGAGATCAGAGGGCTGATACTTGGCGATGGCATCGGGAGATGCTTTTTATATGACAGACAGACACTTGCGCTGCCCGTGTGCACAGGGCTGCGCAGGAGGAAGAGACATCTTGCTTGCGGATGTTTTCTTTTTTGTTCTGTCTGTTCATACCGGTGCAGGCCGGTTGCCGCAACATTGCGCTACAATGTGTCAGGGTTCCCGAAAATTTTAATTTTTGGGAAGAGCGGAGCACATCCGAGTACTCTCTACTAAAACGCAGTTTTGGTACGTGTACGAGGATAGTGTCCGCGATAGAGACCAACCGTACACAAACTGCAAGTGTTCTTTGACGTATGGAATTCGCCTGTTGAAAAGCAGGCATTGACACCTTTCCCGCCTGTGCGGGGAGCCTGTCACCTCAGCCAGCGGAGGAAGGTGTCGGGGGAGGTGGTGAAGGCTTGGGGACTGCCCTGTGGCGTGCCGTCGGAAGAGAGGCGGATATACAGCGGCTGGGCGTTGGAGCGGAACAGTTCGCGCTGAAGACGGGAGAACTCCTCACCGTCCTGTATGCCGTTGGCGTTCCCGTCCTGCCGCGAGTCCACAAAGAGCTCGACCAGCACAAAGTCCCGCAAGGCTTCCTGCACGCGGGCGTCCGCCATCACGTACTGCTCCATCTTGCGGCAATTGACGCAACCGTATCCCGTGAAATACAGCAGAACGGTTTTGTTCTTCTGACGGGCGTATGCCAGTCCCTCGTTGTAGTCGTGATAGATGTCCTTGTAGGGAATCTCCGCCGGCGGGGCGAAAGCCGCCACCGCCTTCGCGTCGGACGCGCCCCAGACGGCGGGAAGAAGATACAGCGCGAATGCCAGGGACGAAACGGCAATGAGCGACTTGAGCGTCAGACGCACCGCAGGGCGGTCTGCTGTCCGCAGCAGACGGATGATACCGGCAATATGATACACCGCCATTCCGCCGAAGCACAGCACCCACAGCACGAAGAACAGCCACCGGGGCAGTATGCCCCACCCGTAGGCGGTGTCCGCCACGGAGAGGAACTTGAGCGACAGGGCCAGTTCCAGAAAGGCGAGCGTCACTTTCAGCGACTCCATCCACTCGCCGGATCTGGGCAGCCGCTGCATGGCATCGGGGAAGAGGGCCAGCAGCGAGAAAGGCAGTGCCAGCGCAAGGGCGAACCCGAGCATCCCGACTGTGGGAGCCAGCAGGTTCATCGAGGCTGCCTCCACCAGCAGTGTGCCGATAATCGGTCCCGTGCAGGAGAAGGATACTATGACCAGCGTGAAAGCCATCAGCATCAGGCTGCCGAAGCGCATGCCTCTGCCGCTCATGCTGCGCGAGCGGTTGTCAATGGCGGTTGCCCACGAGGCGGGCAACTGAATCTCGAACAGTCCGAAGAAAGAGAGCGAGAAGACCACCAGCAGCGCGAAGAAGAAGAGGTTGAGTGCGGCGGAGGTGGAGAGCTTGTTCAGGGCGGATGCGCCGAACAGGGTCGTTACCAGCAATCCGACACCGACATAGATAAACACGATCGCAGTACCGTAGAGAATGGCATCCTGTCTGCCCCTTCTGCCGTTGTCGCGGCGCAGGAAGAAGGAGACGGTCATCGGAATGACCGGCCATACGCAAGGGGTGAAGATGGCAAGCAGACCGCCCAGCAGTCCCAAGAGGAAGATGGTCCACAATGACCGCGAGTCTGCGGATGAGCCGCCAGGAGGGGCGACGGCGGTGTCCGTTGCCGTGTCCGTCCAGACATACACTTCGGGCGAAAGGCACTGGAAGTCGTTGCAAGCCACGTAGCGGATGGTGTCATTCGCCCGGATAGTGAACGAGTGGGTCTCGTAGTAGTCATCCCCCACCATCGAGTCGCCAATGCTGATGAGCGTCATGTGCCACGACGAGTCCATTGCGGCGGTCACCTGCACGGCATCGTCGGACACCTTGACACCCGACCAGTGGACAGGGGTCAGTATCTGCGCCGCGGCAACCAACGGCAGTAGCAGCAGTAAGAGAAGAATCCGGGGGCGGAGCATCGTTTATTCCATTTCGTTCACGTCGCTCGGCATACGCCAGTCACCGCGCGGGGAGAGGCTGATGCCAATCACTTTCGGTCCGTCAGGCTGGCAGGAGCGTTTGAACTGCTGCGTGTAGAAACGGTGGCGGAACACCTCTATCCAGTGACGGATCTCCTCCTCCGAATAGGTGTCCTCAAAGGCAAGGGAAGCCATATATGCCACTTTCTCCGCCGTGAAGCCGTAGCGCAGGAAATGGTACATGAAGAAGTCGTGCAGCTCGTAGGGACCCACCTTGTCCTCCGTGAATTGGGCTATCTCTCCGTTGTCGTCTGTGGGCAGGAGTTCCGGCGATATGGGTGTCTGGATGATGTCCGTCAGGATGGCGGTTATCTCGTCGCTGTACCAGTAGTTGGCTGCGTAGCGAATCTGGTACTGCACCATCGTCTTGGGTATGCCCGCGTTGATGCCGTACATCGAAATCTGGTCACCCGCGTAGGTCATCCATCCCAGTGCCATCTCGCTCATGTCGCCCGTGCCGAGGACCAGTCCGTTGCGCTGGTTCGCCAAGTCCATCAGGATGAGCGTGCGGATACGCGCTTGGGCGTTCTCGTAGGTGATGTCCTGTTCGCCGTTGTGTCCGATGTCCTGCAGGTGCTGCGTCACGCTGTCGCGGATGGGAATCTCCATCTGCGTCACGCCGAGCAGTTCCATCAGGCGCACGGCGTTGTTGTATGTGCGGTCGCTGGTTCCGAATCCGGGCATGGTGACACCGATGATGCGCTGGCGGTCATAGCCAAGCAAGTCGGCTGTCTGGACGGCGACCAGCAGGGCCAGCGTCGAGTCCAGTCCGCCGCTGATGCCGATGACGAGTGACCCGGCTTGCGTGTGTTCCCAGCGGTGAGCCAGACCGTTGCACTGGATGGAGAATGCGTCCGCCGAGAAAGCGTCGCTGTCCTCAGGCGAGGGAAGGAACGGACTGCGCGCAAAATGACGGTGAACGGGTTCGGTGAATCCGTCCTCACGCTCGATGGGGGCTACGTTCACCTTGCGGAAACGTCCGTGCTGGTCCTTGGTGAAGTTGGTGTTGCGCTGGCGGTCGATGCGCAGGCGCTCCACGTCAATCTCCTGAATGACCATCGATGAGTCGTGACGGAAGCGGTCGCCCTCGGTGAGCAGTTCGCCGTTCTCGGCGATGTAGGTGGAGCCGGAGAAGACGATGTCCGATGACGATTCGCCCACGCCGGAGGATGTATAGACGTACCCGCAATGCACGCGGGCGGACTGCTGCGTGATCATCTGGCGGCGGAAGGCGTGCTTGCCCGTTATGCAGTTGCTGGACGAGAGGTTGAATACCAGTTCAGCCCCTTGAATGGCCAGCTGGGTGGACGGGGGCAGGGGGGACCACAGGTCCTCGCATATCTCGATGCCGAAGCAGCAGTTGCGCGTCATGAACAGCAGGTCGGGTCCGAAAGGCACGTCGCCGCACCATAGTTCGATGGTGGGGATGCGGGGTATCAGACCTTCCGCCGAATGCTGCATGGCCGCCCGTCCGGAAGTGAACCAGCGCTTCTCATAGAACTCGCCCGTGTTGGGGAGGTTGATCTTGGGGACCACGCCGACCACATCGCCGTCAGTCATGACGAAAGCGCAGTTGTAGAGGTTGTTGTCCACCTTCAGCGGCGCACCCACGAGGACGATAACCGGTTTCTCGCGAGTGAAATCGCAGACAGCCTCCAGTCCTTTCAGGGTGTTCTGCTGCAGGCGTTGGGTGAAGAATAGGTCGCCGCAGGTGTAACCTGTCAGGGTCAGTTCGGGGAAGCAGATGATTTCCACGCCTTCCTCTACGGCTTCCGTTATCTGTTGTTTGACCTGCTCCACGTTGTAGGAGCAGTCTGCCACGCGCATCATCGGCACCGCCGCCGCCACGCGTACAAATCCAAAATTATCTTTCATACTGCTTGTAATTGTTGCTTGCGCTGTTCTACCAGCAGGTAGTAACGCTCTACTATTTTGTCATGATTAATCAACCCGTACACCGCCACCAGCGTGGCACCGGCAAGGTCAAGAATCAGATCGGTCATCGTGTCGCACAACGCCGCATGCCCGCTAAGGGCTGTGTCATCGGGCAGAATGATGGACGAAGTGGTGGATTCCATAAACTGCTGCGAATTGGTACCCGCTATGCTGTCGTATGTGTATTCAAGTATCTCCCACAATGCGCCCATACCCAACGAGAACATAATCAGGAATAGAACGAGGAAATACTTGTTGAAATAGATATACTTGTCGTTTTCCGCCATAATGACGTGTATCAGCCACATTGCCACCATCGACAGCAGTACTCCCGACTCGGCGTGAAGCAGCTTGTCCCACCATGTAAAACGGCCGTAAAAATCCATCCCGTCACCTAAAACCAATGCGGTGAAGGCAAACAGCAGTACCACGGCGGATAGCAACGGGGGCACCTCTATACGGTAGCGCAGACGAAGTACCGAAGGAGCCTGTAGCAACACAATCATCAGTATGAACTGCATCCCGCGAAACACAATCTCCGTTGCTGTCGCTTTGCCCGTGACAGCAAGATAGGTGACAATGCTTACCCCGATGACAAACACGGTCGCCGTCAGGATGTTATTCACATTCCGCAGCTTGCCTTGAGGCTGCTGTTTATGCGCTCGCCATTGGCGTTGCGGATGTCTTATCGAGGCAAGCATCATAAGGAGGTCAGAAGGCTGTTGGCAATCGATAGAGCCGGATCATACAGCAGGGAACTCTCGTGCAGGGACGGGGGCAGCAGGTGCCATTGCGCGTCCGCCTGCCCCACTAGGAAGATGACCACCAGCACGATGACCGCCCATTTGGCTGCGCCGGACACCGCTCCGAGCAGTCTGTTCGCCCAGCCGAGGCTGATGGCCTTCAGCAGTCGGGACAGCAGCGAACCGGCAATGTTGAGAACCACAGCGATGCCCAGGAAGAGCAGCGAATAGGCTACAAGGTTGCATACAGGCTCAGGCCATGCGAACTGAACGGTTATCCACGCGGAGAAAGCACCGCCCCACATGCGCGCGCCGAAATAGCCGAGGATGACGGCGGCAACCGCCATTATCTCCTTCACCAGCCCGCGCATTATGCCCCTCACCAGTCCGATGAGCAGGGGCAGGGCAATCACTATGTCCAGCCAGCAGATGTTCATTTCTTATTCGCCGTACTCGATGCGCGGCCACAGTTTGCCATCCTCGTCATACAGGCTGAGGTCGTCCAGCGAGCGGATGGTGATGCTCCAGTCGTCCCATGCGGGGGCGTTACTGTCCGAACCGTTGTACATCTTGGTGATATTGTTGTCGCGGTAGTAGCCCAAGATACCCGTCACGTTACCCGTATAATCGGGACAGTTGGCAATGCCCTGGCTGTCCGCGCCGGGCAGGTAGAAATGGGAGAACTTGGCGTATTCGGAAACAGACACCAGCGTCATATTGCCGTATTCGTCAGCTATGATGCGCGACTGCGGGTAGCCCATATTGCCAGTGGTCGGGGCAAAGACATTGGCGGTCGAACCGTTGTCGAAATCGTCGGGGTTGTTGGTCGTGCAGTCTGTCGCATCACCGTAGTTGGAATACTGGCCGGTGTAGTACACGTCCTTGATACATACCAATTTGCCGTCTTCCAGGCGGTTGTCCACCTGATTGAGGTTGTTGACAAAGTCCGTTATCTGCACGGTGTCACAATGGGGTGTCTGTGGTGTCCCTATCAGCTGGGTCCGTTTCTTGAACTCCGCGAAGGGGATGCGCCCGGGTGCCCAGCCGACTTTCTCCGAAGCCTTGTTGGCGTTCACGTTGTTGTTGTAGGAGGGAACGCACAATTGGGGCTGGTTGGCGTAACGGCCGATAGCCAGACCGTCAATGCGTATCAGCACTTCCTGTCCGAGCTGGTACATGCCGCCTATCGAACTGGCATCCACCGATATGCGCAATGCCTGCTGCTTGCCGCCGACCATCTGCTGGATGCAGAGCGACTTGTAGAAATTGCCGGAGAGGTCATCTGTTGTGACGCGCCCGCGTATGAACAGGGGCTGCCCCACCGGCAGTGTGTCGATGGCGAAAAGCCAGATGGTGTCCAGATAAGGGTCATACGTGTGTCCCGTACCCGAAGCGCGAAGGCGGTACAGCGCGGGGTCGCAGTAGTTGCCCCGCTCGGTCATATAGGGAGCCTGCTTGAGTTCGTTGAGCGTGAGCAGCTTGCCGCCCACGGCTGCCACCTGGCCGGCGACATCCTCTTCCTGTATATAACGTACCTGCGGCTCTTCCGAACGACAGGAGGCAAAAACCAAACCGGTTAGTAGGATGGCGGAAAGAATAATTGACTGTGTTTTCATGTTCTGTTCCTCCTGATTTAGAATTTGTAAGTAAGTGTGAGGTAGAAGTTCGTTCCCCAGGCGTAGTAGTACTTGGCGGGGAATTTCCATGCGTTCGCCGTTATGACGGAGTTGACATTATCCTCCACGCCCTGCTTGGTGGCGCGGGGAAGACGTGCCTGCTGGTAACCGCCGGTCTTGAAGTGCACATTGTTGGTGATGTTGGTGCATGACAGGTTGATGGACAGCGACTGGCGTTGCGGCAGGTAGATGAGTTTGCCGATGCTCAGATCCACGAGGAAGCGGTTCAGCACATTGTCGGCTGTCAGCGATTCCTGCTGGTCGAGGATGTTGTACGGATAGCGGAGTTCCGGTTTGCCGTTTGCGTCTGTTTCGCCAGTCAGTGCGCCGGCATCCTTGTAGGAGCCGTTCACATTGATGGCACTGCCCGTGAGGTCATCATACGTCACATCCGTATAGAGGCTCTTCATGCGGCGGGACGGGGCAACACCGAGGTAGTTCATGTCGTAGTAACTCAATGTCACGTCGGCGAACCACATCTTCGGGTGGAAGAACGACAACTTGAGGGAGGCGTTCACCTGCGGGCCGTTGCTCACGCGCACACCTTTCATCATCACGGAGTCGCGCAGGGCATACACGTTGCCCTTTGCCGTTGTGCCCAATGCCATACCGTTCTCGGCAGATGTAACCACTTCCGCATTGCTCGTGTAGCGGTAGTCGCCTACAGAAGCAGCCGCGGACAAGGTGAAATAAGTGCCCAGCTTGACGGCTGCTGCGGCTTCCACACCGCAGTGACGGCGGTTCAGACCCGTCATCGCCTGATTGACAAACGTGCGCGCCTCGTCATCGTAGTAGCCGTTCAGTTCCATACCGTCCCAGAAGCGCGAGTAGAAACCGGTGATACGGCCGCGTACGATGGGATAGTTGAACTCGTAGGTCAGGTCGCCGCCCACTGTCTTTTCCGATGCTCCGTAGTACTCTTTCAGGCTGCGGGCGGTGTCGTGGGTGTAGATGGAAGCCACGGCACGGTCGTGGACGCGGGGCGAGATATAAGCGTTTCGCGCCAGCGGAGCTTGCGTCATTGCCAGCGCGTTGAACTTGATATGGTTGCGGCCGTTAATCTTGTACGTGAAGCCTGCCTTGAAAGAGGGGTCTATGAAGTTGTGGCGGAAACCGTGGTAGGTGCCCAATGTCTTGACCAGCACTCCGTTCTGTATCACGTCCGACCCTTCCTGACCGATGTAGTACTCCTGCATGCCTTTCTGGAGCATGCTCAGATAGACGGCACGGCCGTTGAGCATTGTGGATGTGCGCTGTATCTGCGTGTAAGCGAGTTGCACAGCGTAGTACAAGTCGAGACTGTGCCAGTTCCATTCGTTCTGGAACCACATCTTCTCGTTGGTCATTTCGATGTTGTAGTCATAGCCGAAGCGTTCTCCCTGCTTGATTACGCGGGCGTCGGAAATCGTTCCGTTGGTGGTGAGCGTCACGTTGTTCTGCTTCACCACAGCCATCTGCGCCTGCGTCATGCCGATGTTCTCCGCCAGTTCGGCTATGTCGCGCTCGGCGAAGGGGTCAATGTCTATCCACTGGTTGCCGCCCAGCAGGTCGTCAATCGTCTTATAGTGGCGGCCTGTGGATTTCTTGAGTTCCAGTCCGGCGGTCATCTTCAGGTGGTCGAAATGCGTGTTCTGATAGATGCCCGAAGCCATCATCTCGCCTATGTCATTGTGGCGGCGCTCCTGTATGTAGCGTGCCGACCCGTTGGGGTTGTTGATGTTGTTGGCGCGGTTGGCAAGGTAGATGGCATCCCAGTCAATCTGAGTTGTCTGGCTGTTGCGGGATGTCCAGTCGTTGTACATCCGCTCGTAGGTGGTCCGGTCGATGCTTCCGCCTACGTAGTTGCCCGCCTCGTCGTGGAATCCGTCACCCAACTGCTTGCCGTTCATGTCCTTGCTGATGAAGTTGCCGTTGTCGGCAATCTGGTTGTCCCACAGGAAGGAGGGCATGTTACGGTAGTAATCGGGACGCGGGTCGGGAGCGTTGTAGAAATTCAGTGCCGAGTTGGAGTAGAACGAGTAGTGTCCGCCGGCAGCAACGTGAAGCGACTGCTTGTCGCTGATCTTGAAGTTATAGCCCAGAATAACGGTGGGGTCGTAACTGTGGACGATGCGTGAGTTGCGCATCTTGCCGTCCTGATAACCCCAGTACGGGTTGTAGTTGTTCCATCCCCACTGGGTGGCGTTGTATTGGTTGGTCAGGTCATAGACCTCCTGCGTCACAGCCGCCGACTGTCCGCGCATCGTGGGCGCGCCGAACGTGATGATGTTCAGTTTATGGCGCGTACCCCATTGCTTCTCTGCGGAGAAGAAATAGCCGAAGGAGTTGTAAACGATGCCTTCCCCAATCATGCCCTTCCGGTTGATATACGGCGTGCCGCGATAGGCAATCTGTGCGGCAAAGGCCCAGCCGTTGTCAAGCAGTCCGCTCGAATAGGTGGCGCGGACAACGCCCTTGTAGTTGCGGTTGGTGGCTGCAATGCCCACTTTCCAGCCCTGCGCGTAGCGGGTCGCGCCCATCAGGTAGTTGGTCGCGTTGCCCACACCGCCGAAGGTGTAGTTGGTCGCCTCGATCGCCTGGTTGGTCTCCTTGTAGCGGGACGCGTCGTTCAGACCTCCCATCGCGGAGAAGTTGAACTGTCCGCGCTCGGCGGAGTTGAACGACAGACCCTCCACGTAATAGGTTTCGTATGTCTGGTTGTAGCCGCGGTTGCGGTAGCGCGCCGTGGACCATGCCCAGGAGGTGAGCGAGTTGAACACATCCTTCGAGGAGGAGGTCATTGACGCCTGCTCCTGCGACGAGCCTTCGTCGTCGTTCAGATCCTGCTCCGCCAGATTAAGCAGCACTTCGTCCTGCGTCTCCTTGACTATGTCGGGTTGAAGGTAAATGACATCCAGCACGGTCGCCTGACCCTCTTGCAGTTGGATCAGTTCCACAGTCGCTTTGAAGCCGTCCGCCTCCACAATCAGTTCCTCGTCCCCCGCCTGCAGGCCGATGAACGAGAACTGCCCTTCCGTATTGGTGAGGGTCGAGATGTCCTGATTGCCCAGTGTCACGGTGGCACCGGCTATGCCCTTGTCGTCCTGCTTGGAAGCGATACGCCCGTACAGCGACACCTGCCCGCTCTGCGCCCACATGGACACCACTGCCGTAAAGACAATCAGAAGAGTGATGATTTTCTTCATATTGATGATGGTTTTGATATTTAGAACTCTGCGTTTTTGGGTGTGCGCGGGAACGGAATGACGTCGCGTATGTTCTGCATACCCGTGACGAACAGCATCAGCCGCTCGAAGCCCAGTCCGAATCCGGCATGGGGTGCCGACCCGAAGCGGCGCGTGTCGAGGTACCACTGGTAGTTGGACATATCCATACCCCTGCGCTCGATCTCGCGGTCGAGTTTGTCGAAACTCTCCTCGCGCACCGAACCGCCGATGATTTCGCCAATCTGAGGGAACAGCACGTCCGTTCCCTGCACCGTCTCGCGGCCAGCCTCCTCGCCCTCGTTCTGCTTCATATAGAAAGCCTTGATGGTACGGGGATAGTCGGTCATGATGACGGGTTTGCGGAAATGCTCCTCCACGAGGTAACGCTCGTGCTCCGAACTGAGGTCGTCGCCCCACTCGCAGGGGAACTCAAAGCGTTTGCCGTTGTCAATCGCCTCCTTCAGGATACGGATGCCTTCCGTGTAGGGCAGACGGACAAAGTCCGTGTCCGCCACGCTCTCCAGACGCGCTATCAGGCCTTTGTCCACGTACTGGTTGAGGAACTGCAGGTCGTCCTGGCAGTGGTCCAATGCCCAGCGGACGCAGTACTTGATGAAGTCCTCCTCAATGTCCATCAACTCCTTCTTGTCGATGAAGGCCATCTCCGGCTCAATCATCCAGAACTCCGCCAGGTGGCGGGGGGTGTTGGAGTTCTCGGCGCGGAATGTGGGACCGAAGGTGTAGATTCTGCCCAATGCCAGCGCACCCAGTTCGCCCTCCAGCTGTCCGCTCACGGTCAGGGAGGTCATCTTGCCGAAGAAGTCGTCGGAGTAGTCAATGTGCCCCGCCTCGTCGTATTGGAGTTTGTACAGGTTCTTGGTGGTCACCTGAAACATCTGTCCGGCTCCCTCCGCGTCAGAGGCGGTGATGAGCGGGGTGTGGAAATAGTAGTAACCGTGCTCGTGGAAGTAGGTGTGAATCGCCATCGCCATGTTGTGGCGGATGCGGAACACGGCTCCGAACGTGTTGGTACGCGGGCGGAGATGGGCTATCGAGCGTAGATACTCCATGCTCAGCCCTTTCTTCTGAAGCGGGTACTTCTCCGGATCCGCCGTGCCGTACACCTCCAGTCCGGTCAGTTGGATTTCCACGTCCTGTCCCGCTCCCTGCGAGGGCACCAGTATGCCGGTGGCGGATATGCACGAGCCGGTGGTGACTGGCTTGAGCTGCTCCTCGCTGAACTTGGTCAGATCGACCACTATCTGTATGTTCTTTATCGTTGAGCCGTCGTTGAGGGCGATAAAACTGACCTGTTTGTTGCCGCGACGGCTGCGTACCCATCCGCGTACATTGACGGGGCGGTCGAATTCCTTGCTTTGAAGGGCGGTACGAATATCTGTGCGTTGCATTTTGTGTATGTGTTTTTATGGTTGGTTTGCAATGGTTGTTCCTGACGGGAAAAGGTTCAGAACGGAGGGGCGTATCCGTCCCCGCTGACGGACGCTCCGTCGGATGTCTCCACATATCCGCCTTCCACGGACTGGTTCATCTTTGAATGGAACACGCCGTTCAGTTCGTCCGACGGGATGGCGTCATCCTCGTTCTGGAACTTGGCGTACTGGGCGCGGAAACGGAGCCATAAGTCGTCCGTGGCGCCGTTACGGTGCTTTGCCACGATAATCTGCCCCAGACCGATAAGGCTCCGGCTGGTCTTGTCGTCGTTGGTTATGCCGTAATACTCGGGACGGTGGATGAAGCATACGATGTCGGCATCCTGTTCGATGGCACCCGATTCGCGCAGGTCGCTCAATTGGGGTTTCTTGCCGGTTATGCCCGTTCCGCCTCGCTGCTCCACGCTGCGGTTCAGCTGCGACAGGGCGATGATGGGGATGTCCAGTTCCTTGGCAAGGGCTTTCAGGTTGCGCGAGATGATGCTGACTTCCTGTTCACGCGAGCCGAAATTGACTCCGTTGGCGTTCATCAGTTGCAGGTAGTCGATGATAATGATCTGCACGTGCTTCTCGCGGACCAGTTTGCGTGCCTTGGAACGGAACTCGAGGATGGACATGGCGGGCGTGTCGTCCAGATAGAGCGGGGCATTGCTCAGT
This sequence comes from Paludibacteraceae bacterium, assembly GCA_017962005.1. Taxonomy (GTDB): domain Bacteria; phylum Bacteroidota; class Bacteroidia; order Bacteroidales; family Paludibacteraceae; genus Colicola. The sequence continues at coordinate 941 of JAGCWE010000034.1, read as the reverse complement.
TCGCCCACCTTGTGGTCGAGTTGAGCCCATTCCTCCTGCGTCAGGTTGCCGTTCTTGATTTTCTCGCCCGGAATCTCGCAGACGTTCATTATCAGACGGTTCGCCAGTTGCACGTTGGACATCTCCAGTGAGAACATCGCCACGGGGACTTGGTAATTGACCGCAATGTTCTTCGCCATCGAAAGCACGAACGCCGTCTTGCCCATGGCCGGACGTGCGGCTATGATAATCAGATCGCTCTTCTGCCATCCGCTGGTTATCTTGTCCAGAAGGGTGAATCCGGAAGGTATGCCGCTGATGTTGCCTTTGTTTTCGGCGGCTTTGTGCATACGGCTGAAGGCTGCTGAAAGAACGGAGTCGATCTTGACCACGTCGCGTTTCTGGTTGCGCTGCGAGATGGCGAAAATCTTTCCTTCCGCCTCTTCCAGCAGTTCGTCCACGTCCTGCGTGTCGTCGTATCCTTTCTCTTCCACCTCCGCCGCCATGCGTATCAGCTCGCGCGCCGTGGCTTTCTGCGCCACCACCTGCGCATGGTAGCGCAGGTGTGCGGTGGACGCCACCTTGCGTGTCAGTTCGCTCAGGTACGCCGCGCCTCCCGCTTCGTCCAGCGTGCCTAACGTACGCAGGCGGTCGGTGACGGACAGCAGGTCAATGGGCTGGTCCTTTACGGACAGCGACACCAGCGCCTCGAAGATGCGCCGGTGCTTGTCCGAATAGAACGAGTCGGCACGCAGCAGGTCGCTGACCATGGAGAAGGCTTCCTTGTCGAGCATCAGCGCGCCCAGAACGGACTCCTCCATGTCAAGAGCCTGCGGGGGCAGCTTGCCCATATCGTTGGCGCCCACCTTGCGTGGGGCTGCCTCCTTGCGTCGGGGGTTATTGGCGGTTGAGGCGGGCATATTCCTGCAATAGTTTGTTGGCAGCCACGAAACTGCTTATCT
>JAGCWE010000033.1 GCA_017962005.1 Paludibacteraceae bacterium | reverse complement strand
TATAATTCGAGTGACATAAGTTAGGGAATAGGGGACCCCACAGAAAATAATCAGCAGAGCGAAGCGGCGGGCTGATTATTTTCGCATGGGGAGAGCGGAGGCACAAGTCGCCTGTCAATTTAACGCAGTGGTATTGACCTTTGCGAACTTGTTGCCGCACGCGAAAGTGGGACGCAGTGTGACTTATTGTGCATTATTGGGACGCAGTGGGACAACGCCAATCCCCCGTATCGTATCTTTGCACCGTCTTTCGCGAAAATGGGACGCAGTGTGACTTATTGTGCATTATTGTGCATTATTGGGAAGCAGTGGGAAAGTGCCAATCCCCCGCTATCGTACCTTTGCACCGTCTTTCGCGAAAGGCACTCTTCATAGGGTCCACAACAGAACTTGTTCTGGTGGGGAGAGCGGAGGCACAAGTCGCCTGTCAATTTAGCGTAGCGGTATTGACTTTTGCGATCTTGTTGCCGAACGCGAGTGTTCTTTGACGTATTGAAATAGCCTGTTGGTTACAAAGAAGGTGTGTCAATTTAGTTTGACACACCCTTTGCCCTGTAGTCTCACCGGGAATCGAACCCGGATCTAAGGTTTAGGAAACCCGTATTCTATCCATTGAACTATGAGACCGCAAGGGGTGGTATTGACAGGATGGCCCTGTCAATATCCCCTTTTGCCAATGATTAGATCATCAGTGCCGCTACCAGTGCCAGGATGGCGTAGAACTCAGGCAGAGCGGCGTAGATCATCGTGTTGGTCTGTACGTCATGACCGGCGGCTATTCCGGAAATACCGTTGGCGCAAACCATACCCTGACGGATAGCGGAGAGCAGACATACCAGTCCGACTGCCAGACCGATACCGAAATAGAGGGCGGGATTGGCGGCAATGGCTGCCTTGTCCCACATCAGGAAAGCCACGAAGCCGTACAGACCTTGAGTAGCGGGCAGTGCCGACAGAATCATGTACGAACTGGACTTGGCGGGGTTCTTTTTCAGAGCACCCTCTGCCGCGTTACCGGCGATTGTCGTTCCGTAGGCGGAGCCTACACCGGCGAGACCCAACATCAAGCCCCAACCGAGAAAACCTAAAAATTCCATAGTGTTGTGTTAGATTTGATAGTTATATTGTTTATTTTGTTTTGCTTTCTGTATGCAACCGTCTGCATAGCGAGGCAATCGGTTGATCCTTGAATCAGGCGTTCTGCATTTTCTTGAAAGGTTGGTACATGCCGCCCTTGCCTTCGTAACCGGAGTTCTTGAAGTACTCGACGAACGTCAGACGCAGCGGGTGGACGAAAGCACCAAGTGCCGACATGGCGAGGTTCAAGAGGTGACCGATAATCAGAATCAGGATGAAAGGCAGCCATTGCCATGTGGCGCCTTCGGTAGAACCGCCCATAATCATCATACCGAGGTTGTTGAACGCGCCGCCAAGCATACCGCCTGCCAAGCCCAAGGCATAGAGACGGATATAGGACAGGGTGTCGCCCAATATGCCCGTAGCCATATTGTAGGTGTCCCACAGGCCCGCACCGATGTTAAGGAGCGGATTGCGTCCGGGCGTGTTGAATACGTAGATGCCTAACGCCGATATGGCGGCAATGGTAATCAGTACAACCTTCGTCGTCTGCTGCGAAACACCTGCCACCATACAGATGATGAAAGCGGTCAGGCAGCCCACGATGAGCAGTGTCCAGCCCCATGTGCCGAGTTGTGCGCGGAAGCCGAAACGCTTGGTGTAGCATAGGCTCTTGATTACCATAGCAAGACAGATGTGGAACACACCGATAAGCAGTGCCAAAACCATCATAGCATCATAGCCGCCTTCCATATTACCGGCTGTGTAAGCCGCTTTGGATACGTAGTGTACGCCGCCTTGCGTTATGACTTTGCCGTTGAGGAACAGGTAGTCAATCGACGGGAACAGAGCGGACAAGTCCATACCGAACGCTGTGCCGCTGAAGAAACCGACAACAAGGGTGCCTACGCCGAGGGTGGTGATGATAGGACCGAGGCCCTCGAACATCTCAATGTTGATCTTGCCTTTCTTGACCATCCACCCGAAGAGCATCAGCAGGATACCGTAACCGGCATCGCCCATACACATCGAGAAGAAAAGCAGATAGAAAGGCGCAAGGATGGGAGTGGGGTCGAACTCACCGTAGGTGGGCCAGCCGTACATACCCGTAAAGACCTCAAAGAGCTTGGTGAAGCGGTTGTTGCGGAGCTGGATGGGTGTCTTGTCCTCTTCCTTCGGTGTCTCTGCCTCGTAATAGACATCGGCGGTGGCGAGCGTCTGATTGAGCGCTTCCGTCTTTTCTTCGGGACAGAAACCTTCAAGCAGACGCAGCGAACCTTCGGCAGCCGTGTCGCCTGACAGTTCAACCCGCTGCCAGTCAATACGCTGTTCCGTTTCGGCAAGTTGCCGCTTCGTGTCTTCCAGGTTGGCTTTCTGCCATGCCTCTATGCGTGCGTTGGCTGCCGCCAGCAGACCGTTGAGAGCCTCAAGGTCGGCTTGCAGTTCATTGACAGAATGTTCGTTGAGCGTTACCTCGTTGAGCGTTTCGTCCAAGTCCTCATCGCCGACAACCACTCCATAGACAGTGTCACCTATCTCGTTCACCACGATACCTTGCCCTGTATAATTCTTTTTGGAGCAGGTGAAGAAGCGGATGTTGTATCCGGCTTCACGCAGTTGGGCGATACGGTGGCTGTCAAACGTACCCCAGGGCTCCATACGAGTTATCTCTCTGCGGGTGGCATCCATCTTGTTTTGTACGTCCGCTTTCTCTTGCAGCAGCTGGTCGGGTGCGCCTTGCGCAATCAGTTTGCGCAGGTTCTCCGCCTCGCTGAGCGATTCCTGCAGGGCGGGATTGTCCGCCAGGCCTTCCGCCTTGAGCGTGATGTGTACCACGCCTGCGTCACGCAACTGACTGAGGAAGGCCTCGTAGCGTGAAGCAAGGATGAGGAAGGTGTATTTCTTCATTGATACAATCATACGGCAGCCTCCTTTCTTGCTTCTTCTGCAAGCATGGCTTCATGCTCGCGCTTGCCTTTTACAATCTTCTGACTGGATTTGCTCAGGTTCTCCTCGTCTTCCATAAACCGTTTGATTTTGCGGATGGCGTCCTGATAACCGGGTATCTGCACTTTCTCAAACAGGTTCACTTTCTGTGTGGTTTTCTTTCTCGCGTATTCGAGCAGGTCCACTTTGCGGCGGACGAACTCCTGCCGGATGCCCACGTCAGCGATGGCCTTGACTTGTTCAAAACCGTCTGCAAACCACTTCGGGGTGGAGAAGAGGCTGAAGGGCTTGGTCGAATAGACCACCTCGTCCAGCACGGGGACACGCACGCCTGCTATCTTCTTGATGGACATGAGCACATCGTCCACATGAATGAGCGATGTGTCAAATTCGCCCCAGAGTGCCAGCATCTGGTCGTAGTCCTTGATGCGGCGGTTCACCTCCTCGTCCAAGGCCTTGATTTCGTCCTTGGCGCGCTTCACCTCCATGCGCAGGGCGGATTCCTTGCTCTGCAGGGTGGGAAGGGTGCGTTGCCGCATCTTCAGGTTCTTCTCCAGAGTCTGAAGACTGGTCTTGTTGAATTGATATTGTATTGCCATAGGTTGTTCTGTTTACAGCAATTCTATTTCTTCCAGTACTTGTCCACGAGGGCTTGTTTGATGTTCACCTCCTCTGCTTTGAAGTGCTTGGCGAAAAGGTTCCACGCGATGTCAAGCATCTCGGTGGTGTTGATGTTCACGTCAATGGCAAGAATCTTGTCCGAATAGTCCTTGGCGAAGTCAAGACAACGTTTGTCGTAGTCGGTCAGGTCGAAACCGTTCTCCAGTTTGGTTTTCGCGTTGGCGGCATCGGCATAAAGACGCACGGCTGCGTTCATCACCTGCGGATGGTCTTCGCGCGTCTGTTTGCCCGCCACGAGCTGTTTGAGTCGGCTTAGTGAGCGGAACGGGTCAACGATGACCTTACCGATATCGGAGTCACGGCGCAGGTCCAGCTGGCCTTCGGTGATGTAACCCGTGTTGTCAGGAATGGCGTGCGTGATGTCGCCGCCGGAAAGGGTCGTTACGGCGATGATGGTTATACTGCCGCCGCCTGCCTCCTCGGGGAATTGTACGGCCTTTTCGTAAATCTTCGCAAGGTCACTGTACAGCGAACCGGGCATTGAGTCCTTGGAAGGAATCTGGTCCATACGGTTACTTACGATGGCGAGCGCATCGGCGTAGAGTGTCATGTCGGTCAGCAGGACGAGCACTTTCTGCTGTTTCTTCACGGCGAAGTACTCGGCTGCCGCCAGTGCCATATCGGGAACAAGCAGACGCTCCACGGCGGGGTTCTCCGTCGTGTTGACGAAGCTGACAATGCGGTCCAGCACACCGGCGTTGGAGAACACGTTGCGGAAATAGAGGTAGTCGTCGTTGGTCATACCCATCGCGCCGAGGATAATCTTGTCGGCTTCGGCGCGGAGCGCTACGTTAGCCATCACCTGGTTGTAAGGTTGGTCGGGGTCGGCGAAGAAAGGAATCTTCTGACCGCTGACCAGTGTGTTGTTCAGGTCAATGCCCGCGATACCTGTGGCGATAAGCTGATAAGGTTGTTTGCGGCGCACGGGGTTCACGCTCGGACCGCCGATTTCTATCTCCTCACCCTCTACGGCTGGTCCGCCGTCAATGGGTTCGCCGTAGGCGTTGAAGAAACGGCCTGCCAGCTGGTCACTCACTTTCAGTGAGGGAGCCTTGCCGAGGAACACCACTTCGGCGTTCGTTGGAATGCCCTCTGTGCCTTGGAACACTTGCAGCGTAACGTCTTCGCCGATAATCTTGACTACCTGAGCCAGTTTGCCGTTCACCGTCGCCAGTTCATCGTTACCCACGCCTGTGGCTTTCAGCGAACAGGTGGCTTTCGTGATGGCGGTTATCTGCGTGTATATCTTTTGAAATGCTTTTGCCATAATTGTTCGGTTTTATAAGTTGGTTGGTTCAGGCATTGACTTTAATCTGTTTTTCAGCAAGCAGGTCGTTGAGTTTCTTCTGGTAGTCCTCAAACTGCGGGCTGTGGAACTCGGAGTAGTTCATCTGTTTGCACAGGTTGATAACGCGCTTGAAGTAGTCGATTACCTCAAGGAAGTTGTCAAAGTCGTAGTCGTGGCGGCAGATGTCCATCACCAAACGTAGCATGTACTGCTGACGATCTAGTGGGCATACGGCGTCGATATTGTCGAAGGCATCCTGCTGCAGGATGACGAAGTCGATAACCTCCGATTTCCAGAACTCCTCGTGGTAGTTGACGGGTACACCGTCGTCACCGAGGATGTTGATTTGCTCCTGAATCTCCTTTCCGCGCTGCAGATAGGTCTTCATGTCATTGACCATCGGAATCCAGTCCTTGTCAATGAGCTGTGATATGTACTCCTGGAACTCGGGGTAGTCAAGGTACTTGGAATAGGAGTCGATGGGGTTGACGGCGGGATAGCGTTTCTTGTCCGCGCGGTTCTGCTCCAGAGCGTAGAAGCAGCGCGCCACTTTCTTCGTGCCTTCCGTTACAGGCTCCTTGAGGTTACCACCGGCAGGCGAAACGGTGCCGAGGAAAGTGACGGAACCGGTCTTGCCGTTGTTCAGATAGACATATCCTGCACGGGCGTAGAATGCGCCGATAATGGCGGAAAGGTCCATCGGGAACGCGTCCTGTCCGGGCAGTTCCTCCATACGGTTGGACATCTCGCGGAGTGCTTGTGCCCAGCGGGATGTGGAGTCAGCCATCAGCATCACACGCAGTCCCATCGAGCGGTAGTACTCGGCGATGGTCATACTCGTATAGACGGATGCCTCACGAGAGGCAACAGGCATGTTCGATGTGTTGGCGATGATGATGGTGCGCTCCATCAGTTTGCGGCCTGTGTGCGGGTCCACCAGTTCGGGGAACTCGGTGAAGGTCTCCACTACCTCGTTGGCACGCTCACCGCAGGCGGCGATGATAACGATGTCGGCCTCGGCTTGTTTGGAGATGGCGTGCTGCAGCACGGTTTTGCCTGTTCCGAAAGGACCGGGAATGAAGCCCGTACCACCCTCACAGATGGGGTTGGCGGTGTCAATGGTGCGTACACCCGTTTCCAGCAGACGGAAGGGACGCGGCTTCTCGCGGTAGGCGGTAATGGCTTTCTTTACGGGCCATTTCTGAATCATCGTCACCTGATGCTCGTTGCCTTCGCTGTCGGTCAGTACGGCCATCACATCCTCGATGCGGTACTCGCCGGCAGGAGCGACGGTCTTGACCGTGTATGTGCCTTCAAAGGAGAAGGGAACCATAATCTTATGAGGCTGGTGGTTCTCATCCACCTCGCCGAGCCATGCTGCGGCTTCTACCTTGTCGCCGGGCTTGGCAATCGGGGTGAACTGCCATTTCTTCTCCTTGTCAAGCGGGAAATTGTATTCACCGCGCTGGAGAAAGACACCGGTTAGTTTGTCAAGGTCGTTCTGCAGACCGTCGTAGTTGCGGCTCAGCAAACCCGGACCGAGAGTCACCTCTAACATGTGACCCGTGAATTCGACATCGTTGCCCACTTTCAGACCGCGTGTCGATTCAAACACCTGCACGTATGCGTTCTGACCGGCGAACTTGATCACCTCTGCCATCAGGCGGGTCTCACCCAGCCGGATGTAGCAGATTTCGTTTTGCGAAACAGGGCCGTCCACCTCCACCGTAACGAGGTTGGCGATGATACCCTTTACTTTTCCTGTTGTCATTGTATGTCGTTTTTATTATCTTTCGTGTTATCTTATTGTCGGATGCAGTTACAGTTGCACGCCTTTCTTCATATCGGCGACCATGGCACGGAATACCTGTTCGCCTTGCTCGACGGTCAGTTGCGACCAGCGGTTCAGCATCTCGGCTTCGAGGTAGTATGCCAGCACCAGTTCGATGGAGAAGACGAAGAAACGGGTCTTGTCTTCCAGCCACGCGAAGCGCATCGCGTCCATTTTCTTCTCCCGTTCCATCAGGTTGTCAATGGAGGCGAGGTCGAGTATGTCCTGCAGGTTGTCCATCACGCCGCCCAGACCGAAGTCTTTCTGTTGCGTGTGTGTGCGCAGGATTTCCGCCACCTCGTTGTGTCCCACGATGGCCTTGCGCACGTCAAAGCCGTGCTTGCGGCAGATGGACGCCACCAGAACGTTGTTCATGTCCTGGTTGAAAGCGTACCATTCGCGCACGAAGCGGTTCCTGGCTTTTTGTCCGAGGTCGTAGAGCAGGGCGGCGCGCAGGTCGGCTTCTGTCAGCACGGATGCGGCATCGTCCCACCACGCGGGCTTGTCCGTGTCGTTGGTGTCGGGATCCTGATAGCGCGCGAGAAGCTCGTCGATTGTCTCTGACGCGGGAGTCATGCGCAATTGGTCGAGCAACGGCTTGTCGCCCTCACGCAGCGACTCTTCCAGCACCGCGAGCAAATCGTCTTGGGAAACAGGGGAGGGTGCACCCGCTTTGAGGTCGGGCAGACCCGCGAGCAAACATTCGTAACCCATAATCAGAACAGCATCTCAATGAGTTGGGGACGGAGGAACTCTTTGAAATAAGCCACCAGTTCCTCTTCTCCGAAAGAGAGTTTGTATCCGCCTTGTGCGGGACGAATCTGGAAGTCGGATTTGATTCCTTTCACTTCGCTGATCGTCACACCTTTGTCAAGCAAAGCCTTGGCGTGACCGGCAAAGTATGTGCGCAGTGCTTCGGCGTCTTTGGCTTCGATAGCCACATTGCCGTCCTTTGCCATCTGCTCCGCCATCTTCAAAATGAGCGACTGCATGAATTGCGCATCGGTAGTGGCGGCTTTGACACTCTCTTTGGCTACCTGGCCGGTAATCAAATCGGTAACGGCAGTCTTGACGGCGTTGATACTCTGTTCGGCATAGAGACGGAGCTCGCTGCGGGTGTTCTTGTCCAGCTCGGCGGCTTTCGATGCGGCTTGGGCGGCGATGTTCTCCGCCTCTTTCTTCGCATTCTCAATGATGGCGGCTGCATCCGCTTTCGCTTTTTCAACGATTTGCTCCGCTTGGGCATTGCCTTTCTCTACGCCTTCCGCGTAAATCTTTTGGGTAATCTCTTCCAGTTTCATATTGTTGTTATTTTATCTTTTCGCATGACAAGGCAAACGCAACTTTCCTCGATTGGCGACTTTTTGACAATAAAGCCCAAATAAAACAAGAAAAAGAAAAGTGTAAAGCGTCTGTTTCTGTGTGTTTTGCGCGGCAAAATTACAACTTTCGCACAGATAAACAAAAGAAAAAACTGAAAAAAAGAAAGAAAACAGCAGGTCTGTAAGCCGGGTTCTGTGCCTTGGCAGAAAACGGATGCGGAATCCGCTCTCCACAAAAGTGTCTGTCATTAATCTGGGCGGATGCATTGCTGCATTGCTCTCGCGCTCTCTACCCTCCCGCTCGGACGAGCAGCCCTCAGGCGCGGGTTTACATGAGATTGCAACACGTAGTGTAGCCGTTTCATCATCCTTGCGGATGCCATTCGTCGCTGTTCCAGGGACCAAACATCACTGCCTGCCGGCCGTTAACCGGTACGTCGCTCTGTGTTGCCCGGACTTTCCTCTTGCGGGGAAGATGTTTTCGGAAAAACACGTATCCCCGTCAAGCGACAGACCGACCTGCTGTTTTCTTTTTATCGACGCCGCAAAAGTACTACAAACATTTCATTCTGCCATCGGTTTGCATTTTTCATCCTCTGTTTCCCGGGGCTGTGCCGCCGCCTGTTCCATTGCAATCAGCAGTACTGCCACAAAGCACAACTGAAAAACACCTGACATACGTGAGAAATAGCATTCGGTCAACATACTCCATCCGTATATCAGACAGATATAGATACTCGTCCATCGTACATGCTGGCTGTGGAAACAAGGGGCGGAAAAGACAATCAACACGAGCAGCAGCATAGCCAACGGTCCCAATTCCATCCAAGTCTGCAGGTATTGGTTGTGAGGATTGAATGACAGGTCAATTATCTCAGGCATACCGTCTTGCCGGTATGCCCGATCCAAGTAGGCATCTGCCGATCCGAGTCCCATTCCCTTCCATCCGTAGTCTGACACTTCGTGCAGAACAATATGCCAGATGTAGATGCGTGGCTCGCGAGCCAGAGGCTGGTATTTGGAGTCTTCATAACTGACCCATTGGAAAGCCTGCTTGATTTTCGGGGTAACGGTGGATTGTGTCCAAAAAACCGAACCGGTTATTCCGATGAGAAGAACAATGGCGATGCCGATTCTCTTTATATACCGGTGATGCCTGTACCGCCAGCCTGCTACCAGGAGTATAACAGGCAGCAGCAGCAACGCAATCCGTGTCCCCGAAAGGAAAATGGTGCCAAGCAGAATCAAATCCCCTGTACCCAGTGTCAACAGAACGCTCCAACGGGGATAGGTCTGCCGGAAATGACGGTACAAACTTCCCGAACATCCCAACGCCAACAAAATAATGGGGCAGTAGTACGCGTGGTGCATAATATTGCTGACGGGAGGGATGTTAAACAGATTCCAAAAATCCCACCTCGCATATAGGACGTAAAAATCCATCAGATTGTTGACTCTTGCCCAATAAAGCAGGAGCAGATAGGCGAATACGGAAACGAGTGTGGCGGCATACAGGACAATCTGTATCTTCTCCATACGATACCGCTTGTTCACCCCGAAAAGCGCGGGCATTATGACTGCCAGCACGGGAAGGTGCTTGCCAAACTGCCTGATTCCATTACCAGCATCATCGGTCCACATCAGCGACAACGCCTCCCACGCGATAAACACCGTAATCAGCAGCATCGGAATCTGCGTGCGGTTGAAACGCAGATAACGCTTTTGCAGCCATCTGCCCTCCAACAGCCACGAGATGCCCCACGCAACAATGAGAGGCTGCGTGAAATGCCACGGGAAAGGCAGTGAGCATACAACAAGCAGAAAAATAAAGTAGTTCAACCATTCTGCTCCGCGGATGTATTGTGTAATGAAACGGTTCATAATCCGTATATTTTGTTCATCTTTGTGATGAATATGTCGTAATTGTATTTGTTCTGAAAGTCACTTCGTGCCTGTCTGCCCAGTCGTTCACGCATTTCGGAATGCAGAATGAGCAGGCGGAGTGCCTCGGACAGCGCAACAGTGTCATCGGGGGCTGTCAGCAATCCGTTGCTGCCATCCTCCACAAATTCCGGTACAGCACCGTTGTTGCTGCTCACTGTCGCCAAACCGTATGCCATATCTTCCAACACGGTCAGTGAGAAGGCTTCCGGCACAACCGAAGGCAGCACACCGATAGAGTAATCAGGCAGCATCCGGCGTATGTCGCTGCGAAAGCCTAACAAGCATATTCTGTCCTTAACGGTGCAGGCGGCCAATGCTTGTTCCCATCGTGTCCTGTATCCGGTCTTGACCTCGCCCGCTATATCCAACTGCCATGGCAAATCCTGAATCCGCTCCAATGCGCGCAGCAAACCGATAACGCCTTTCTCCTCGCATATACGACCGTGAAAGATGATCCGTGCCTTTGTATAGTCAGGTATTTGTCCCTCTTCCTGATGAATACGGACACTGTTGTGAATCACTTCAATCTGCTTGAAGGATGACTCCTGATGCGCGGGGACGTAAGTTGAACGGACCAACCGGCTTACGCAGACCAGCGTGTCAATCTGACGGTACGCCCATCGCCACAACAAACCGTTGCCTGCTTTGCGCACAAGATGCTGGGTCGCAACAAGACGGACGGGACGGCGGCACATACGCTTCGCCATAGCCGCTTGGAAATATGCGAAACGGCTGTTCACGTGGAGTATGTCCACTTCGTAGCGCTCCATCATTCTTGCCAATCGCCACGATGCCAGCACACTGAAACGATACATCTTGCGTGCGAACGGACAGGCAGGACAGACACCGATGGAACGGAAACGCGCAATCATCCTCTCGTCACTGCCTGCCGGAAACAGAAAAACGGGTGTTGCTTTTCCGCTCTCCTTCATTGCGGCGGCAAGGTCGAACACATATTGTTCGCCGCCGCCCCACGTGGGTGATGATATGTAATACGCAATCGTCACTTCTGCTGTTTTCTCCATTCGTCCCACTTGGCGGCATCCTGTTGTTTGCGCTTGATGTGTATAAGAGCGTACTTGTCTTCTTTGGGCAGATGCCAATAGAGCAGATGCCCGCGAATGCGCTCATGTATCGTACGATGCCAGCGGATACGTCCGGGACGGTTTTTGTACAACCGCCCTTGATAATCCGGCCACGCCACACGCTTCGCTTCAATCTGTCCGTTTTGCGACAACGCAGACTGATAGGTTGCATCGTCCAGCAGATAATTGATACGGGGAAACTTAAACAGTTCAATCAGCGGATAGCGGCCGATAATCTCCCGCAGATGCTCCATCAGCCACGGATGCGGCAACTCGTCCGCGTCCAACTGAAATATATATTCGCCCTTGCAAAGACCGTTCAGGTGGTTCTTCGCTTGTGCAAAATCGAGATTAAGAGCCCATTCTTCGTACCTTGTTATCGTCTCGTTGTGCTTCGCCGCCACCGTCCTGACTTCCTCGGTCACATTATCGCGGTCGGCTTGCACCACAATCTCATCCCCTTCGCCAAGATAAGGACGAAGGAAACCGAGCAGCAAGTCCAGTTGTGCGGCTTCGTTGCACACCGTGACGGCATAACTGATGGTTTCCTTATGCATACTCATACCGCGCTTTCTTTCCGTTATCCCAGAAAAGGTCACGATAGTGCAGAATCCAACGCTCCGCTTCCGCCGGAGCATATCCCCTCACGCGGGCATACTCGTCGGCAAACTCCCGGAAAAAGGACGTGCGGGCGCAGATGCGCCGCATGCTCTTACAGCCTTCCCGCAACGTAACTTCCCGTCCGATACGCATACGGTTGATATCAACCACCTCGAACAGGTATTCGTCCCCCTTCTTATCCCACAATATGTTCCCCGGAGAATAGTCCAGATGAAGCACACCCGCTTCGTGCATCCGCGCCGTGAAACGCGCGAACGGACGTATCAGCGCATCCAACTCCGGACGATAAGCCAGCGTGAACTCACGCATCAGATGGCTCAACCCGCTCGCGCGTGTAACCAGATAACTCTCTTTCAAGAGCACTCCGCCGCAAAGCACGAAAGCCATCGGTTCAGGAGTCGCGATGCCTCTATCGAGCAGGCTGACAGCATTGTTGTACGCACGCACAGCCTTCGGCTCACGAAGAAAGGAATACACCAGACTATTCGGGAAGGAGGGTGTGTGAAAACGTTTCACCATCAATGCTTCCTTACCCCAACCGTCCACTTGCGGGACGATACTGCGTATGCTGTTGCGCGCGTCATACACCATCTCGCCTGACTGGTCAAAAACCGACGGCAACCATTCAAGCCAAGTACGCAGGCACTCATATTTCCTATTCAGCACCAATCGCATCTTTTACGCGCGCTATAACCGACTCCGCAGGAATGTCAAGGCAATGGTAATCATGGTACTTGCAGAACCGATTGCCGTATATAGAACAGGGACGGCATGGCAAGTCCTGCTGGATACAGTCGCTCTCCTGCTGTCCGTAGCCGAGGAAACCCGCCCACGGATGAGTGGCTCCCCAGACGCTCAAGACGCGCGTACCCGCTATCGAGGCAAGGTGCATATTCGCCGAATCCATCGTCAGCATCAGACGCAACCCGCGCATAACCTCAATCTCCCTGTCCATCTTGTATCTGCATGCCAGCGACTCAACGCCTTCGTAACGCCTCTCCCATCCTGACAGAACAGCCTGCTCCTTATCACCGCCGCCGAACAAAAGCACTTTCTCCCCACGGGCTGCCATCACTTTGCCAAGAGCCTCCACCACCCGTTCCATCCTGTCAATAGGATAAATCTTCCCACGATGGGCGGCGAACGGGGCTATACCTATATCGGTCCGCCCGCTGCGGGGTACGCTTCCGTCCACCGATACGCGAGGCTCTCCGTTATCAACCGGCAATGCCCCGTCAGTCCGAAATCCCAATTCGGTGAACACCGCGCGGTAACGCTCAATCATCGGCACCAGCGGCTGCTTGTGGTGGTAGGTGTGGCGCACCAGCAGCCATCGTTGGACGCGTCCCTTGAACACGTGGGCGCAACGCTTGCCTGCAAGGAACATCCGCGTCCGAAGGTACTGTGAGCGAAGCACATCGTGCATATCCGCCACAGCATCGAAACTCCGGTAATCAATATCTTCCAGCAGAGACCCCAGTCCGTACAGCCTGTTGTGCCTCCCGCGCAAGTCAGCTCCGAAAAAACGCACATTGGCAGGCATCTCCTGAAACAACGGAGCGTACTGCTGCCGGGACAGCATCGTCAGCTCCCAATCAGGATAACGCTCCGCAACCTGACGAATCAGCGGCACAAGCATCGCCACGTCACCCAACGCAGAGAAACGAATCACCAACAAACGCTTGCTACCAACGGACGCCATGCCCTTTTATTTTTTGCCGTAAAGCACAGGGTTCAGACTGGGATCGTTGTACATCTTCATTTGACGATACACCTTCATTATCCTGTGTCCTGCCTCGTAATCGTCCAACAGTTCCGTGATGGAGGTCGTCATGTCGCCCAGTTGCTCGTTCAGCACCCGCAGTTTCTCCACGCACTTCTCGTGCTGCTCCGCACTCACGTCCGTGCGATTGACCTGCTCCTCCATGTGGTAGATTTTCACATGCAGAATGCTCAACCTGTCCACCGCCCAAGCAGGACTCTCCGTGTTGATACGTGCGTCCGCCAACGGTTTCACGCTGCTGAACCGTTTGTAGAAGTACGAGTCGATGCGTTCCACCAGATCCGTCCTGTCCTGATTGGAACGGTCAATGCGCCGCTTCAGCGCAAGAGCCTCCACAGGGTCAATCGCCGGGTCACGGATAATATCCTCCAAGTGCCACTGGACAACATCAATCCAGTTCTTCCTGTACAGGTCGTATTCTATTGTCCCCTCCTGATAGGGATTGGGCATCGCAGCATCCACATTGTCCGTCTTATGGTAATCCTCCACCGAACGGCGGAAAATCACGTTGCACTTCTCTGTAAAAGTCATATATCTTTTGTTTCGTTGATTAATCGTTTTCTGTGTACCGGAACAAGGGAACCGCTATTCCTCTTCGACCCTGCTCTTTTTCTTCAGTTCGAAGTCCCTGCCCAAGTAGTTCTTCCTAACAGTCGGATTCGAAGCCAACTCCTCCGGTGTGCCATGAAAGAGTATACGTCCCTCAAACAGCAGGTACGCCCTGTCGGTTATCATCAGTGTCTCGTCCACGTTGTGGTCAGTTATCAGTATGCCGATGTTCTTGTCCTTCAGGCGCCACACCACATCCTGTATCTCCTGTACGGCAATCGGGTCCACGCCTGCGAAGGGCTCGTCCAACATGACGAACTTCGGCTCAATGGCCAGACAGCGGGCTATCTCCGTGCGTCTGCGCTCGCCGCCTGACAGACGGTCGCCAAGGTTCTTGCGCACATGATTGAGATTGAACTCACTGATCAACTGCTCCAGTTTCTCTTTCTGGTACTCCTTGGAAAAAGAGGTCATCTCAAGCACCGAAGAGATGTTGTCCTCCACCGACATCTTGCGGAAGACGCTCGCCTCCTGCGCCAGATAGCCTATGCCCAGTTGCGCGCGGCGGTACATCGGATAACCCGTGATATCCGTATCGTTCAGATAAATACGACCCGCATTCACCGACACCAGACCCGTTGTCATATAGAAGGTCGTTGTCTTGCCTGCGCCGTTCGGTCCCAACAAGCCCACTATCTCCCCCTGATGCAACTCAATCGACACGTCATTCACCACCGTGCGCTTGCCGTACCGCTTTACCAGATGCTCCGTCCGTAACCTGTCCATAACCGTATGGTTGATGAGTTGCTGCCTATATGGTGAGTCCTACAGGACAATGGTCCGAATGAACCACATCCTGCATAATGTACGCTTTCTGCAGACGTGAGCGAAGCGGCTCACTCGCCCACAAATAATCAATACGCCATCCCGCGTTCCGCTCGCGTGCCCCGAACCTGTACGACCACCAACTGTACTGTTCAGCACGTGTGTCGAACACGCGGAACGTGTCAATCATGCCGCTTGCCTCCCAGCGGTCCATCCACTCGCGCTCTTCGGGCAGGAAACCGCTCACACCGACCTGCCGCTCGGGATGGTTGATGTCAATAGGCTTATGGCAGATATTGAAGTCGCCGCACACAACCAGATTCGGACGCTCACGGCGCAGCTCAACCATCCAAGGAAGGAACGCCTCCAAGAAATCCATCTTGAAATCCTGACGCACATCGCCCGTTGTACCCGAAGGCACATAGACGCATACCACCGTCAGGTCGCCTAAGTCCGCACGCAACACCCTTCCTTCGCTGTCGTAACGGGTATTGCCCATTCCCGCTATCACACGGTCAGGACGCTCCTTCGAGAAAATGCACACTCCCGAATAGCCTTTCTTCTCCGCCGAATGGATATAACTATGGTAGCCCATATCCGTCAGACGGTCAACGGGTATCTGCTCCGGCTGCGCCTTACTCTCCTGAATACAGAAGACATCGGGCTGCACCTGACCGAGCCAGTCGAAAAGCCCTTTGCCCGCTGCAGCACGGATGCCGTTCACATTGTAACTGATGATGTTCATAGAAACGCTGCTTTATTGATTCATCTGACCGTCATCCCTGTCGGGGTCATCACCCTGCCGTCCTTGACAATCACCATCCTTCCGTCGCGCAACTCTTTCCTTACGCCTGCGGCAACCGTTTCCACTTCGTCACAGCCGGTCGGAACACCGCCTTTGACGCGGAACGTGATAATACCGTCGGTTTCCGTGATGTCCGTCAAGGGATAATCCTTTATCCCTTTATACTCTTTGGCACCGGCAGGAAAAGCGTCCCCCGGCTTGCCGAACCAAGTGCGGGTCTCCCCGTCAAACTCAGGTGCCCAACCATCTGCCTCAATAAGGTCTATATGCAGGTCATTGGCAACCTTGTTCACACTGTTGCCGAACCATGTGCCGTACACATAGTTGATCTTCGTCAGCAACATTCCGTGTCCCGGTATATGGCTGTCGAACCCTGTCTGCTGGCGGTTGTCCAATATGTAGAACACATTGGGGTCAGGGTCATTGCCTTTCATATTGCTATTGCCTGTAGCGGTAATCATCAGCACCTCGTTGCTTTCCATCAGCGGATTAAGCGTTACGTTCTCCGCCTCTTTCAGCAGGCGCGGCTTTGCCCAATCGAAAAAGAAACGCTCATAACCCGTGTATCCGGGAGGTGTGTCACCCTCGTTGACATAGCAGCCGTAGTCCATTATGTCCCATTCGCCGCACGTCTTATGAACGGTGTTGCCGTCCGTTGAGTAGATGTCAGGCAGTCCCAGTACATGACCGAACTCGTGGCAGAATGTGCCTATGCCCATATAGTGCTGCGTATAGGCGTTCATCTCCGGATTGCAGTTGTAGATTCTGAACGTCTTTCCCTGCTCTGTGATGGTTTTGTAGTATGTAACCTCGTACTTGTGCGGCCAGATGGTGTTCTCGCCTCCGCCGTCGGCTTCACCGTAGCCGGCATAGATAATGCCCAAGTAGTCGATGAAGCCATCGTCGTCCGCATCGTATTGAGTGAGGTCAATCTTGTTGCTTTTACTCAACGCAACCAGTTGCTCACATAGCTCCGTAACAAAGTCCTTAATGTTCTTGTCGCGGCTGTTGGCAGACGGGTTCTCTCCGTAGTATTTCATGTTCTTGCCTACGCGCAGCGGACCTATTACATCGAATTTCGGGCTGTAGGCACCATGACTGCTTGCCTCGAAATACTTGCGGACTGACCCGTTGGCTTTAATCGTGTACTCGTTCGTTGTCCCAGGGTAGATGTATGTGTATTCGCGGTAGAAGTTCTCGGCGTTTAGCATCGAGTCCATCGTTTCTTTCGGCGTAGAGAAATGCACATCCTGAAACTCAGCCAATACGACCAATCCCCGTGGCAGTACATTCAGCGGAGTGGGAGTCTGCACCGCTTGCGGAGCCAACTGCGCTTCGCGCATTCTGCTTTGTGCTTCCTTCTTCCTGTTCGCGTCCATCACCACATAGTTCCCCTCTGCGTTCTTCTCTATCCATTCGCCTGCTGCATTTGTCAGCCAACTGAAATGTTCGTCCCCGTGTGCATAGACTGTCATCACCGTTCCGTCCGCCTGCTTCACCTTGCGTGCATCCCTGCGGGCTGGTGTCGCCCAACTCCACAATGCCGTCAAGCAGCAAATAACGACCAATAGTATCTTGCGCATAATCAATTAAAGTATAGTGAAATGTTTGTACCTTTATTCTGTCACGATTCGTTTCACACCGTGCTTCTCAAGCCATTCCTGCTCTTCCTCGGTGCGGTTGTCGCGGTCGTGAGCCTGTCTGTCTGTGACCGTCGCCTGTTGCCCGTCTCCGCCTTCCGCCTTCTGCATATAGCAAATCCTGCCAGCGGCATCCTCCCGCACCTCGTAACCGTCGGTGGTCATCGAGAAGTGGCTCCACTCGTCTCCGCGGAGGTATATATGCAGAATGGTCCCGTCAGGCTGTGTGCGGGGGATTACACCTCTGTAGGCCGGCACGCGCTGGGGGCGTGGAGGGCGTGACACTCTTTCTTTCCCTTCCGTTGCGTCATCCGGCTCCTGTGCCGCAACCGTCTGCTCTACAGGCTCCGTTTGCTTTTCCGTGTTCGCGGCAACCTTCCTGTTCGTCTTGCAACCGGCAAGCAGACCTATCATCAGCCCGCAGACTGCCATATAAACCAATTCCTTTTTCATAATCTTCGCTGTATGTTTTTTACCGTCTGAATTCCAATTACATTCAACTGTTATGCACTCTCTTCACCTCCTTGTACAGGTTGCTGGCAAACACGAAATCGTCCAGTGCCTCATTGCCCGTATTGAAGATTTCGGTGCGGCTTCCCTGCCACTCCTTTTTGCCGTTCTTCAGGAAGATGATATTGTCGCCTATCTCCATTATGGAGTTCATGTCGTGGCTGTTAACCACCGTGCAAATCCCCAACTCAATGGTTATGTCGCGTATCAACTGGTCAATCACCAGACTCGTCCGCGGGTCCAGTCCCGAGTTCGGCTCGTCGCAGAACAGATATCTCGGCTCCAGCACGATTGCTCTTGCTATCGCCACTCGTTTCTGCTGTCCGCCGCTGATTTCGCTCGGCATAAGATGGAAGACGTGCTCCGGCAGATTGACGCGCTCCAGACAGAAGCGCGCCCGCGCCTCCATCTCCCCCTCGCTCTTGTGGGAGAAAACCTCCATCGGGAACCGTACATTCTCCATGACGGTCATGCTGTCAAACAGCGCGCTTCCCTGAAACAGCATCCCCATCTCGCGGCGCAGGTGGCGCATCTCCTTCTCGCGCATCGACTTCACGCTGCGCCCGTCGTAGAGAATGTCCCCCTCGTCCGGCAGATGCAGACCGATAAGGCTTTTCATGAGCACCGTCTTGCCGCTGCCCGACTGCCCGATAATCATGTTCACCTGCCCGTCATGGAAATCGGCGGACACATGGTCAAGAACCACGTTCCCGTCGAAAATCTTCACTATATCATTGACTTGTATCATATCCTACACTGACTACAGCAGCAGTTTGGTCAGCAAAAGGTCGGCGAACAGAATCAGTATGCTCGAACGTACCACGGCGTTGGTGCTCGCCTTGCCCACCTCCAACGCGCCTCCGTAGGCGTTATAGCCGTAGAAACTGCTCAGACTCGTTATGATAAAGGCGAAAACAACCGCCTTGATGATACCGTACCAGATAAAGTACGGATTGAACGCGTACTGTATACCCGTCAGATAGTCCGCGACCGTAATCACGTCCGTGAACGCACCGACGCCCCAGCCGCCGACAAGTCCGATGGTAATGCTGATAATCACCAGCAAAGGCATCATAATCACCAGTGCCATTATTTTAGGCAGTATCAGGTAATTGGCGCTGTTCACGCCGATTATCTCCAGCGCGTCAATCTGCTCCGTGATGCGCATCGTGCCAATCTCGGAGGCGATGTTGCTCCCGACCTTGCCCGCCAGAATAAGGCAGAGGATGGTGCTTGAGAACTCCAGCAGCAGCGTCTCGCGCGTGAGCAGACCCGTCGTATAAGTCGGGAGAAGCGGGTTCTCAGTGTTGATTTTCGCCTGAATGGTCAGGATAGCCCCTATAAAGAGCGAAATGATGATGACGATGGGAAGCGACTGAAGCCCCTGTTTCTCCAGTTCGAAACTGAACTGCCTCCAGAACATACGCTGTCTGTCCGGCAAACGGAACACCTTCCCCATCAGTATGAAATACGAACCTATCCGTTCCAAAAACCGCATATACAAAAGAAACTAAATCGCCGCAAAGATACAACTCTTTTTCCGTTTGCTAAAACGAAATGTGTTTTTTGTTGCGCGGATGCCAAAAACGACCTACTTTTGCCGCTCGTTAGTAACAAGTAATTCATCCGATATGATACACATTACATTTCCCGATGGCGGTGTCCGCGAGTACGAAAGCGGCATCACGCCCCTCCAAGTGGCAGAATCAATCAGCACGCGTCTTGCGCAGGACATCCTCGTGGCAAGCATCCGTCCCATCGAAGGCGAACCCGCCAACCTTGACGAAGGCTGGCAGATAGTGGATCTCAATACACCTCTTAGCGAAGACCTCCGTATCCGCCTGCACAAATGGGAAGACCCAGAGGCGAAAAAGGCCTTCTGGCACACCTCGTCCCACCTGATGGCGGAAGCCCTGCAGGAACTTTATCCGGGCATACAGTTCGGTATCGGTCCCGCCATCGAGAACGGCTTCTACTACGATGTGATGCCTGCCGAAGGACAGGTCATCAAGGAGCAGGACTTCCCTGCCATCGAAGCCAAGATGATGGAACTGCGTGCCAAGAAAGAGCAACTGGTGCGCCATCCCATCGCCAAGGCGGACGTGCTCCGTGACTTCGAGGCGAAGGGTCATACCTACAAGTGCGAACTCATCAGCGAACTTGAGGACGGACACATCACCACCTACACGCAAGGCAACTTCACCGACCTCTGTCGTGGTCCGCACTTGCTCTCCGCCGAACCCATCAAGGCGGTCAAAGTGCTTTCCTGTGCAGCAGCTTATTGGCGGGGTGACGAGAAAAGACCGATGATGACCCGCGTCTATGCCATCACTTTCCCGAAGAAGGCCATGCTGGACGAATACCTTGTCCTGTTGGAAGAAGCCAAGAAACGCGACCACCGCAAGATAGGCAAGGAGATGGAACTCTTCATGTTCTCCGATATGGTCGGCAAGGGACTGCCCATCTGGTTGCCCAAAGGCACGGCTCTCCGCCTGCGTCTCGAGGACTTCCTCAAGAAGATACAGAAACGCTATGGCTATCAGCAGGTAATGACGCCTCACATTGGCAACAAGAACGTCTATGTAACCTCCGGGCACTGGGACCATTACGGCAAAGACTCCTTCCAGCCTATTACCACTCCGGAGGAAGGCGAAGTCTATATGCTCAAGCCGATGAACTGCACCCACCACTGCACCATCTTCAAGAACTCGCCGCGTTCCTACAAGGACCTGCCGCTACGCATCGCCGAGTTCGGTACCGTCTATCGCTACGAGCAATCGGGCGAGCTGCACGGACTGACACGTGTCCGCTCGTTCACGCAGGACGACGCGCACATCTTCTGCCGTCCCGACCAGGTCAAGCAGGAGTTCATCCGCGTGATGGAAATCATCGAAATAATCTTCCGCGCACTCAACTTCCAGAATGTCGAGGCACAGATTTCGCTGCGTGACCCCAATAACGACACCAAGTACGTCGGCTCCGACGAGGTATGGCAGAAAGCCGAACAGGCTATCATTGAGGCTTGTCAGGAGAAGAACCTCAAGGCGCACGTCGTCACCGGCGAGGCCGCATTCTACGGACCCAAACTCGACTTTATGGTCAAGGACGCCATCGGCCGCAAGTGGCAGCTCGGCACCATCCAGGTGGACTACAACCTGCCCGAACGCTTCCAGCTCGAATACACCGGCGAGGACAACCTCAAGCACCGTCCCGTGATGATCCACCGTGCGCCGTTCGGCTCAATGGAACGCTTCGTGGCTGTGCTTATCGAGCATACCGCCGGCAAGTTCCCGCTCTGGCTCACTCCCGACCAGGCAGTCGTTCTGCCCATCTCGGAGAAGAGCAACGACTATGCTTACCGCGTGCAGCAGATGCTTGACGAGCAGAACGTTCGCGCTATCGTTGATGACCGCAATGAGAAACTCGGACGCAAGATCCGCGACAACGAAATCAAGCACATACCTTATATGCTGGTTGTCGGCGAGAAGGAGGCCGAACAGGGCATCGTCAGCGTCCGCCAGCAGGGTGCCGCCGACCTCGGTCAGATGACCATCCAGCAGTTCGCCGACCTCGTCAACGAGCAGGTCCGCAAGGACACCGAGTCGTATTGACGCTGTCACTTCAAGCAGAATATATACCCCTCCAATCGCGTTCGGCAACAAGTTCGCAAAGGTCAATACAACCCTGTTATATTGACAGGCGACTTGTGCCTCCGCTCTCCCCATGCGAAAATAATCAGTCTGCCTCTTCGCTCTGTTGATTATTTTCTGTGGGGGGCATTCCCTAACTTTGTAACTCGTATTATATACCCCTCCATAATATAGCAAAAAAATGGGCTAAATCTATCACCTAAAAAGCAACTTTTTTTCAAAAAAATGCATTTTCTTTATAAGTAACTGAAAAACAGAGAAAGAAAAATGGCGGGAAAGGAGGCAATGAGGAAGACATAGGGTGGTGTTTAAGATAATCGGCTCAATAATGTTATATTTTTTACATTTTTTTGCTTAAAATGAGCCGATATGTCAAATGTTTTTAGTTCTTTTGCGCCGATTTTAGAAAAAGGCTTATGGAGACAGCTCGAGCAATACTTCAATATTTGCACTATCATCCTTCTTCATCACGCGAAAATATTCGCTCAGGTATCGGTTTTCAAGAGAGCGATGCCACTCTCAAACGGCTTATAGGTGCAGGAGTCAACAATGGAGATATAGTAGTGGACGGGAAAGCGCGCGCGACGCGCTATACATTGTCAAATCGTGCGCATTTGTTGATGCCGCTGGATTTGGACACGTATTTTGCGCAGGAGACCGATGAGCGAAAAGTTCAGACAAGTTTCAATTTTGCCCTCATCAACGAACAACTACCGCAAGTACCATTATTTACAGAGGAAGAATTGTCGCATTTGAATGATTTGCAAAAAGAGTTTCGCGCGCACCTGGCGGATATGAGCGAAAACGAATACCGCAAAGAGATGGAGCGTTTGGGCATAGACCTGAGTTGGAAATCCTCGCAGATAGAGGGAAACACCTATTCGCTTTTAGAGACCGAGCGTTTGCTGCGCGAGAGCAAAACAGCAGACGGCAAGACGAAAGAAGAGGCGGTAATGCTACTGAACCATAAGGATGCTTTGCGGTTTGTGTTGGACAATCCCGACTATTTACAGATGCTAACCATCGGCCACATAGAGGATATTCACCAACTGCTGACCAAAGAACTGTCCGTAGATAAGGGTTTGCGTCATCGGCGCGTGGGTATCACAGGCACGCAGTACAGACCTTTGGATAATGAGTTTCAAATCCGTGAGGCGATGCGTGATACCTGCGATTTGATAAACAGCCGTAATAATGTATTTGAAAAAGCGTTATTGGCGTTGTTGCTGCTGAGTTATATTCAGCCTTTTATGGACGGGAACAAACGCACAGCACGTATTACCGCCAATGCCATATTGACCGCCAATGGTTATTGTCCGCTGTCCTTCCGAACAGTGGATTCGATAGATTACAAGAAGGCGATGCTTATTTTCTATGAGCAGAACAACTTGCATGCCTTTAAGCAAATCTTCATTGACCAATACGAATTTGCGGTAAGAGAATACTTCTAAAACAATAGGGCGGCTCCGTGAGCCGATGTCGGCATCCGATGCCGACGTAACGGACGAAGTAAATGCCGACTACCAGTCGCACAATGCTGCCAAAACCAACAGAATGTTAGGCAGTGCTTAATCCATTGGGCCAAACTTAATAATAAAAGAACGCGCGTACATGTGTATGCGCGTTCTTCATTCTTTGAGTGGAATAATCTAATTGCACAAAACAATATTTAACTTATTCTAGATCTTTGACTAATCGCACAGCATATCCATTACGTCGATCATGTTCTACATCTTCAAAAAGTTTTAAATTTGCCTTGCTAAAACGGAGTCCCCACCTATATGTAGATGACCAATAAAAACCATCAAAAGATGTTAGAGTCTGCCAACTTACCGAATAAATTATTTCACCATTTGGATTAGTTGATCTACAACCTGTTCCGGGCAAAAAAACAGCTCCAGCATCTTCCATCTTTCTCCATTCTGCTTCCGTGTAAGAGTTATGCTCGTAATTATCTTCCTTACTATTGTTATAATTCGGATCCATTCCTTTTTCTGTACTTGCATTAAAAGTAAGTCCTTGGGGAGTCTTCCAAGCGTCTGGAAGCAAAATTACACCTTCTACACTATACACCTTACCTAATCCAAATAAGGTGGAGGCATTTGGACGTTCTTTGAAGATATATTGCCATTCATCTTTTGTCAGTGTGCGCCATAAGCCGGCCTCGTTTCCTCCGTTACTGATTTTATTATAAATGCCCCAGTCGTTATTTGTACCAGCAATGTCTTCATTTCCTGTCCCATAGCCGTAACCATTACTATTATAATTTGCTTTGTCTGGATTCATTCCTGTGGCCCATCCAAACAAATCAATCCAGCCATCATATGAACTAACATCCATATCGCGGTTTTTGTAACCTATTCTGTCATATTGGTGTTCAGCAAAGCGACAAGTTTTTGTACTTTTTTGATACTGGAAGTTTCCTTTTGAAAAGTGCACCTTCTTTGTAGGACTAACTGAGAAAACTCCAGTCAATTCTCCTTCTATAGAAGCAGGACTCGTGGCTGAAGAACCGTTACTGTTACTTGGAGTGTTTTTTTCCGAACAAGAAAGCATTACTAATGCAGCAAATGCTAAAATAAATGATTTTTTCATAATAATTAAATTTTAATGATTAAAAAACTGAATATTTGCAGGCGAAATCTCATAGACTTTTCCGTCCTTGTCATCTTTGACAACTGCGCATGGAAAATGCATTACTGCGCCATCACCTTTTTGAAATGATCGAGTTGAGATTCCCAATAGAATCCCAGTTCGTTCCAATGTGGCGAATTGGCATTCTTCATCGGACTCATAGTCAAACATGCCGGGTTTCTCGAACCCCCAAACATTGTAACCCTCAAGGTTGAATTTAATTTTTTCTGTCACCATATTTATGAATATTTTGTTGTTATATACACGAAAAACGTGAGGCTTGTCAGCTTCTATCTGGGTTCTTTAGGTTCTGGACGTACCTTCTATAACCAAATATCTACAGAACAAGGCTCACGAATATACGTGAGCAAAAGCCTTGTTCTTGGTTATAGAATTCTTAAAAATTGTCCAGATTTAAAAGAACCCAAGTTCTTAGCTGTATGCTTATTTATCTAAGTAGCGCACACCTGCGCTTGTCCTTCTGTTTAACGTCGGTAAGCGACGGTATGCTGTTTGCCTATGTCATGCACTGCCTTTACTGTGCCAGTGGGGCATAGGCGAGTGGTTATTCTCTTTTGTCGTATTCTATCAGTTCGTTTTCTATATCTTCAATCTTGGGCAACGATGACCGGATGTCGTGAGGCAAGGCATTGCCGAGTTCATAATCCGAAACGCCAATAGGTTTATTGATGCCGCGCAAAGCGTATTCCGCCTTAATCTTGTCTTTTGTGCGACACAGCAACAAGCCAATAGTCTGATTGTCCCCCTCGCGACACAAGATTTCATCCACAGCAGAACAGTAAAAATTGAGTTTGCCGATATACTCAGGAATAAATTCCGTGTTTTTCAGTTCAATCACCATATAGCGGTGCATGAACGTGTTGTACATCAGCAAGTCGATATAATAATCATCGCCACTAACTTCCAAATGATACTGCCGTCCCATAAATGCGAAACCGGTTCCCATTTCCAACAGGAATTTCTCCACTTCTTTGACCAAACCGATTTCAATATCCCGCTCATCGAACTTATCCGTAAAGGTGAGCATGTCAAACAGATACGGATCTTTGAGCATCGTCTTAACTTCTTCGGCTTCTGGCTGTGGTAAAGCCACGTCAAAGTTATTGGCAAGTGCTCCGTGCTGCTTGTAGTAATCCTGCCTGATGGCATCAACCAAGTAGTCTTGTGTCCAGTGATTGGTCAGCGATTGCACCATGTACCAATAGCGGGCATTGATATCCTTTACGCGCTGGATAAGGATGATGTTATGCCCCCATGGTAAATGCAAAATCGGCAGAGAGAAATTAAATTTTGGTAATTGCGCAATCGGCGATTGCGTAATTTGTGTGTCTAATTCCGCAATCCGTGATTGCGTATTTGGATGTTGTAATTGCGCAACCGGCAGTTGCGCAATTAATGCAGCATCTTTCGGGAGCGTCAGTTCTTCGTTGTACTCATTATAGAACTGAATCATACACTGGCAATTGCGCACAGAGAATCCCTTGATTTCAGGAAAATCATTGCGCATATCCGCCGACAGCCGTTGAAGTGCTCCATTGCCCCATCCGATTTGTTGTTGCGCATCTGACAGCAGATGACCGACATCCCAATACATGCGCAACATCTCGCCATAAGCCGAATAAGCAGCACGCTGCTGCGCCAAGCGTACGCGCTGCTTTACCTGCGCAAGCAGTTGCGGATAGTTGAACTGCTTTATGGATAAATCAGAAGGCATAAGTCTGTATAGGATTCAAACTCAGCGGCAAAGGTAATACGTTTTTTGTTGGTATGCAAGTGTTTTGTGCGATTTCAGTGATTTTCCGCTGACTTTGTGAGTATAAAGACAAGACCGTTGCACCATTCACGGCTCAAAAGTAGTCCTGTTGTCCGGATAGTTATCCGAACGCAATAAACGCAGAAAGACGCGATGCAGTTAGCCCATTCCTACGGTAAGATATCGGCATGGTATGCGGAATAACATATAAATAACATAAGAATCACATAAGACTAGTTGAAAGGGGAAAGACAAGTTGAAAGTTGAAAATTGAAAAGTGAAAGGTGGAAGAGGTTGGCAATAAAAAAGGTCAGGAAGAGCGTTTCCTGACCGTTGTGGGTTGTGTCCTGTGACAACTTGTGCCGAGATTGTCCGAATCAGAGCGGCATAAGGGAGTCGAACCCTCCTCCTCAGCTTGGGAAGCTGATGCACTACCGATGTGCTAATGCCGCAACAAAATCGGCGCAAAAGTACAGAGGAATGCCGATATGACCAAATTTTTTCTTCGGAAATCCTCTTTTTTAAGCATCAGCCAATCAGTTGCCTGATTTGCTGGCAGATGTGCTCGGTGGTGAAGCCCAGTTTCTCCTCCAACACCTGATAGGGCGCGCTGAAGCCGAAACTCGTCATGCCCCAAATGCTGCCGTTGCCGCCAACCAGCCCCTCCAACGTGCAGGGCAGTCCGGCTGTCAGTCCGAAGCGTCTGACTGCGGGAGGCAGCACCTCGTTCTGATACGCCTTGTCCTGTTCGCGGAAGCGTCCCTCGCTCGGCACACTCACCACCTGCAGGCGGTAACCTTCCTTGCGGAGTACGGCGGCTGCCGTCTCCAAGGAACTGACCTCGCTGCCGGATGCAAGCAGTACAGCCTGCGGGTTCTCGTCGCGGGACACGATGTACGCGCCCTTCCTGAACCCTTCCGGACTGAC
>JAGCWE010000032.1 GCA_017962005.1 Paludibacteraceae bacterium | reverse complement strand
GGCGATTCAAAGACTGCCGTCAGGTTCATATCATACCCTTGCATCGTCAGGCTGTACGTGCCGTCACCGTTATCCTGAATGAAATCCTTGTGTTGCCCCGCCCACTCAATGAAGAGAACAGATGGATGCGAAGGCATGGGGGTCAGGGTTATCACGTCCCCTTCTCTGTAGTATTTACACGTGGAAGAGTTCACATTCACCGTTCCGTCACCTATGGTTTGTACCGATAATGCATGAAGCGTAGGGTCGCTCTTTCTTCCGATAGTGACCGCCGGTTCCGTTCCGCAGTCCTGTCCGCCTATCTGCACATAGATGTTTCCGTCATCCCCCGTATCGACCGTTATGGTAAACGAGTCAAAGTGCGTGATATAGGACGTTGCTAAGGTGCCAAGCACATAGTTAGTATTGTTGTTCGACAAGTCACCTGCCTGCGATGCATACGACGAATACGGACACACCCATATAATCCCTGCGTATTCTAATAAGAAATCATGGATACGATACGCAAATATGACGGGATAATCGGTCGGAATCTGTGTATGCGTCCAGTAATACAATTCAGGATCACCATTCGGGTAATACACAACACGGGTCGGGGGTGTCAGTGTGTATGTCCCCGCCCTCGGACCTATACCGTTGGCATACTGCTGCAGCAGGGTCTTGTTCGTCCCGTCGCCTACCCACCAGTAGAGTTGGATGAAATTGTCCGTGTTCTCGGAACGGTCGGACCATGCGCGCAGGCGCACGAACTTGTTATAGTCCCACTTTTTCGGCGTGTCGCCGTCATACAGCAACCAGTCATCGTTCGTGTCCATATAGGCATCCAGCACGATGACATCCTTGTCATACAGGAACTGATCTCTCTGCCCGACCTTCTCTTTTTCCGGGCAGCATTGCGCGTATGAATACAATGCAAAACAAGCAAAAATACCGAGACCGAAAATTCTTTTCATAGAATGTATCATAACTGACTCTATCATTAACAACGTTAAATGTTTTCTCTTCTTTGCTTCCGATTCTAATATACCATCCATTTCTTGTGTTTCTCTTTTCCGTTATCGGGCATAAAGCGGATCAGATAGGTGCCGTTGGGGCATAAGTCCGGGAAGATTATGTCGGGCGAGCCGTATGCCGCTCCGAACAGACCGGACAGCACCTGTTTGCCGCTCACGTCATAAACGATATACCTGCCTGACAACGTGGTTCTGACTGTTACCTGACGCGAATTGCCTGCATAGCGCGGAGCCATTGCAAATTCCTCCTTGAAAATAACCTTTTCTTCCTGATAGGAAGGTATATAATCGCAGGTGGAGAAGGTCTTTCCGTCATCTGTGCGGGTCAAATCAGCACGGTATGGAACACCCATTTGCAACTGCTCACCGTCGCCGGCATAGTAATAAAAGTCGCCATTACCCTTGCTCTCCACTTTCTCGCCGTCTCTGTACCATTGCACGTGGGTGAAGTTGTATCCGCCGTTGAAGTCACGGTTGGTTATAGTCAGCACGTCGTTCCACCGCTGCAGGATAACCCATGAAGGATACAGAACGGTGAATGCCGCATCGTACGTGGTCTGACGGTTCTGCTTGTCTGTCACCCGCAGCGTGACACTGTAGCGGTCAGGACGGACGTACCGTTGCGGATTGTCAGCATCTTTCGGCATCGTCACCGCCCATTCGACTACTGCTGTGTCAGCCATCGGCTGCGCCGTGCGGTCCTCAAATCCTTGTCCCTTGGCCATATCGGAGAACATCAGGTCATATTTGATTGGATGCCCTTGTTCGCGGATGAATGCCATCGCAAGTGCATTGTCATCGCCGCATACGGTATCGATAAGGAAAGTGCCCTTTACGTCCAGTTGCTGAACATCAAGATAGATGGTGATATACACCGAGTCGCGTCCGTTGGTGTAGTATAGCGTGTCGTAGTACGTACCGGGTTCGGTCAGCAGGGTCGTGTCGTTGAGGCGGTAAGTCTCGCCCGGTTCAATAACGGTATCAATCACCTGAACCGAAACACCCCGGAAAGCCGAATGAAGGGTATATACAAGGCTGTCGCAGCCAAGTTGGTTCTGTATGCGCTGCGTATAATCGCCACCTGTCGTTATGGTCGTATCGCGCCAGTATATGGTATCGCCTTCGTAGAGCGTGTCGTTCCTTTCAATCAGTTCCGCCGCAGGAAGAACGGTTAGGTGCAGGCGTGCGAGCGAATCGCACAAGCCCGTACCGGAACGCTCAATCAACCGCTCATAATCGCCTGAAGCGGACAGCGTAAGATCTCCGAACCGGTACGTATCGCCGTCGCAGAGCGTCTTGTACTCATCGCCGCTGACCACTGTTCCAACGGTCAGGTTGAGCGTGTCGATAGCCTCGCAATGGTCTGTTTTTCCGAGGGAGAAGTAGTACTGCCCCGTTTTACTATATTCTTTCCCGTGGAAGGGATAAGACGTACCCTCGCATATAAAGGCGTTGATGGTCTGCGGTTCGGGAAGATAAGTGATGTGGAGGGTTACCACGGAGTCGCATCCCGCCGCATTGGCAATTGTGCGGGTATGTGTGCCTTCTGTGGCAAACACCGTGTCGCCTACTGTAATTGTTTCGCCGAAGCAGAGCGTGGTGTTAATCGTAGCCGATGAAGAGGACATAAAACGGGCATTGAGGATATATGCTATGCTGTCGCATTTGAGAGTGCTCACAAGAGTGTCCTTGTACTGACCGTCCTTGGTGATGGTCTGTCCGCGCCATTGGATGGATGTCACATCGCATAACACGCTGTCAATCGTAACCACCTGCAGGGGCGGCATTACATCGAGGTGCATATAGATGATACTGTCGCACTGCATGATGTTCTCCGTCACGCCCCGGTACGTACCCGATTTTTTTATCCAGTCGCCGAAGAAATTGATGGAATCGCCGTCGCAAATCCGTCTGTCAAGGTGCGCGATGGTGGAGTCGCCTACGGAGATGCGGAGGGTATAAAACTCTTTGGGGCATCCGGTCGTGTAATAGGTTGTGTCATAGTAAAATCCCTCTTGGGAGAGGTTCTGGAACTCCGGTCCGTGCCCGTCCCAATTGAACGCGGGCTGTCCCTTGCATATCGTGATGCGCTCGGTGCGGACGGTCTTCGCAATCTGGACTGTAAGGTTGAGGGTGACGGTGGAGTCGCATCCGTACTGCGATTGGAGCGTGCGCTTGTAAACACCTGTAGAGGTCAGCAGCGTGTCGCCGAAAGTGAGTTCCTCACCGTCGCATATTGTGTCGTATGCAACAACATCGTAGGTGGGATAGACGGCCAGATTCAGCGTGTATCGGATGCGGTTCTTGTTGTCGTTATAGACCTTTCCGTTGTCCTCCGCCGATGCGATGGTATATCCGCGCCATTCGACAGGCAGTTCGGTCTCGCAGAGCGACAGATCCTCCACTATTTCTTTCACGATATACAGCCGCAGTTTTGTATACTCCTTGCAGCCCTTTGATGAGGATTTCTCCGTAAAGAAATTGTTGAAGTATGTTTCGGCTTCAGTAAACGACTTGAAACTCTTGTCATCGTAATAGACACTGTACCCGTTCCACATGAAGCCTTTCCTTATTTCGCTTTCCGTCACGATAACCGTGTCATACGATTCGAGGTCTTCCTGTATGTCCAGCCGCAGGGTTACGATACTGTCGCAGCCTGAGAGAGTGGAAATGGTGTCAAAAGTCAGACCGTCCTGCGATGCGCTGTTAATCCACTTGCGGTTCCATCGGAAGCCGTAACCGCCGCCGTTCAGTGTGGCGGCACAGACTTGCTGGTGGTCCTCATAGTAAATCTTGTCCTTCTCGATGAGTTCCAGCGAGTAGCGCGCGCTGTCGCATCCGGATGCATACCGGATGGTGTCGCGGTAGATGCCGCTCTTGGTCAGCGTGCGGGTCTTCTTGCCCATCTTCCATGTATAGGTGCCGCCGGTACAGAAGTAGGCGGTCTGATGGGGCATGTCCTTGGCGCGCTCCACCGTGAGGTCGAGGTTGGTCACGCTGTCAATGCCGGCGGCGAGTGTCACCGTGTTGGTGTAGCGCCCCGATTCGGTGAGTTTCTTGCCGCCGAACACATACGGCAGGTCTTTCTCGCAGACCGTTGCTTTCAGGTTCACCTCCTTGCCGCAGAGCGGGGTGGCTTCCAGTACGAACGAGCCTTTCATCCGCTCTTTCTGGGTCACTTCGCAGCAGTAGGTCGTCTTGCCGTCCGTTGGAACAACCACCGTGCGCGCCGTTCCCAACGTCGTGGATGGCTTCGATTTGTTGTACCAGCGGTAGATGAAGCCCTCCGGAGCCGTGAGACGGGCCTGTTGGTTCTCCAGACACTCCACCTCCAGCTCCTTGCGCGCGCAGTCCACATAGAAATAGATGTAACTGAAGTGCTTGCCGCAGTAGTAGAAAAAGACATTGCCCCATTGCTGGCTCTCGTCCACCGCGCAGTCGAAGTTCGCTACGCGGAGCCGGACGGTCTGCCCGATGTACTTGGTCAGGTCAAAACCCACTTTCGACCAGTCCTTCCACGATGATGATATGCCGCTATGGGTAAAACTCTGCCATCCCTGCGCCGCATCCGATGCCACCGACCGGTTGCCTCGGCACGAGAATGCCAGCGACGACGGATTCAGGTCATTGCCGTTCTTGTCCGTGATGCTGATGTCTATATGCGCCTGCAGTTCGTTGTCGTTGTCGTCTGTGGTATGATGTGTGCGGTCCAGTATGGCGGCGTATTCGAACAGCATAATCGCATTCTCTGCCGTCACCTTGTATTCCATCGAAATCGCCTCGCCCTGCGGGTGCCAGCTCATGAACTGGGAGGGCTGTCTGACGGGTGTGCCTTTGCTTCCGTTGCGGGGGTTGCCTATGCGGATACTGGTGGCGCGACCCTCGGGAATCATCTTCAGCGCGGGCTGCAGGTAGTCCGGTCCCTGCTCCGTCACAATCGTCTGGCGGGTGCAGAGCACGTTCGGGACGTTGTAGGAATAGTTGTTGGAGGTGGACAGACCGTAATCCTCTATCACGTTCGGATATTCCTTCCAGTCATAGTTCTCTATCGTGTAGGTCTTGTAGATGAACTCGTGATTGAACACCGAGCAGGTCGTTCCCGGGTCATCGAGGTCAGTCATATTGACACACTGCGCCTGTAGGGCTTCCGTGCCGGGCAGCATGGCGGCTGTCACGGTTATAATGAGAAGAAGTCTGTTGTGTCGCATGAAATATGGGATTGTATGGGTGGCTTTATATGGAGGTCAGAATAGGCTCAACTGGCCGCTGTCAACAGGTTTGCTGTCCTCAGGCATGTCCGAACTGATGGTCAGCGGGACGTGACGGGCGGGCGGTGTTTCTGTATTTTCGGAAGACTCTGAATGTTCGGAGGATTCCGAAGTATCGGGACTAACCGAGTTGTCGGGATTATCAGGGTTTTCCGTATTATCAGCATCCTCGGCTGTTTCCTCAATTTCCGGCTCCGGAGTGATGTCCTCAACGGATGTGACATTCAGCGTGGTCAGTCGTTTGCCTTTTGCTTTGGGTGACTTGACGGAGATGAAGTCTGTCATCTCCAGCGTGGCGGGTTCGCGCCACTCGTCCTCGTATGCCACCTTGAAGACGGGCTCCGGACGGTCGGTGAGCAGCACGATGCGGCTCTCGGGGTTGTCGCCGAGGAAGTTCTGCGCCTTTGATTGCGCGTCCATCGTGAACCGCTTGGCGTAGTAGTAGCCCAGTTCGGCGTTCCAGAAGACCAGCGTCCACACCTTGTCCGCGTCAAACCGCTCGATGACCCGTATGTCGTCATCGAAGTGGGCGGTCAGATCGAATGTGTTCAGGTAGTAGTTGCCGCCGCGCGTGATGACAAGGATGCGGTCGTCGTCCTTGAATTCGCCGAGGTACTGCCCCTGCCCGTCGTAGTTGAGGCGCAGTACGTCCGGGTCGAACCACACTTTTCTGCCGCCTAATGTCGAGTGTCCTTTCTGCCTGAGCGAAACGGACTTGACTTCGTATTTGGTGAGCAGGTTGCCTCTTGCGCTACGGCTCTTGACTGCCAGCGTGCTGAAGTCGTAGGCGAACTCCAGTTTCTTGATGTGCGGGGCGGGTTTGAGTTGCACGCGCACGGTCTCCGCCTCGCCGTTGGGGTTGGCGGTGAAATAGACAATCCGGCTTCCCGCCTTGCCCTGGGTCAGGTCGTATTCCTTGTCGCGTGCCACGCCCGTCACGTTGAAGCGTTTGACGTAGTTCACCCCACCCTTTCCGTCGCGATAGACTGTGTTGTAGATGGTGCGCGTGTCGTTCTTCTTGAAGATGTCCACATGGAGTATGTCCGTGCCGATGAACGTCTTCTCGCTCACGCGGATTATCTTGTATTTGCCGTCCTTGTGGAACACGATGATGTCGTCTATGCTGGAGCAGTTGCACAGGAACTCGTCTTTCTTCAGGCCAGTGCCGATGAATCCTTCTTCGCGGTTGATATAGAGTTTCTCGTTCGCCTCGATGACGGTCTTGACGTTGATGGAGGCGAAGTTGCGCACCTCGGTCAGGCGGGGGTGCTGTTCGCCGTAGGTCTCGCGCAGGTGTTCGAACCAGCGGATGGTGTAGTCCGTCAGGTGGTTCAGGTCGCGTTGCGTCTGCTCGATGCGTTTCTTTAGGTCACGCATCAGTTCGTCCGCTTTCTTCGAGTCGAAGCGCGTGATGCGTATCATCTTGATTTCGAACAGCCGCTCGATGTCTTCCCGCTTGACCTCACGGAGCAGTTGCGCCTTGAACGGGGTCAGGGCCTTGTCCACAAAGCGTATCAGTTTCTCCTTGTCCGGTGCCTGCTCGTACCCTTCCTCCTTGTAGATGCGGTTCTCTATGAAGATTTTCTCGAGCGATGTGAAGAAGTACTGTTCTTCCAGTTCGCCTTTCTGTATCTCCAGTTCGCGGCGCAGCAGCTGGCGGGTGTTGTCCACCGATTTGCGCAGCAGGTCGCTTACTGTCGTGAAGACGGGCTTCTTGTCCTCTATCACGCAGCAGTTGGGCGACACGCTCACCTCGCAGTCCGTGAAGGCATAGAGCGCGTCGATGGTCTTGTCCGAGGAGGCTCCGGGCGCCAGTTGCACCACTATCTTCGCCTGCTCAGCCGTGTAGTCGTCCACCTTGCGGATTTTGATTTTGCCTTTCTCCTGTGCTTTGAGAATGGTCTCAATCATCTTCGTCGTGGTGGTGCCGTACGGCACTTCGGTGATGATGAGGGCCTTGTTGTCGTCCGCCTTCGTGATGTGCGAGCGGATGCGCACCATGCCGCCGCGTTCGCCGTCGTTGTAGCGGCTCACGTCCACTTCGCCGCCCGTCGGGAAGTCCGGATACAGCTGGAACTCCTCGCCTCGGAGGTGGCTCAATGCCGCGTCGCAGATTTCGCAGAAGTTGTGCGGAAGTATCTTCGAGTTCAGTCCCACGGCTATGCCTTCCACGCCTTGCGCCAGCAGAAGCGGGAACTTGACGGGCAGGTGGACGGGCTCTTTCTTGCGCCCGTCATACGACAGCATCCATTCCGTGGTCTTCGGGTTGAACACCGTCTCCAGCGCGAACTTGCTCAGCCGTGCTTCTATGTAACGGGGCGCGGCGGCGCCGTCACCCGTCAGTATGTTGCCCCAGTTCCCCTGGCAGTCTATGAGCAGGTCTTTCTGGCCCAGTTGCACCAGCGCGTCGCCGATGCTCGCGTCGCCGTGAGGATGGTACTGCATGGTCTGACCCACGATGTTGGCGACCTTGTTGTACTTGCCGTCATCCACCGTCTTCATCGCATGAAGCACGCGCCGTTGGACGGGCTTCAGTCCGTCCTCCACAGCGGGAACCGCACGCTCCAGAATGACGTATGACGCATAGTCCAGGAACCAGTCCCGGTACATGCCTGTCAGGTGGTAGCGAACCGACTCGTTGTCCGTTTCCATACAACCCTGCAGGTTTTATTGAAGATGGCGGCCTAAAAGGATGTAGAGTAAGATACCGGTCGCCTCCAATACCAGCGATGCTACCAGCAGCGCATTGGAGGGTAAGGCCAGATGATAGATAACCAGACAAACGACTCCCAGCAGGACAATGATGAGTCCGAGGTTCTTAAGAAGTGTGTTCATATGCTGTATATGTTAGACTTGTTTCAAAAACGCCGCAAAGATAGTGCTTTATGATTGTTCGCGCAAATAAAAAACACTTTTGGTTGTATTCTGTCCATTTTTGTGTGTTCCGGCGCTTTGCGGAGGGCGGGAACCGTCTCCCGGACACACGCCTCGGAGGGGCTTCGGGACAAAAACAAAGGAGAAACCCGTCATGGATTTCTCCTTTCTGTCTTTCGTGCGCAGGATGAGACTCGAACTCACACGATCTTGCGACCACTACCCCCTCAAAGTAGCGTGTATACCAATTTCACCACCTGCGCATTGGTGCCCAGAACAGGACTCGAACCTGCACACCTCGCGGCATACGCACCTGAAACGTACGCGTCTACCAATTCCGCCACCTGGGCTTTGCCAATCTGTCAAAAAAAAGCAGGCACCAGACCTGCTTCGAGCGATGAACGAGACTCGAACTCGCGACCCCGACCTTGGCAAGGTCGTGCTCTACCAACTGAGCTATCATCGCATAAGCTTTCTGTAAAAGAACGCACTTTCTCTCAAAAGCGGCTGCAAAAGTACGGCGTTTGTCACACCTGACCAAATCTTGCGGCACTTTTTTTTGAAAAAAGTCTGCAATCCGCTGTCAATCAGCATTGGCAGGATTGCAGAAAACGGTCGGCTTCTATGGCGGCTTTGCAGCCCGATGCGGCGGCGACGATGGCCTGGCGGTAGTGCGGGTCGGCGCAGTCGCCGGCGGCATACACGCCCGCTATGTTCGTGCGGGGCGAGTCGCCCGACACTTTTATGTACCCCTCCTCGTCCAGGTCAAGACTGCCTTTGAACAGGTCCGTGTTGGGATGATGGCCGATGGCGAGGAAGAATCCGTCGATGTCGATGTGCCGTTCCTGCGCTTCGGGAGTGTCCTTCCTGTATATAAGGTCAGCACCCTGCACCTTGCCCTCGCCCGTCAGGCGGAGCGTGTTATGCTCGAAGAGCACCTCTATCTTGGGGTTCTCCATCACCCTTTTCTGCATGATGTCCGCCGCGCGCAGGTAGGGCTTGCGCACTATCATGTACACTTTCTGGCACAGTCCCGCCAGGTAGCCGGCCTCTTCGCAGGCGGTGTCGCCGCCGCCCACCACGGCGACCGTCTTGTTGCGGTAGAAGAAGCCGTCGCATGTGGCGCACGCGCTCACGCCTCTGCCCATGTACTCTTTCTCGGTGGGCAGACCTAACCACTTGGCAGACGCGCCCGTGGCGATGATGACGGTCTGCGCGATGTATTCGTCCGTGTCGTCCACCCATACATGGTGTTCGGGCTGTGCCCCGTCCGCCGGATGGTCAAACGACGCTTTCGTGACGATGCCGCTGACGAACTGCGTGCCGAAGCGCATGGCCTGGCGGCGCATGTCGTCCAGCATCTGGAACGGCTCCGCGCCGTCAGGGAAGCCGGGGAAGTTCTCTACGAGGGTGGTCATGGTCAGTTGTCCGCCCTGTTGCGGACCGTCAATGAGGACGGGTTGGAGGTTGGCGCGCGAGGCGTAGATGGCGGCGGTGTAGCCTGCCGGGCCGCTGCCGATGATGAGACACTGTACACGGGTTGCCATTGTGTATATACGGTTTTAGGGTTGATTGCTTGTATGGTTTCGGTTGCCTGCTCTTGTTCTGCCTTTTGGCTTTTGGGCGGATTCCGGCGGCAAAGGTACAAAAAATACGATATCTGCGAAAAAATTACGTGTATTTGACAATATGCATTTTTTTCTTGCATACCTCCGGAATCCGCCCTACTTTTGCAGCGTTTTTTTAGCATACAGCATTGGGAAATTATTGGGTGATTATTTGGTGGTTATTTGGTTATTATTGGGTGATTATTGGGTTAGTAAGCAGTTCGCACCGTATTTTAACCGAACCGTCACCGTTACAGCGAAATGATTTTTGCGTTTATGTCCGATGCCGTTTGCGGCTCCGTAAGGTTTGACAATTTAACATACAGAAATGGCACAAGTCAATTATTTAGATCCTGTCCGCGACATCAGCGGCACGTTCCAGAGAGGCGGCATCATCAACCGCCGCAAGCAGTACCGCGACGATAAGGGTCGCGTCATCAACGAGTCCGCTCCCGAGGCCTATGCCGTCCGCCATCCGCGTGACTGGAAGAAGAACCCGGCTGTAGGCAGGGAACTGGAGTGTCAGAACCGCTTCAAGGCGGCTTCAGCCGAGACTCGGCGCATCCTTCTCGCCGCCAATCCCGAGGCGTATGCCGCCGCGCACAACGGAGAACAACCCTCCGAGGAGGACCTTGCCGCCTTGAAGATGTGGCTTGACCGTTTTCAGAGGCAG
>JAGCWE010000031.1 GCA_017962005.1 Paludibacteraceae bacterium | reverse complement strand
GCGCGCATAGGCGACAAGCACCTGATACGGCGCGTGCAGCAAGGCATCGAATCGCCTGTGCGGATAACCTGGACGAACCAAGTGCGCACACGCGAACAACTCGCCGGCCGCCTCGCATCGCAACTGCTGCTCGACTCGGTGACCCTGCTGAGCCGTCTGGACTCGAACGCGTACATGGAACGGTACGGGCTGAACAGCGAGACGGCCGTGTGTATGTTCATACCCAACACCTACGAGGTCTATTGGACGTACGACACAGACCAACTATTCGGGCGTATGCGCAGGGAATACGACGCGTTCTGGACCGACGAACGGCAACATAAAGCCGACAGCCTCGGGCTGAGCCGCGAAGAGGTGATAACACTCGCCAGCATTGTGGAATCGGAAACCAACAGGAAGATAGAATACCCGCAGATAGCGGCGCTGTACCTGAACCGCCTGCGCAAAGGGATGTGTCTCCAAGCCTGCCCGACGGTCATCTTCGCCAGCGGCAACTTCAACACGCGGCGTGTGCTGAAACGCCACCTCGCCATCGACTCGCCCTACAACACGTACAAGACCCCCGGCCTGCCGCCCGGGCCGATACGCTGCACGATGGCATCGACCGTGGACGCAGTGCTGAACGCTCCGCCGACACGGGTGATGTACATGTGCGCCAACCCGGACTTCAGCGGGACACACGTCTTCTCCGTGACATTCGCGCAACACGCCGCCGTCGCGAGCCGATACCAACAGGCTCTGAATGAGAGAGGTATAAAATAAGAAAAGGACAGGAAAAAAGAGGGACAACGAAAAAAATCGAGAATAATTTGTCCGATAAAAGATAAAGCCGTACCTTTGTGCGCTTTTCCAAAATCATATTTCCCTATGGCAACGACACAACAACAGGCAGGGACGCTTTATAATGCATTGACGTCCGGCAGCAAGATTATCGGCACGGTGATAGCCGATTCAGATATCCGCATAGACGGTCACGTGGAAGGTGACCTGCAGTGCAGCGGCAAAGTGGTAGTGGGCGAGAAAGGCCGCGTGAACGGCACCATCGACTGCCAAAACGCCGAGATAATGGGTCAGGTGGAAGGCAAAGTGAACGTTCAGCAGACACTGGCTCTTCGCGCCACCAGCCGCATGAAAGGCGACGTGCACACTCAGACCCTCATCGTGGAACCCAACGCGCAGTTCAACGGCACCTGCGCCATGGGCAAACAAGCCGAGAAGCCAAAACAATAACCAAATATTCAAACCATTTTCACTATGAAAATCAAACCTTTCCGCGGTGTTCGTCCGCCGAAGCAGTATGTGCTGCAAGTGAACAGTCGTCCTTACGATGTGTTGAATTCAGAAGAGGCCCGCAAGGAAGCCGAGGGTAATGAGAAGTCGCTGTATCACATCATCAAGCCGGAAATCAACTTCGAGCCCGGTACCGACGAACATGACCCGAAAGTTTACCAGTCCGCACGCGAACATTTCGACCTGTTCAAGAAGAACGGCTGGCTCGTGCAAGACGCCAAAGAGTGCTATTACGTGTATGCGCAGACCATGGGCGAGCGCACACAGTACGGTCTGGTGGTAGCCGCCAACTTTGAAGACTACATGGCCGGGCGCATCAAGAAACACGAACTGACCCGCCGCGACAAGGAAGAAGACCGCATGAAACACGTGCGCGTGAACAACGCCAACATCGAACCCGTGTTCTTCGCCTACAAACACGTTGACGAACTGGACCAGATAATAGCCAAATACACCGCCAAGACCCCCGAATATGACTTCGTGGCACAAATAGACGGCTTCGGACACAAGTTCTGGGTGATAGATGACGACAAAGACATCCAACGCATCACGGAACTGGTAGGCCAGATTCCCGCCATGTACATCGCT
This sequence comes from Paludibacteraceae bacterium, assembly GCA_017962005.1. Classification (GTDB taxonomy): domain Bacteria; phylum Bacteroidota; class Bacteroidia; order Bacteroidales; family Paludibacteraceae; genus Colicola. The sequence continues at coordinate 15,619 of JAGCWE010000031.1, read as the reverse complement.
GACGGCCACCACCGCAGCGCCGCCGCCGCCCTCGTAGGCAACGAGCGCAAACAACAAAACCCCAACCATACAGGTAACGAGGAATACAACTACTTCCTCGCCGTATGCTTCCCCGACAACCAACTGAACATCATAGACTACAACCGCGTGGTCAAAGACCTCAACGGCCTGACCGAAGAACAGTTCCTCAAAGCCCTTGAGGAAGACTTCACGGTGGAGAAGAAAGGCGCAGACATCTACAAGCCCGACCGCCTGCACAACTTCTCACTGTACCTCGGCGGGAACTGGTACAGCCTGACCGCCAAGGCCGGCCGCTACAACGACCAAGACCCCATCGGCGTGCTTGACGTGACCATCTCGTCGAACCTCATCCTCGACAAGATACTGGGCATCAAAGACCTGCGCAGCGACAAACGCATCGACTTCGTGGGCGGCATCCGCGGTCTGGGCGAACTGAAACGCCGCGTTGATTCGGGCGAGATGAAAGTGGCCCTCGCGCTCTATCCCGTGACGATGCAGCAGATAATCGACATCGCTGACACGGGCAACATCATGCCTCCGAAGACCACATGGTTCGAACCCAAACTGCGCAGCGGTCTGGTCATCCATGAACTGGATTAAGCATATCATACTCTGCCTTGGTTGTGCCGTCCTCGCGGGCGGCATAACCTCGTGCAGCCTGCAGTCGCGCATCCGCAAGGCCGACACCCACTACGCCATAGGTGAATACTACGAGGCCGCCAAGCAGTACAAGCGGATATACCCCAAACTGGACAGCAAGAAAGACAAGGCCCAAAAAGCCGCCCTCGCCTTCCGACAAGGCGAATGCTACCGCGTGCTGAACAGCGCCTCCGCCATCACGTGCTACAAGAACGCCATCAAACTCAAATACCAAGACTCGACCGTCTATCTGCGCCTCGCCCAATGCCAACAGTATGCGGGCAAATACACCGACGCGGCGAAGAACTACAGCATCTACCTGCAGAACGCGCCCGGCTCGTACGTGGCACAGGCAGGCAAGTACGCATGCGAGCAGGTGAATACATGGAAACAGTCACCTACACGCTACAAGGTGACTCCCTCCAAGGACTTCAACAAGAAACGCTCGAGCAACCTGTCGCCCTCGTTCATAGGCGAGGACGGCGATGCGCTGATGTTCACCAGCAACCGCCCCCTGTCCAAGAAGAAAACCAGCGTCAACTCCAGCCCCGTAACCGGCAAGAAGACATTCAACCTCTTCTCCGCACGCAAGGACGCCAACGGCAAATGGACAGACTTCAGTCCGGCACAAGGACTGTTCGCCTCGGGCGGCGAAGAGAACACCGATGAAGACAGCCAGCAGTCGGACTCGACAAAGAGCGCCCCGCAAGCAGGTACGCTGGAAGTGGGCGTATGCTCGTTCACACCCGACGGCACGATGATGTACTTCACCGCCTCGCAACCCGTGAACGGACAAGACCTCGGCACGCAGATATACCTGTCGATGCGTACCGGAGGCGAATGGGGCGAACCGCAACAAGTGAAACTGTTCCAAGACAGCAGCATATCTGTGGGACACCCCGCCATCTGCGCCACCGGCGACACCCTCTATTTTGTCAGCGACGCACCGGGCGGGTACGGAGGCAAGGACATATACCGCGCCGTGGGCGAGAACACCACATGGACGGACATCCAAAACCTCGGACCGCAAATCAATACGACAGACGACGAACTGTTCCCCTCCGTGCGCAAGGACGGGACACTCTACTTCTCGTCGAAAGGGCACCCGGGCTACGGCGGACTGGACATCTTCAAGGCCGTTCCCGCCAGACGCGACACGACCTACGGCGGCAACAAACTACCTGTCTATACGCTCTTCAACATGGGTGTGCCCTTCAACAGCAGGGAAGATGACTTCGGCATCACATTCGAAGGGAATACAGAGAACGGCTTCTTCTCGTCCAACCGCGAGCAGAAAAGCAAGAACGACCGCATATTCCAATTCACCCTGCCCGAGATAGTGCTGACCGTGGAAGGGCTGCTGCAAGACGAACAGGGCGAACCACTGTCGGACGGCGTGCTGCGACTGGTCGGCACGGACGGTACAAACCAGAAAGTGCAAGTGCGCCGCGACGGCACCTACCGCCTGCGCCTGCAACCCGACGCCAAATACGTCATGCTCGCCACATCACGCGGATACCTCAACCAGAAACAGGAAGTGAGCACCACAGGCATCAGTGACAGCCGGACCTACAAGCAGGACTTCGTGCTGGCATCCGTCTCCAAACCCGTCAAGATGAACAACGTGTTCTACGAGTTCGGCAAATGGGAACTGACAGACGAGTCGTCGCAGGAACTGATGGGGCTGGTCAAACTGCTGAAGGACAATCCGAACATCACCATCGAACTGAGCGCACATACCGATATGGTGGGCGATTCGGTCAGCAACCTGACCCTCAGCGAGAAACGCGCGCAGTCGTGTGTGGATTTCCTCATCCAAAACGGCATAGAAGCGGCACGGCTGACCCCCGTGGGCTACGGCAAGAACAAACCCGTGGTCGCCACCGAAACACTGCACAAGGAATACCCGTTCATCCCCGACGAACAGGAACTGAACGAAACATTCATCACCACACTCCCCAAAGAACAACAGGAAGTGTGCAACCAAATAAACCGCCGCACAGAGTTCAAAGTGCTCAAGACCACGTACAACCTGTACTAATATGCGCCAGTATCTAGACCTTTGCCGGCATATCCTCGACCACGGCACCGTAAAACATGACCGGACGGGCACAGGCACCGTCTCCGTCTTCGGATGGCAGATGCGCTTCCCGATGGATGAGGGCTTTCCGCTGCTGACCACCAAGAAACTGCACCTGAAAAGCATCATATACGAACTGCTGTGGTTCCTGCAAGGCGACACCAACGTGCACTACCTGCAAGAGCACGGTGTGCGCATCTGGAACGAATGGGCGGACGAGAATGGCGAACTGGGACCTGTGTACGGCGAACAATGGCGCAGATGGAAAGGCTATGACGGCAACTCAATAGACCAGATAAAGAATGTGCTGGACCAAATCAGGAATAATCCCGATTCGCGGCGCATGATGGTCAGCGCGTGGAATCCCGCACAAGTGGACGAGATGGCTCTGCCGCCGTGTCACTGCCTCTTCCAGTTCTATGTGGCGGACGGCAGACTCAGCCTGCAACTCTACCAGCGCAGCGCGGATGTTTTCCTCGGAGTGCCGTTCAACATAGCGTCCTATGCCCTGCTGTTGCAGATGATGGCGCAGGTGACAGGCTTGCAGACAGGCGACTTCGTGCATACACTGGGCGACGCGCATATCTACCTCAATCACCTTGAGCAGGTGCGCCTACAACTCTCCCGCGAGCCGCGACCGCTGCCACAAATGCAACTTAACCCCGAAAAGAAAGACCTCTTTTCGTTTGAATACGAAGATTTTCATCTCATTAACTACGACCCTCATCCTCATATAGCAGGCGTGGTGTCCGTATAAGATTTTGAATAGTTGAACCTTATCGTTGCAATAGACGAGCAGAATGCCATCGGCAAAGGAGGCGACCTCCTCTGCCATCTGTCGGCTGACCTGAAGCATTTCAAGGCTCTCACCACCGGGCATACGGTCGTGATGGGCAGCCGCACCTATCTGTCCCTGCCGCGCCGTCCTCTGCCTGACCGCCGCAATATAGTCCTTACCCGGCAGGATGCTTCGCTCTTTGAAGGAGCGGAAGTGGTGAGAAGCGTTGAGGAGATATTGGCGTTGAAGGATGAGGTTTTCATCATCGGTGGCGGGCAGGTTTATGAGCAGCTGCTGCCCTATGCCGACCGTCTGTACATAACGCGCATCCGTCATACGTTCCCCGATGCTGACACTTTTTTCCCTGCCATCGACTATTCCCGATGGCAACTCGTCAGCCGCGAGGCCTTCCCCGCAGACGACAAGAACCCCTATGAATAGTCGTTTGAAGAATATGAAGTGGTAAATGATTCCAGTACACTGCTCGCTGCCGGTTAACAAGCACAATGTCAAAGAATATATAATCGCAAACATAATCCTCCCACAATGGATAAGAACACTTGGATAGGCTTTCTGTTGATAGCCGCAATAATCGTAGGATTCTCAATGCTGAACCGTCCCTCTGCCGAGGAGATGGCGGAGCGCCAGCGCATTCAGGACAGCATCCGTGTCGCGCAGCAGATGGAGGCGGAAGCGCAACAGCTCTCCGCAGAAATTAGCGCGCAGGTACAGGAGCATACGGACGCTTTGTCCGAAGCTGCGACTGAAGGTGACGCCCAACAGGCCTTGCAGGAACGCATAGCCGCCACCTACGGGCCGTTCGCCCCTGCCGCACAAGGCAGTGAGCAAACTACCGTGTTGGAAAATAGCAAGATACGCCTTCACATTGCCAACCGCGGCGGACGTATTGAGCGTGCTGAACTCAAAGAGTACAAGGCCTATGGCGACACGGTGAACCCTCTCTGTCTCTTCCGTGGCGATGAGGCCTCGCTCGCCTTTACGCTCATCACAGCGAACAACCGTATCCTTTCCACTGACCAACTATATTTCGTACCCCTGGCAGTGGATGCATCAGAGGAGCAGCAAACACTGACGATGCGCCTGCTCACTACGGAGGAGGATGCCTATATTGATTTTGTTTACACGCTTGCGCCCGATGACTATATGGCGGGCTTCACCATCCAGCCGCACAACGCGCAGTATGTCCTGGCGCAAAATGTCAATTCGATGGAGATGAGATGGCGGCAGCTGATTCCCCAGCAGGAGCGCGGACGCAAGTTTGAGGAACGCTATGCGCGCCTGCAGTATATGCTCACGGGCGGCGACATGGAGGAACTGAGCGAGCAGAAGCACGACACGCAGCGCGAGACTGCACGTATCCGCTGGGTCGGCTACAAGGATCAGTTCTTCTCCACCGTCCTCATTGCCGACAACGGTCTCACTTCAGCCGAGTTTGAATCCACGCCGCAGGATACTTATTCGGGCTATGTCAAGCAGTACGACACCAAGGCATCCGTGGATTTTGACCTCACCGGACATAACCCGACTGCCTTCCGCTGGTATTTCGGACCGAACCACTACAACACGCTCAAGGCATACGACAATGCCCTGCCCGACGAACAGCAGCTGCACCTCAAGGAACTGGTGCCGCTGGGGTGGAAAATCGTGGCATGGATCAACAAGATTCTGGTCATTCCGATGTTTGACATCTTTATGGGCTGGAAACTGCATATAGGTATCGTCATCCTGCTGATGACGCTGGTTATCAAACTTATCATTCTGCCTTTCGTGTTCGCGTCCTACCGTTCGTCCGCCAAGATGCGCGTGCTCAAGCCGCAGATTGACGAAATCAACGCCAAGTACCCCGCAGAGAAAATGCAGGAGCGTCAGCAGGCTGTGATGGCATTGTACAACCGCGCGGGCGTAAGTCCGATGTCGGGCTGCTTGCCCATGCTCTTCCAGTTCCCGGTTCTGATGGCCATGTTTTGGTTCTTCCCGACCGCCATCGAACTGCGCGGACAGTCGCTCTGGTGGGCGGAAGACCTCTCCACCTACGACGCCATCCTGACCTGGTCAACGCCCATTCCGCTCTTTGGTGACCACTTGTCGCTCTTCTGCTTGATAATGACTGTAGCCAATTTCGGGTACACGTTCGTAACCATGCAGCAGCAGAACACCGACCCGAATATGAAGTTTATGAAATGGATGATGTACCTGATGCCGCTGATGTTCCTCTTCATCTTCAACGACTACGCTGCTGGCCTGAGTTACTACTACACACTCTCGCTGGGAATCACTGTTCTGCAGACGATGATATTCCGCTGGTCGGTTGACGACAAGAAACTGCTTGCCCAGATGGAGGAGAATGCCAGGAAGCGCGCGTCGAGACCCGCCAAATCAGGTGGTTTGATGGAACGGCTGGCAAAGATACAGCAGGAACAGCAACGCCTCGCGCGCGAACAAGCCAAACAACAAGCCAAAAAATACAGATAAATTAGATTTTACAGTATGTTATACGAAAAGAAGACATTAGAGTCGTTATCACTTGATGAATTGAAAGATATTGCACGTCAGATGGGTGTGCGTGTCGGTCTTGCCAAAGATCCGATGACCCTTGTCTATGATATTCTGGACGCGCAGGCGGAACAGCAGGCGGCTATGCCGACCGAGCGCCCCAAGAAAGAAAAAGCAAAGCAGAATGAGAAAAGGGAGCGCAAACGTGTGAAGCGCGAACCTGAAAAAGTGGATATTCAGAACACCAAGGCCGACCAGGTGCTGGCGGCGGTCAATACCACCTCGCTTGAGGAGACGGCGAAAGAGGAACCGCAACCCGTGGTACCCGAAGCCAAGCCGACGAGGAAACGCAGAACCAAGTCGAAAGAAGCGGACAAGCAGACGAACGAGTTGACCCTTGACCTTCCTCTTGCCGAGGCGGCTCCCGTTGTACCGCCTGTGGAAATAAAACAGGAGAAGAAGAAACAGGATACACCGAAGGAAAAAGTGGAAGCGCCTGAGACGAAGGAGAACGCTGCCCAGCCCAATCCCGACCAGAATCAGAAGCAACAGCAGAAGAAGGACCGGAATCAGCAGAATCAGCCCAACCAGCCCAACCAGAATCAGCCCCAGCCCAACCAGAACCTGATGGTGGATTTCGGCGAGAAAGTGGTGGCGATGGGTACGCTCGAGTGCGCCCCCGACGGCTACGGTTTCCTGCGCTCTGCCGATTACAACTACCTCTCGTCGCCCGACGATGTGTATGTCAGCGGCCAGCAGATACGCCAGTACGGACTCAAGCCCGGTGACACGGTGGAGTGTACCATCCGTGCCAATCGCGATGCAGACAAGTATTTCCCGATGGACAAGGTGATTCGCATCAACGGCCTGGCTCCCGAGAGAGCCAAGTCTCGGACGGCCTTCGAGAACCTGACCCCGTTGTTCCCCGATGAGAAGTTCCGGCTTTGCAAGGGCGACAGGAGCGACCCGTTGAGCATACGTATCATCGACCTTTTCGCCCCCATCGGCAAGGGGCAGCGCGGACTGATTGTCGCGCAGCCCAAGACCGGTAAGACGGTGCTGCTCAAGGACATTGCCTACGCCATTGCCGCCAACCATCCCGAAGTGTACATGATCGTGCTGCTTATCGACGAACGGCCCGAAGAGGTGACGGATATGGCGCGTTCGGTGAACGCCGAGGTCATCGCCTCCACGTTTGACGAGCCTGCCGAGAACCACGTCAAGGTGGCGAACATCGTCCACGAGAAGGCCAAGCGTCTGGTCGAGAGCGGACACGATGTGGTCATCCTGCTTGACTCGATAACGCGTCTTGCACGGGCGTACAACACCGTTGCGCCCGCCAGCGGTAAGGTGTTGTCCGGCGGCGTGGAGGCGCAGGCGCTGCACAAGCCCAAACGCTTCTTCGGCGCGGCGCGCAACATTGAAGACGGTGGAAGCCTCACCATCATTGCCACGGCCCTCACGGAAACGGGCAGCAAGATGGACGACCTCATCTTCGAGGAGTTCAAGGGAACGGGCAATATGGAGTTGCAGCTTGACCGCAAACTGGCGAACAAGCGCGTCTTCCCTGCCGTGGATATACCTGCCAGTTCGACCCGCCGCGACGACCTGCTGCTGCCTCCGGAGGTGCTGAGCCGTATGTGGATGATACGCAAGCAGCTGAGCGACATGAACGGCATGGAGGCGATGGAGAAACTGCGCTCGTACATGGAGCGCACCAACGACAACGACGAGTTCCTGTTGGCGGTGAACGGGATGAAATGACGCATACTATGAACATCCTCATCATCAACGGACCCAACCTCAACCTCACGGGCAAGCGGAACGTCGCGCAGTATGGCACGCGCTCTATGGAGCAGATTGTGTTGGCGTTGCAGGCGGACCATCCGTCTTGCCGGTTCACCTATTTCCAGTCGAACCACGAGGGCTGCCTGATTGACAAGTTGCAGGAGGCGGGGACGAAAGATGAGGAAACGGACATGTATCCTTATGACGCTGTCGTCATCAACCCGGGCGGCTTGTGCCATACCAGTGTCTCCTTGCACGACACGGTCGAGTGGCTGCACGAGTACGGCCGTACGGTGGTGGAGGTTCATCTCAGCCATATCGGCGAGCGTGAGCCGTTCCGGCGGCATAGTTTGTTAAGTGAGGTGTGTACCAATACTTTTTATGGATTGGATGCTTACGAAAAGGCGGTTGGTTATATTGAGTCTGCTGGTCTGTGCCGTTAGTGCGCGTGCGCAGATGCACACGCCCTATGTGGACGACAAGATTGTGCATTTCGGCTTCTCGCTGGGCATGAACCTGATGAGTTATTACGTGCAGGACTCGCAGCAGAAGGTAGACGGCGAGTTGTACCATGCGCGCGTCAGCAACCTGATGCCGGGTTTCTCTGTCGGCTTCATCGCCGACTTGCGTCTTGCGCGTTATCTCAATCTGCGCTTCTGTCCGGGGCTGCATTTCGGCCAGAAGACGGTGGCATACAAGAACGAAAGCGGCAACCCCATACGCGGCTCTATTGACTCCCACCGCGATAAAGCCGAGGTCTTGAGCCTGCCTGTTTCCGTTCCGTTCTATCTCAAGTGGTCGGCGGAGAGGGAGATGAACTACCGCCCGTACCTCATCGTTGGCGGAGGGTTCCATTACGATTTCGGCGGGCAGAAGGAGAGGGTGCTCTATCAGAAGAATTGGGACTATTTCATCGATTTCGGCTTCGGCTGTGACTTCTATACCGGATGGTTCAAGTTCTGCCCCGAGCTCAAGTACCAGATTGGTTTCGCCAATATGATTACGCCGGTGGACGAGCGCGTCAATCTGCCCAAGCAGGACGAGTTCTATACATTGGCGCTGCGCCGTCTGACCAACCAGATGCTTACTTTGACCTTCAACTTCGAGTGATGGATTCTGAAAATCTGCTGTGATGAGAAACACATTGTACGTCCTGTTGTTCTTGCTTGTGTCGGCCTGCTTTACGGGTTGCAGTGAGGAGAAGGTCTCTTCTGACCCGGCTTTGCGTCTGTCTTTCTCTGCCGACACGGTCCGTTTCGACACGGTGTTCACCACGTTCGGCTCGTCCACGCGGGCCGTGATGGTCTATAACCCCAACAGGAATGCGGTCAATATTCAGTCTGTCTCCGTCACTACGGACTGCTTCCAACTCAATCTCGATGGCGAGAACGACCGCAGCCGCTTGCAGAACATCACGCTCAACGGCGGCGACAGCCTCTTCCTCTTCGTGCGGGCTATCATCAATCCCTTGGATGTCAATTCGCCCGTATTCCTGACCGACTCCGTATGTTTCCTCGTCAATGGCAACACCCAGCGCATCATGCTCGAGGCGTATGGGCAGAATGTCAGTGTCATACGTTCCGCGGAAGGTTATACGCGGATGAACGACTGCCGTTTCACGGCGGACAAGCCTTACCTCGTGTTCGACACGCTGGCATTGACGGGTGCCACGGTCATAGATGCCGGTGCCACGCTCTATATGCATTCCGGCGCGTCGTTGCTTCTTTTCGGCTCTCTTGACGCGCAGGGGACGCTCGATGCCCCCATACGTATCACGGGGGACCGCTTGGACAAACTCTTCCCGCAGGTGTCCTATCAGATGGCTTCCGGACAGTGGGGTGGGGTCTATCTTCTCTCGCAGGAGGGCAGCGAACCTTTGTTGCCTGACACCTTGGAGCACATCGACATCTTGAGCGGAAACGTGGGCTTGTATGTGTATTCTGCGAATCCCGCCGTGCCCCGCAAACTTGTCATTGGCAATGCCCGCATACATAACCATGCTCAGTACGGTGTGGTGCTGCTCAATGCGGACGCCAGGGTTTACAATTCGGAGATTAGCAACTGCGCTTCCTATTGTATGTATCTTTCCGGCGGTTCGTACCTGCTTGCCCACAATACGATAGCCTCTTTCTTCGGTTATCCGAATACCAACCTCAATATCCACACCACGGGCAGGGAGGATGTGCCTGCCGTCTATATCAGCCTCATCGACAGTACGGCTCCGCCGGCGTCGGTGCGCCTGTACAACAACCTCATCACGGGTGCGCAAGCTCGGTGCCTTGTGCTCGATACGGTTTTGCAGTCGGGTTTTGATGGCGAGTTTGCCAACAACTATCTTCTTGCTGACTCAATCCTTGCCCCGTGGTGTCATGACAATGTCTATGCGGCGGAGGATGACACGGTGTTTGTGAATACGCATTATCTCTACAAGGAGTATATCTACTATGACTTCCGGCTCGACAGCATTTCGCCTGCCCGCGGCATAGGCGCTGAGAAGTACGCCTTGCCCTGTCCGTTTGACCGTCTGGGCTTCCCCCGCCAGACTCCCATAGATGCCGGTTGCTATCAGTGGCACCCCGCCCAGTAGTCACTTTTCCCCTCCCCCCCTTTGAACTTTCACTTTTCACCTTTCCACTTTCACCTTTCCCCTTTCAACTTTCAACTTCCTTGGAATAGTAGGTTATTAGTAGGTGATTAGTATGTGATTCCGTTACTTTCACCGTAGGAATTGACTGTCTTGACCTTCCTTTTGGTCTGTTGTCCCGCGTGATACGCGGTCTTTGTCTGGTTCTCCGCACGTCAGCGCGGAGTTCTTCTTGGTCTTTCCGCCGTTTGTCACACGTCGCTTCTTCTTCGTGCCCGAACAATCCCGGGAAATCATTATACCAGTCCGCACAGTAGGACTACTTTTGCGTCGCGAATGATGCAAAAGTTTTGTCTTTTTGCACATAATCGGATGAAAGGAGTAAGCCGGGAATCCAGATGCAGCATATCTTCATCATCAGCCGGTTGAGAACGGCTTCCTTTTTTGCATTAGGCAATAAATCGGCACTAAAATGCGGATTTGATTTGTCATATCCGCCAAAAACGTCTACCTTTGCCGCCGTAATGCTTCGCATCGAAAGAAAGCGGTGATATGCCGCGCCCGTTGGGGGGCAAAGAACCTGATATCCGTATGGAACATGAATCAAACGATATGCAGCAATCCACGCTGACTGAAAAGGAGAAAGATTTTCAGCCGGTGTATGATATCGTTGTTTTCCATCGGGCTGAAGTGGCGCGAAAGGTGAACGCCGAAATGCTGCAAATGGCGTGGGAAATCGGGCAGTATATATCGTCCCGTATCAAGTCATCCGGTTGGGGGGCGAAAGTGGTGGACGAACTTTCTGAATATCTTGGGCGGCAAGACCCTGGTTCAAGAGGGTTCGGCAGGCGCAATCTGTATAACATGGTTGAGTTTTTTGACAAATACAGCACGCCGGAGTTCCACGAAATCATTCAATCATTGGGTGACAGCACTTTCTTGCAGCAAAAGAGGCAATCTGAAATCGTGCAGATGCCGTCTGCACAAATGACAAGCCCGCAAATTGTGCAGATGCCGTCTGCACAAATCAATTTTACTCCCTTGCCCGCTATTCTTACCCTCACCTCTTTTTCCAACCATATTGAGATTCTCAACCGCACACACGGTTATCAAGAGGCAATCTTCTATATACTCTATGCCGCACAGCAGCAACTGACGACCAAAGAACTGCGCCGTTCTATCGTCACACAGACGTACGGCAGTATTATGAGCAAGGAAAAGCGGTTCACGCCTGCGATGTTGTCGCAATACCCGGGTGCGTCCTTCCTGTTGAAAGACAGACTGATTCTTGATTTTCTGCATCTTTCGCCGGACTTCATCGAACCCGAACTGCACGAAGGTATATTGAAGCACATGCGGGATTTTATATTGGAGCTGGGAAAAGACTACGTGTTTATCGGAAGTGAATATCCGGTTAAAGTGGGCGGCAGCACCAAGCGTATTGACTTGTTGTTTTACAACCGCGCGCTGCACTGTCTGGCGGCAATAGAATTAAAGGCTGTTGATTTTCAGGCAGAGTTTGTCAGCAAGATGGATATGTACTTGGAGGCGCTTGACCGAGACGTTAAGAAGGCGGATGAGAACCCGAGTATCGGCATTATCCTTTGTCCGTCCATAGACAGGACGATGGCGGAATACACATTAAGCCGTTCACTCAGTCCGACAATGGTGTCGGAGTACCAACGCAAATTGATACCCCGTGACGTGCTTGTCAAGTCGTTACAAGATTATTGCCGCTATTTGGATCAGGCAACGAGTACAACCGTCACTCCCTGACGTTAAACGGGAGCATCCCTCACGATGTAAAAAGGAGGACATATAAAAGCGTTGCGCTGAAACTTGGATTCGCAAAAACTGGACACTTTTGTAGAATTTTAATAGACCAAGAACAAAGCACGATGCTCACGCTGGCAGCGTGGGCTTTGTTCGGTAAATTGGTCTATTAGGGTAAGTCCAGAAATCCCGCGAATCCAATGAAGCGATATGAAGTACCGCGCTTTCTTTGTACTTATAAACGAACGTAGAACATTAACGAATCAACACATTAACCAGCTAATAGTTGCGCCCGGCACGAATAAGGGCAATCGTGTATGAAAAACAAACTATTTCTCACAGTACTGATGTTCCTGTTCTGTCTGTCCCTCTCCGCCGAAATCCACAGCGGGACATGCGGCGACAACCTCACGTGGACGCTTGACACCGAATCCGGCATCCTCACCATCTCCGGCACAGGGGCGATGTATGATTATCCTGGTTGGAATAGTCCATGGCGTGAATACAAAGATGATGTAACGTCTGTCATAGTAGGAGAGGGTGTAACGACGATTGGATATGCAGCATTTCGTGACCACGGACATTTGCAGCAATGTCACCTTCCAAGTACCATTACGTCAATAGGAGAAGAAGCGTTTTGTTTCTGTTTCCAACTGATATCTATTGAGATTCCCGACGCATGTACCTCGTTTGGTTCGGCTTCTTTCAATCTGGTTCCCAATGTCGTTATAACTGATGAAAGTTTATTGCCTTACAAGGGAAGCGCTCGCAGTATAAATGGTTACGTAGAAGGGGTCTTTGTTTATGCGGATGAGACGAAGCGTAGTTTGCGTGCGTGTTCTTCTGTCGCAAGCGGCTCTATAACGCTGAATGATGCAGTTGAGAGAATTGAATATATGGCATTTGCGCAATGCGAGGATATCACAAACATTCAATTCGGCAGTCATCTTCAATATATTGGAGAGTGGTCTCTCAACGGATGTGTCGGTTTGGAAAGTCTGGCTTTTCAAGAGGGTCTGATAGAAATCGCTTCAAGTGCTTTTGGTAACTGTTTCGGTTTGCAAGAAATCTTTTTGCCCAATTCATTGACTACGGTAGGAAACTTTGCTATAGGCAATTGCCCTGTTTTGCACACGATTCATCTTGGAGAGTCGTTAACAACTATCGGTGCACAACTGTTTGACGCGTGTCCCGCAATAGAAATCATCTATGCTTCAATGGCAACTCCTCCTGTGTTGGGAGATGGAGCTTTTGCTGAAACTACGCTTTCTGATGTAACCTGTTATGTTCCGTACCAGTCTTTGCCGCTTTACTGGCAAGCACCTGTATGGAGAGAGATGAATCTTCAAGCATTAGATGCTCCTACTCCATGCATCACTGCTTCCGGCACATGCGGCGCAGAAGGTGACAACCTCACATGGGAACTCTCCTGCGATGGTGTCCTGACCATCAGCGGAACAGGTGCGATGAAAGATTATCCAAGTAGTACCACCAAGCCTTGGGCTGAATACAGGACAATCATAAAAGAGTTAGTAGTGAAAGAAGGTGTCACATCTATTGGCGACAGATCTTTCTCTGCTGGTACTGCCCATCTTAATGAGGGGTATAAGATAGAGTCGCTTACTTTGCCTAACAGTCTAACAAGAATCGGACAATTCGCTTTCTTTGACTGCACAACGCTTGCGTCTTTGCAAATACCAGAAAATGTAGAGAGTATTGGATATGCTGCATTTTATGGTTGTAACCTTACGTCTGTTTTCATCCCTGCCAGTGTGACGAATATCGAAAAGTCCGCTTTTGAGGATAATACATTTCTTGCATCTATGGAGGTGGAGAATGGAAATCTGGTTTACGATAGCAGGGAGGATTGTAACGCCATTATAGAAACCGCTTCCAATATCTTGATAAGCGGATGTCAGAATTCGGTTATTCCTGTAGGTATTGTGGCAATTGGTGATGCTGCATTTAGACAATGTAGCAGATTAACTGCCATTACATTCCCTGAAGGAATAAAAACGATAGGTCCTAATGCTTTTGATGAGTGTTCGGGACTGACATCCATAGAACTGCCGGAAGGTGTCACCACTATTGGTGAAGTAGCATTCCACAGTTGTCTTAATGTAACCTCTGTTATTCTTCCTAATAGTCTGACACGCATCGGGGCATCTGCATTTGCCAATTGCAGGAAATTTACATCTATCACTATTCCAAGCAAAGTTACAGTTCTTGGTAATTTGTGCTTTGCCGCTAACGATAGAACTTTAACAACTGTTACCTTCGAACCAATAACTCCCCCCGCCATGGGAGAACAATGTTTTAATACAACCTATTGCCAATTTTACGTTCCTTGCGGTACTAAAAACACTTATGTAAAAGCACTTGGAGTGTGGTCTGGCAAAGTATTTGAACCGCAAGATTGTACTATGGAGCCTTCTTGCCCATTTACCGGCACATGCGGAGATAACCTCACATGGACGCTGGACTGCGAAGGAGTGCTGACAATCAGTGGAACGGGAGAAATGTATAGCTATACAGAACTCGGGACACAACCATGGTCCGACCATTTAGAGTCTGTATTCTCAATTATCGTCAAAGAAGGTGTTTCAAGCATTGGAGACCGTGTTTTCGCCGGGTGTATCAGCGTGACAACTATTGAAATTCCGAATAGTGCCACAAGCATTGGATATGGGGCCTTCTATAATTGCCGCAGTTTGACTTCCATAGAAATTCCGAATAGCGTCACAAGCATCGGACAGGAAGCTTTCGGCAATTGTTCCAATTTAAGTTCTGTTGAGATTCCTAATGGCATTGCAAACATTGGAATTGAAGTGTTCTATCGTTGCTACAGTTTAACATCTGTTAAGATTCCCAATAATGTTACTATTATAGAATGGGGTGCTTTTTGGGGATGCAAAAGTTTGACCTCTATTGAGATTCCGAATAGTGTCAAACAAATTGCTTGGATAGCTTTCAGCGGTTGCAGCGGTTTGGCTTCAATTACTTGCAACGCTATAGCACCGCCTGTTTTAGGAGAGAATGTCTTCCTAAATGTGGATAAATCCATTCCTTTGTATGTACCCTTACAATCCGTGGAGGCCTACAAAGCGGCTGACGGTTGGAAAGACTTCTTCAACATCCTTCCGATAGAGGGACAAGAAGAATGTAAATACGAAACCACCGACGGCGCAACCGTATGGGAGGACGAACTGCCCTACTCGTGGGAAAGCGTAACCTTCAACGAAGCAGGGACGGAAACACTGACGCTGCAAGCATCAGACGGTTGCGATTCAGTTGTTACCTTCACCCTCCATGTGCGCCACCACAACATCGTCTTACAGGAGAACGAGGACGCGCAGTAATACTACTTCTTCGCGGAGGACTACAACGGTTACACGGTCAATACCGCCACACTGAACCGCCAGTTCGCACAAAGCAAGTGGGC
>JAGCWE010000001.1 GCA_017962005.1 Paludibacteraceae bacterium | reverse complement strand
TTTTTGTCCTGTATGCTGTCCTGATGGCAGTTACCTCAGTACGGCGCCCTGTACGGTGTAGGTTGTGCCGTTACGCCCGATGAGGAGGATGCCGTTGCGGATGAGTTTGCGGTGGCGCTTTTGTTCACGCCGCTCCGAAAGCCAGAAGGCACAGGAGAGCGTACGGTAATCCTTTGGCACTGTAAGCGGAATAACATATAAATCACATAAGAATCACATAAGAATAGCATATAACTATATGCTACATAACAGGATACAAAAAGCAGCCGAAACAGGGATGTTCCGGCTGCCTGCTGTTTGGCGTGTGCGCGCTTTCCGGCAGTCCTGTCCGCCGGCAGGCGGTATGGTGTGCCCTGGTCAGTCCTGACTCGAGGAGTCGTCCGCGTCTTTCTTCAGGAGTTGTCCGCGTCCTTCTTCAGGGAGTCGTCCAAATCCCTGCGGAACCAGATGAGTATGGAAATGACGGCGACCGTGATGCAGGAGTCGGCGATGTTGAACACAGGACGGAAGAACAGACAATCGCCCGCGCTATCCGTTATGATGGGGAAATAGAGCATATCGACCACCTTGCCGTAGAAAAACGGTGCATATCCGAACAGGCGTCCGTAGAACATGCAGTCGATGATGTTACCGAGCGCGCCAGCGGCGGTCAGGGCAATCATCGCCAGATAGCCCGTACGGCACCCCCTGCTGACGAGCCGGTGCATATACCAACCCAGCACACCGACCGCCAGCAGACGGAAAATGGTAAGGAACAGTTTGTCAAACCACTCGATGCCGAACGCCATGCCGTCGTTCTCCACAAAGCAGAGGAAGAAGAAAGGCAGCACCTCGCGGCTCTCACCCAATGCGAAATGCGTGGCAATATACAGTTTGAGCGCCTGGTCAACGAGAACCGCCGCCATGATAATGGCCACTATGAGCCACCGGTTACGAACACGCTTTTCCATCAAATGTGAAATGCTTGTCTGATTTGCTCCACGCGGTCGAGACGCTCCCACGTGAAGAGTTCCACATCCCTCTCAAAAGGCCGACCCGAATCATCCAGAAAACGCTTCTTGACCGTTTCCGGCTTGCGCCCCATGTGGCCGTAGGAGGCAGTCTCCTCGTACATCGGCTGCTTGAGGTTAAGGTCGCGGATGATGCCCGCAGGCGTGAGGTCGAACAGAGTGTTGACGCGCTCGGCAATCACGCTGTCGGACACGATGCCTGTGCCGTAGGTGTTGACAAAGACATTGACGGGTTTCGCCACTCCGATGGCATAACTGACCTGCACGAGCATCTCGCGCGCCACGCCCGCCGCGACCATGTTCTTGGCAATCCACCGCGCCGCATACGCCGCCGAACGGTCCACCTTCGAGGGGTCCTTGCCGGAGAACGCTCCTCCGCCGTGGGCTCCGCGCCCTCCGTAGGTGTCCACGATGATTTTCCTTCCCGTCAGCCCCGTGTCGCCGTGGGGTCCTCCGATGACGAACTGCCCCGTGGGATTGACCAGCAGCTTGCCCGCCGCAGGGTCGTTATTGACATAGGGCGCCAGCAGCCTCTCATAGCGCTGGTCGCGCTTCATCACCCGCGGCTGCAAGATACGGCGTCTGTCCTCCCGTATCTGTTCCTGCGTGGCATCGGGGTCATGCTGTGTGCTGACCACGATGGTGTGTATGCGGACAGGTTCGTTCCTCTCGTTGTACTCGATGGTGACCTGGCTCTTGGCATCGGGACGGAGGTAGGTCATCTCCCTGCCTTCCTTGCGTATGCGCGCGAGCGTATAAACCAAGGTGTGCGCCAAGTCGAGTGTGAGGGGCATATAGTTGCCGGTCTCGGATGAAGCGTAACCGAACATCATCCCCTGGTCGCCGGCCCCCTGCTCGCCCATGTTCTCGGTTCCCTGTCCGTCCACCCCGCGCGCAATGTCGCAACTCTGCTCGTGCAGGGCAGTCAGTATGCCACAACTCTCCGCCTCGAACTTGTAGGCGGAATCGGTGTAACCTATGCGCGCAATCGTCTCACGTGCGACACGCTGCACGTCCACATAGCCTTTTGACGTGACCTCACCAGCCACCACCACCTGTCCCGTAGTGACCAAAGTCTCACACGCCACATGCGACTCGGCGTCCTGCGCAAGAAAATGGTCGAGAATGGCGTCACTAATCTGATCCGCCACTTTGTCGGGATGTCCTTCCGAAACTGATTCGGACGTGAATAAATACGTTTTTTCCATAGTATCTGATATGTTATGCTATTGTCTGTATGTATTGCAGCAGGGCAGGGTAGAGCTCGCGGTGGAAGGTGTCCTCTCCGAGGTTGGAGTTGTGCCACAGCAGACCCAGTTCGCCTCCCATCTGCCTTGTCTTGTCGATAATCTGCCGGCTGACGGTCAGCGCGTCCTCCTTGTTCAGCCCCATGTACCTCTCCTCGGACAACGTGACATCCATCAGCAGAAGCGGGTGAAGCACCATGGTGGTGACCTCGTAGGTGTAGGGGTTAATCCACTGCACAGGCCGGGAGGTCTGCAGGCGGAAGCCCGCCTGATCGGGGAAGCCCATCGAATAGTCGTGCATCACGCCCTGATGGGAAATCTTCTCGCGCCAGTCAAGCGAGCAGCGCAGGTAATGGCTGCGGTGGTGCGAATAATTGATGGCAATGTTGGGTTTCTTGTAGAAAACATTGTAGTAACTGCTGTGCCAACCTATCTGTCCGCCCGTTTTCATAATCTTGAATGCGAGGAAATGGAAGTCGTGCCCGTCCAGATTGTACTGCGGATAGTCGAAGCCGTATCCCATCGTGTCCTTGATGAAGTACAATGGATAGACAGGGAAGGGCGTTCCGGTGAGCATCGCATCCTGCTTCATCAGCCACGGGAAGGTGTAGTCGGGATCCTGCTTGATGTCACGCACGGCAGCCAGCGCCCGCTGCAGATGACCTCTTTTCACCGCGCCGAGGAACCCCTTGGGATGGCGGTAGCGGGCTATGGAATCCACATCGTGCGTCAGATAGACCGCTTTCAGCCCCTCCTCGGGCATGGGCAGACCGAGCAGACGGAGCAGCATCCTGCCGTACTCGTCAATCAGCGGAGTCATCAGGCGGCTGTCCCTGCCGAGCAGCGAATGACGCGCCAGAAAACGGTTGTGCTCGTCATGCTCGCTGACCAGCACCTCCTCCGCACCCGATATGAAGAAGAAGGAGTTATAGACCAAGTCGGTGCGTATGACCCATGTGTCGCCCAGCCGCTCGGGACGAGGCTCCGCCATGTCGGGCATGACAAGCCGCTTGCCCAACTGGCCGCAAGGCACGATGACCACTTTATACTGCTGCCATTTGCTCTCCTCCTCCGTGTATCCGACCAACTGCGCGGCGTCCTTGTTCCCGTAAAGCAGGAACTCAATCAAGAATCTGACAAGATCTCCCATTCGTATAGTTTTTGTTGGATTAGGTGTTTGATATGTTCGTACTGCTGAAAGTTTGCCTGCGTCTGTTCCTGCGGGTATTGCAGCAGTGTCTCCATCTTTTTCTGCTCGTCCTCCAGCCGGGCTATCTCCGCTTCTGTCTCGGCTATCTGCTTCTCTTTCTTGCGCCTGGCAGCCGCTTCGGCTTTCTGCTGCTCGTAGGAGAGTTTGGAGGCAGTGTCCCTGGCGGTGGCGGTCTTGTCCTTCTCCGGCTGCCTGCGCTCCAAGTCCTGCAACGAGGACATCTTCTTCGTGCGCAGGAAATCGTAGATGCCGCCGATATGCTCCTTCACCTTCCCGCCGCCGAACTCATAGACTTTCTCCACCAGCCCGTCCATAAAGTCGCGGTCGTGGCTGACGCAGACAAGCGTGCCGTTGAAGTCCCTGAGCGCATCCTTGAGCACCTCCTTCGACTGCATGTCAAGGTGGTTGGTCGGCTCATCGAGAATGAGCAGGTTGCACGGCTCCAGCAGCAGGCGTATCATAGCCAGACGGCTGCGCTCGCCACCGCTGAGCACTTTCACTTTCTTCACGCCCGCCTCGCCGCCGAACATGAACGCACCGAGTATGTCGCGTATGCGGGTACGTATGTCACCGGTAGCCACGTAGTCGATGGTCTGGAAGACGGTCAGGTTCTCGTCAAGCAGCGATGCCTGGTTCTGCGCGAAATAGCCGATGCGGACGTTATGCCCGATTTTGAGCGTGCCCATATAGTCCAACTGCCCCATAATGCAGCGCACCAGCGTGGTCTTGCCCTCGCCGTTCCTGCCTACGAAAGCCACCTTCTCGCCCCGCCGGATGGTGAGCGTCACGTCGCGGATGACGGTGTGTGTGCCGTAGTCCTTGCGCAAATCCTCAATGATGACAGGGAAGTCGCCGCTCCGGGGCGCGGGCGGGAAACGCAGATGCAGGCGTGAGGTGTCCTCCACGTCCACTTCCAGGCGCTCGAGTTTGTTGAGTTGCTTGATGCGCGACTGCACCTGCACAGCCTTTGTGGGCTTGTAGCGGAAGCGCTCGATGAACGCCTCCGTCTCCTCAATCATCTTCTGCTGGTTGAGGTAGGCGCGCACCTGCTGGTCGTGGCGCTCCTGACGAAGGGTGACGAACTGCGTGTAAGGCACGTTGTAGTCGTAGATGCGCCCAAGCGTGATTTCGATGGTTCGGTTGGTGGCATGGTCGAGGAAAGCGCGGTCGTGACTGACCAGCAGCACGGCACTCGGACTCTGCGCAAGGAACTCCTCCAGCCATTGGATGCTCTCTATGTCGAGGTGGTTGGTCGGCTCGTCAAGGAGAAGCAGGTCGGGGTGACGGAGCAGAATCTTCGCCAGCTCGATACGCATACGCCATCCGCCTGAGAACTCGCTGCACGCCCGCTCGAAGTCCTTCCGCTCAAAGCCCAGGCCGATGAGCGTGCGGTCCATCTCCGCCACGAAGCGCGCCTCGTCCTCACCGCTGAAGACGGTCATCACCTCCTCGCGCAGCGTGCGGTTGTCGGTGAAGAGCATCACCTGCGGCAGATAGCCGATGCTCAGACCGCTCTCGCGGGAAATGTGTCCTGACGTTGGCTCGTACTCGCCCGCCAGGAGGCGCAGCAGAGTGGTTTTGCCCGCGCCGTTCTTGCCCACAAGGGCGATGCGGTCCTTCTTGTGGATGAGGAAGGATATGTCGTCCAGCACAGGACGGGATGAGAATTCTATGGAGAGGTGCTCTACGCTGATCATCTTTTATACAGGTATTTCCCCGCGGCGTATCTCCGCGCCTGCCAGTATCTTTTTCAGGCACTGCCCGGTATGGCTCCGCTCACATTCCATTATATCCTCCGGCGTGCCCGTTGCGACAACCTGTCCGCCCTCGTTTCCGCCTTCCGGACCGAGGTCGATAATGTGGTCGGCGGCGAGGATGACTTCGGGGTTGTGCTCAATGATGACGACGGTGTGTCCGTGCGATATGAGGCGGTTGAGAGCCTTAAGCAGCACGCGTATGTCCGTATGGTGCAGACCCGTAGTCGGCTCGTCGAAGACGAACATGACGGGTCGTGTGTTCTCATCGGCGAGGAACGACGCCAGTTTGACGCGCTGGCTCTCGCCGCCTGAGAGTGTGGAGGAGGACTGCCCGAGGCGCACATAGCCGATACCCACATCCTGCAAGGGGCGCAACCGCTGCACGATACGCTTGCAGTCCGGATCTTCGGAGAAGAAGTCAATGGCTTCGCTGACGGTCATCTGCAGTATGTCATAGATGCTCTTGCCCCGGTACTGCACGTCCAGCACGTCCTGCTTGAAACGCTTGCCGTGGCAGTGCTCGCACTCCAACACGATGTCCGCCATAAACTGCATGGAGATGGTTATCGTTCCCTCGCCCTGACACTCCTCGCAGCGTCCGCCGGGCGTGTTGAAGGAGAAATGCGCGGGCGTGAAGCCCATCTGTTTGGACAGTTGCTGGTTGGCGTACAGGCGGCGTATCTCGTCGTAGGCTTTCAGGTAGGTCACCGGATTGGAGCGTGACGAGCGCGAGAGCGGGGTCTGGTCGATGTACTCGATGTCCTGAATCAGGTGCAGGCTGCCTTGCAACCGCCCAAAGTCTCCAGTCCGCTCCGCCACGCCGTCGTAGTGTTTCTTGAGGGCGGGGTAGAGCACCTTGCTCACCAGCGACGACTTGCCGCTGCCCGACACGCCCGTCACGACAGTCATCACGCCCAACGGGAACCGCACATCGATGTTCTTGAGGTTGTTCTCCGTCGCGCCGATTACCTCAATGTAGTTGTTCCACCGGCGGCGTTGGTCGGGCAAGTCGTAGGTGAACTTCTCCCATTGCGGCTGCCCTTCGTAGGTGATTTTTCCCCCGTGGATGCCCGCTCCCGGACCGATTTCCACGATATGGTCGGCGGCGCGCTGTATCTCGTCGTCATGCTCCACGACCACGATGGTGTTCCCGAGGTCGCGCAACTGCTGGAGCACGTGAATCAGTCGGTGTGTGTCGCGGGGATGAAGGCCTATGCTCGGCTCGTCCAGCACGTACAGCGACCCTACCAGACTGCTTCCCAACGACTTGGCGAGGTTGATGCGCTGGCTCTCGCCGCCGGACAACGTGCTGCTCAGGCGGTTGAGGGTGAGGTAGTTCAGCCCCACATCGCACATGAAGTCCAGCCGTGACCGAATCTCCTGAAGCAGTCTGTCGGCGGTCTGCTGCTCCGTAGAGGTGAGTGTCAGATGTTCGAACCACACTTTCAGTTCGCTGACAGGCATCCGGCACAGGTCGGTGACGGACTTGCCGCCCACACGGACGTATTCCGCCTCCTTGCGCAGACGCATACCCATACACTCGGGGCAGACGCTCTTGCCCCGGTAGCGGGCAAGCATCACGCGGTACTGCATCTTGCTGTACTGTTTCGACTCCAATTCGTGGAAGAAGTCGTTCAGTCCGTGGAAATACCGGTTGCCTTTCCACAGCAGGTCTTTCTGCTCCTGCGTCAGGGCGTAGAAGGGTGTATGGATAGGGAAATCGAAGTATTGGGCGTTATAGACCAGTTCGTCGTTCCATTGGCTCATCTTCTCGCCCCGCCAGCAGGCTATCGCGCCATCGTATATTGATTTCGACTTGTCTGGCACCACAAGGTCAGGGTCAATGCCTATCACGTTGCCGTATCCGCCGCATGTCGGACACGCCCCCAGAGGGTTGTTGAAATCAAAGAGGTGTTCGCTTGGCTCGATGAACCGGATGCCATCCGCCTCAAACCGCTCAGAGAAGACCATTGTGCGCTTGTCGCCATCGGGTGTTTCCGTTTCCAAGCGGCACGCGCCATTGCCTTCGTAAAAGGCGGTCTGCACCGAATCGGCAAAGCGGTTGGCGGTAGCCTGTTCGCCGTCCGCCACCAGACGGTCCACCATCAGAAAGACCGCCTGTCCTACGGCAGGTGTGTCCTCGCCGATACGGAGCGTCCTGCCGTTCTGCCACAGGCGCGAGAAGCCCTGCTCCTGCAGCACGGACAGTTTGTCCGGTGAAATCGCCCCGTTGTCAGCGGACAGCGGCGCAAGCAGAAAGATGCGTGTGCCTTTGGGCTGTGCAGTCATCGCATCCACCACGTCGCGTATAGTGTGCCGTCTTACTTCTCCGCCACTGACGGGAGAGAACGTCCTGCCGATGCGTGCGAACAGCAGTTTGAGATAGTCGTGTATCTCCGTAACCGTTCCCACTGTCGAGCGCGGGTTGCGCGAGGTGGTCTTCTGCTCGATGGCGATGGCGGGCGGGATGTTCTCAATCCTGTCCACGTCGGGTTTCTGCATCCGTCCGAGGAACTGCCGCGCATAGGCACTCAGGCTCTCCACGTAGCGGCGTTGCCCTTCGGCGTAGAGCGTGTCGAACGCCAGCGACGATTTGCCGCTGCCTGACACGCCCGTCACCACCGTCATTTGCTCCTGCGGTATATGCAGGGACACGTTGCGCAGATTATGGGTACGTGCGCCGACTATATGGATGCTGTCTCCCGGCATATATCATCTGTTGGAATACTGTTCGCGGAGTTGCCGCATCAGCTCCTTTGTTTCGGGGTTCTCCACATCCATCAGCTGTTCACTGAGTTTAGGAATGCGGATGGGAGTTCCGACCTCTATGTTGGTGGGTGATTTGATTCTTCCGAGGTTTGCTTCATAGATGAACACCCACAGGTCTTTGTGTCCGTAGTATTTCTGTGCCATCAGGGTAAGGCGTCCGCCGGGTCTCATCTCATCTGTGGTAATGAGTTCTTTGTATGAGCGGGGCGACGTCAGCACGCTTTCTTTTGGTGTGGATTTCTCTATGTCCTGTGTTTGTGCTTGTGCCATAGGCGTCGGTTCTTCTTCCGATTCGCCGGCAAGTTTCATTTCTTCCCAATCGGCAGTGTCATTCTCTGTTTCAATGGTTTCGTTTTCTGTTTCTTCGCCTTGGTCAAGCACCTCAGCTACTTCTGTGTTTTTAAGCCAATTGTCCAGTATGTCGGAATATTTGTATTGCAGTACGAAATAGGCTGCTACGAGCAGTACGCACAGCACCGCCAGCGTAATTCCCGCTATCATCCATCCTTTGGGTTTCTTTCTCTCATTCTTTTCCGGAGGTGTGTCCTGACCGGGCTTGTATGAGTCAAGATAAGAAGATGAAGGGGAATAAGAGGGGTAGGAAGGAGTAGGCTGATAAGAAGCTGAAGGAGGTGTGTCCTCTATAACGGGTTGTTCCGCAATAACAGGTTCTTCTTCAACTACAGGCTGTTGCTCTTCTGTAACAGATTTTACTACAATAGGTTGTTCCTCCACCACGGACTGTTGCTCTTCCTCTACAGGCAAAGGATTTTCCACAACAGGCAGTAGTTCCTCGACAGCGGACTGCTCTTCGATAACGGGCAGAGGTTCTTCAACAACGGGCTGTTGCTCTTCCGCCATGGGTTCCTCTTTCCCTGTGTTTTGTCCCATATCGGCGAGGATTCCCACTATCTCGTCCGCCTGTTCGCTGAGCCGGCGCATCGGGTCGCTGTCAGCGGGGACGGCGGGATTGTCAAAGCCGATGTCCTTCTTCAGTGATGCGTCTGACACAAAACTGAGTTTATGGTATGAGGGGATAGTGATTGCTTCTCCCGAGCGCACGTCAACGCTCTTGCGGGCGGCTGTTTCCAGAACGCGGAAGGTGCCCAGACCGTTGATGCGGACGCTCTCGTGATTGGCCAGTGCCTGCGCGAGTTGCTCCACCAGCGCGTCCATAAACAGTTTTGCTTTCTTTTCGTTCACTCCGGCGCGACGGGCTACCATGCCGCGCAGCGCCACCCAACTGATTTTATTCTGTTTGTCCATTAGCGTACTTGTTGTTTAAGGGTGGTGTTGGCGGTAAAGGTGATGACGCGTTTCGCTTCCGCTATGCGTTTCTCGCCTGTCTTGGGATTCATCACTTCGCGTTGGGGACGTTCCTTTATGCTCAACAAGCCGAAATTCTGAAGCAGCACTGTCTGGTCTTCATTCAGACACTCTGTAATCACGTCCACTGCCGCCGCCATCAGTTGTTCGCTTTCGCGCTTGGTCATACCTGTTTTTCCGGCTATGCGGTTGGTTAGTTCTTTGGTCGTCATAATTGGTTGTTCAATCGCTTAAAATATTGCGGCAAAAGTAAGGTAAAAATTGCAATCAAACAAAAAAAAGCGGATACTTTATCTTCTGCTTCAAAATTCTTTTGTACTTTTGCGGTGTTTTTTCCACGATAGTCGTTTTTCAATGGCACGAAATACGTCTTACGCATTGGTAACCGGAGCCGCCACCGGTATGGGAGTCGAATATGCCAGTCAGCTGGCGGCACGGGGCTACAATCTGCTTCTCGTTGACATCAATCCCGCTGTGGAGCAGGTCGCCTGTCAGGTGGCTGAGTGTTTCGGCATCACGGCGAAGACGCGTCTGATGGATTTGGGGACACTGGATGCGGCGGAAGACCTCTACAACTACTGTCATCAGGAAGACATCCCCGTTGAGGTTCTGATTAACAACGCGGGTGTCTATCACGACAAGGACATAGTTGACGACACGGTCGCTTTCACACGCACTATCCTTCATCTGCACGTCACCACTCCCGCCATGCTATGCCGTCTGTTCGGGAAGGATATGCGCCGGCGGGGCAAAGGGTATATTCTCAATGTGTCTTCCATCACGAAGCGTATCGCCGTCCAGCGGCTCGGCACATACGGCTCCACCAAGGCTTTCCTTAGCGCTTTCACACGCTCGCTGCATATTGAGTTGAAGGACTACGGCGTGCGTGTCCTCGCCGTCCATCCTGGGGCGGTGGATACGGGTCTGTATTCCATACCTCGGTGGCTGACAAAGGCTGGGCTTGCCTTGGGCGTCATCGTCACGCCGCGTTATCTTGTCCAGCGTGCGCTGAACGCGCTTTTTGCGGGACGGGCATCGGTCACCGTCCCGTGGCTGTGGAGCAAACTGCTGCTGTTGGGCGTGGCGCTTATTCCCACCGCGCTTCTGCGGCTCATACGCAAAACCAAACTGTTCTGAACAAATATGAAAGTCTTGCTTATCAACGCTTCTCCGCGTAAGGACGGCAACACGTATGTCGCTCTCTCCGAGGCGGCGCGCGTGCTTCAGGAGGAGGGGTTCGACACTGGATTTTTCCACATCGGCAGCCAGCCCGTCAGGGGGTGTGCCGCCTGCGGGGCATGTGCCAGGGACAACAACCTCCGCTGTGCCTTCGATGACGACATCACCAACCGCCTGATTGAGGCGGCGCAGACGGCGGATGCGTTCATATTTGGTACGCCCACCTATTTCGGCCAGCCCAACGGCGCACTGCTCGCAGTCCTGCAGCGTGCGCTCTACGCGGCAAGACCGGTCTTTGCCTTCAAGCCTGTAGCGTCTGTCGTCGTGGCACGGAGGGGTGGTGCGACAGCCGCCTTGCAGACCATGAACATGCCCTTCCAGATGTGCAACATGCCCGTCGCCACCTCGCAGTACTGGAACATCGTCTATGGTGCCGCTAAAGGTGAGGCGCGGCTGGACGCGGAGGGCCTGCAGACCATGCGGACCATGGCGCACAACCTCGCGTGGCTCATGCGCAGCCTTGCCGCCGAGCCGCATTATGACATCGACTCCGAACCCCATCAACGAACCAATTTCATCCGATAATAATGAAACTCAACGACATTCACAAAGTCCTCGTCCTTGGCTCCGGCGCGCTCAAAATCGGAGAGGCGGGCGAGTTTGACTATTCCGGAAGCCAGGCGCTCAAGGCTCTCCGCGAAGAAGGTGTTACAACTGTCCTCATCAACCCCAATATAGCCACTGTGCAGACATCCGAGGGTGTGGCGGACAAAATCTATTTCCTGCCCGTCTCGCCTTACTTTGTTGAGCGGGTCATCGAGAAGGAGCGTCCCGACGGCATCCTGCTTTCCTTTGGAGGCCAGACAGCCCTCAACTGCGGCGTGGAACTCTTCAAGCAGGGCGTGCTCGACCGTTACAACGTGCAGGTGCTCGGCACGCCCATCCGCGCCATTATGGACACCGAGGACCGCGAACTCTTCGTTGAGCGCCTCAATGAAATCGGCGTGAAGACCATTCGCAGCGAGGCGTGTGAGAACATCGGGCAGGCGCGTGAGGCTGCCGCGCGGCTCGGTTATCCCATTATCATACGTGCCGCCTACGCGCTCGGAGGGCTCGGCTCCGGCTTCTGCGACAATGAGGACGAACTCAACCGCCTTGCCGAAAAAGCCTTCTCTTTCTCCCCGCAGGTCTTGGTCGAGAAGTCGCTCAAGGGCTGGAAGGAGATTGAGTACGAGGTGGTGCGCGACCGTTATGACAACTGCATCACCGTCTGCAACATGGAGAACTTCGACCCGCTCGGCATCCACACTGGCGAGAGCATCGTCATTGCTCCTTCCCAGACGCTCACCAACTCCGAGTACCACAAACTGCGCGAACTTGCCATACGCATCATCCGCCACATCGGCATCGTGGGCGAATGTAACGTCCAGTACGCCCTTGACCCGCAGTCGGAGGACTACCGTGTCATCGAGGTCAATGCGCGTCTTTCGCGTTCGTCTGCCCTTGCCAGCAAGGCGACCGGCTATCCGCTTGCCTTCGTTGCCGCCAAGCTCGGGATGGGCTACGGCTTGCACGAACTCAGCAACTCCGTCACCAAGACGACCTCTGCTTTCTTCGAGCCGGCGCTTGACTACGTGGTCTGCAAGATTCCCCGCTGGGACCTTAACAAGTTCCGCAATGTGGACCGCGAACTCGGCTCTTCCATGAAGTCTGTCGGCGAGGTGATGGCGATAGGCCGTACCTTCGAGGAGGCCATTCAGAAAGGGCTTCGCATGATAGGGCAGGGGATGCACGGCTTCGCTGCGAACAAGGTTCTTCAGATTGACAACATAGACCATTCGCTTGCGGCGCCGACCGACAAGCGCATCTTCGTTGTCGCCGAGGCGATGAAGCAGGGCTACAGTGTCGAGCGCATCCACAACCTTACGATGATTGACCGCTGGTTCCTGCAGAAATTGGAGAACATCCGCCGTACCGAGCAGGAACTCCACCAATACACTGTTGACACCTTGCCCGATGACCTTTTGCTCAAAGCCAAGCAGCAGGGGTTCAGCGATTTCCAGGTGGCGCGTGCTGTCGGCTTGATGGAATCGACCGACTCCGAAGCCGCTGTATTGCGTATGCGCGCTCACCGCAAGGAAAGAGGCATCCTTCCCGTTGTCCGTCAGATTGACACCCTTGCCGCCGAGTATCCGGCGCAGACCAACTACCTCTATCTGACCTACAGCGGCACCGAAAGCGACATCGACTATTCCGGTGACCGTCAGTCCATTATCGTCCTTGGTTCGGGTGCCTACCGCATCGGCTCGTCTGTCGAGTTCGACTGGTGCGGCGTGCAGGCGCTCAACACCATACGCAAGAGCGGCTACCGGTCCGTGATGATCAACTACAATCCCGAGACCGTTTCCACCGACTACGACATGTGCGACCGCCTCTATTTCGACGAACTCACCTTCGAGCGCGTGATGGACATCATTGAGCTGGAGACGCCTTACGGCGTTATCGTCTCCACTGGCGGACAGATTCCCAACAACCTCGCGCTCAAGTTGGACGAGCAGCACGTCCGTCTGCTCGGCACTTCCGCCCAGTCCATCGACAACGCCGAGGACCGCGACAAGTTCTCTGCCATGCTCGACCGCATAGGCGTGGACCAGCCGCGGTGGAGTGCGCTCACCTCGATGGAGGACATACACGCCTTCGTGGAGAAGGTCGGTTATCCCGTGCTTGTCCGTCCCTCGTATGTCCTTTCGGGCGCGGCGATGAACGTCTGCTCTTCCGAGGAGGAGCTCCGCCGCTTCCTCCGCCTCGCCGCCAATGTCAGCCAGAAGCACCCCGTCGTTGTCTCCAAGTTCATGAACAACACCAAGGAGGTCGAGATGGACGCTGTGGCGCGGAACGGCGAGATTATCGCCTACGCCATTTCCGAGCATGTCGAGTATGCGGGTGTGCATTCGGGCGACGCCACCATCATGTTCCCGGCGCAGAAGCTCTATGTCGAAACCGTCCGCCGTATCAAGCGGATATCCGGACAGATTGCGCGTGAGCTTAATATATCGGGGCCTTTCAACATCCAGTTCCTTGCCCGCGAGAACGAAATCAAGGTCATCGAGTGCAACCTTCGTGCCTCACGTTCATTCCCGTTCGTGTCGAAGGTGCTCAAGATTAACCTCATCGACCTTGCCACGCGCATCATGCTTGGCTTGCCTGTCGAGAAGCCCCATAAGTCGCTCTTCGACTTCGAGTATGTCGGGGTCAAGGCCTCGCAGTTCTCTTTCAACCGCCTGCAGAACACCGACCCTGTACTTGGCGTGGATATGGCGTCCACCGGTGAGGTCGGATGCCTTGGTGAGGATGCCAATGCCGCCTTGATGAAGGCCATGCTTTCTGTCGGCTACCGCGTGCCGGAGAAGTCCGTCCTTATTTCCGCGGGCGACACCAAGCACCGGACCATGCTTCTCGAACCCGCGCGTCTGCTTGCGTCCAAGGGCTACACGCTCTATGCCACGGAGGGCACGTCCGCGTTCCTCACCGAGTACAACGTGCCCAATACCTGCGTCAGCACGGACGAGGTGCTGCGCCTGTTGCATAACCACACCATCGAACTGGTCATCAGTGTCCATCGCGAGAACGACACCGGCACCGAGAACAAGGGCTACCAGGTCCGCCGTGCTGCCATCGACCTCAATATCCCTGTCATCAGCAATCCTCGTCTTGCGGGCGCGTTCATCTATGCGTTCTGCGCCGTGCCGCTTGACCAGCTCGACATCCTCGCGTGGGATGAGTATAAGTAAATTAAAGACCAACTATTATATGAATACCGCATTAACCCAGACTGATTTTCATTTTCCCCGCCAGACGGGAGTGTATCATGGCAAGGTCCGTGATGTCTATTTCCTTAACGACCGCCTCGTGATGGTCGCCACCGACCGTATTTCCGCGTTCGATGTCATACTCCCGCACGGCATACCCTTCAAGGGGCGGATTCTCAATCAGATTGCGGCGCGTTTCCTTCGTGCTACGGAGGACATTGTGCCCAACTGGCTCGAGGCCACGCCCGACCCGATGGTCTCTGTCGGCAGGCGCTGTCAGGGCTATCCTGTCGAGATGATTGTGCGCGGTTATCTCTGCGGCAGTGCGTGGCGAGCCTATCAGCAGGGCGAACGCACACTCTGCGGAGTGCGGCTGCCCGACGGGATGCGTGAGAACGAGGCGTTCCCCGAACCCATTATCACGCCCACTACCAAGGCGGAGATTGGCGAGCACGACGAGAACATCTCCCGCGAGGAAATCATCGCCAAGGGGCTCGTGCCCGAAAAGGAATACGAACAGTTGGAGCGGTACTCGCTGGCTCTCTTCCGTCGCGGGCAGCAGATGGCGGCGGAGCGCGGGCTCATCCTCGTGGACACCAAGTACGAGTTTGGCACGTACAACGGACAGATACTCCTGATGGACGAGGTGCATACGCCCGACTCTTCGCGGTATTTCTACAGCGATGGCTATGAGGAGCGTTTCCGCAACGGGCAGCCACAGCGTCAGTTGTCGAAGGAGTTTGTGCGCGAGTGGCTTATGCAGAACGGCTTTCAGGGCAAGGAGGGGCAGCAGGTTCCCGAGATGACTCCTGCCGTGGTGGATGGCATACGCGACCGCTATATGGAACTTTACGAGCACATCACGGGCGAGTCGTTGTCCCTCGGCTGTGACGTGGCGGACAACTCTGCGGCTCTTGCCTCCCGCATCCAAACCAACGTCCTCGCGTATCTCTCTTCTCATTGATGCGCCTCCCTTGCCGGACTGTTCCCTCCCCGAAGGGATACCGAAGGGATGCCGAACCCATAGCGTCCGAATCCGCTACCCTTGCGCTACCTTTGCGCTACCCTTGCCGAATAAAACCATTTTGTCAATAAATAAATCCCTACACAAGAGTAGGGCATAATACTAACCCCAAAAAACTAACTGTTAACCTGTTGGCGGAATAAAACAAAGGTGTTCTTTGACCTAATATAATCAACAAAAGAGTTGCACATATCGTTGATTTTTAGTAACTTTGTGGTGTCAAATCAACAAAGTTAAACAACTAAAAAATCTTCGTCATGCGCAACTTGGCTGCGAATTTCGGAAAAATTCTTGATGTAT